>JAYSEE010000036.1:0-7063 GCA_041914045.1 Ferrovibrio sp. | reverse complement strand
ACCAGGCCCTCCAGCTTCAATTGCAGCAGAGCCTCGCGCACCGGCGTTTTCGACAGGCCGAGCTGGGCCGCCAGCACGTTTTCCGACAAAGCCTCGCCAAGCCGCAATTCGCCATCCACGATGCGGTCGCGAATTTGCTCTTTCACCAATTCGGTCAGCGATTTGGGGCGTTCGATAACGGTACTGCGCGGGGCTTTGGCCCTGGCCATCGCGGCCTCCGATAAACGACAAGAGCCGCAGGCTAGCAGCGCCCCCGATCACCCACAAGTCATATCTGATATGCAAGAAACCATTGCCCGGGATGGGGCGCTGCGATACAGCATAGGCCGATTATGCAGGCTGGAGGCGGCGGCAATGGCGCTCGATCTGGGCGGCCCGTTCGATCTGATCTGTCTGGGCGAAGCCATGGTGGAATTCAACCAGACCGGCGGACCGGGCAGCGACCAATATCTGCGCGGCTTCGGCGGCGACACCTCGAATTGCGCCATGGCCGCCGCGCGCCAGGGCGCCAAGGTGGGCTATGTCACCCAGGTGGGCGCCGATCCGTTCGGCGATCTGCTGCTGGCGCTGTGGAGCGAGGAAGGCGTGGACACCGCCGGCGTGGGCCGCAGCCGCGAAGCCGCCACCGGCATCTATTTCGTCACCCATACCAGCCAGGGCCATGCCTTCACGTATTACCGCAAGGATTCGGCGGCCAGCCGCATGCGGCCCGGCGACCTGCCGCGCGGCTTGATCGAAAATGCCGGCCTGCTGCAGCTTTCCGGCATCAGCCTGGCCGTCTCGCCCAGCTTGCGCGACACCTGCTTCGCCGCCATGGATATCGCGCGCAAGGCCGGCCGCCGCGTGGCTTTCGATACCAATCTGCGCCTCAAACTCTGGGGCTTGCAGGAAGCCCGCGAACAGATTCACCGCGCCGCGAAGCATAGCCATATCCTGCTGCCCGGTCTGGAGGATGCACGCAGCTTAAGCGGCCTGGAAAAGCCGGAAGCGATCCTGGATTACTACGCGGCGATGGATATTCCGCTGGTGGTGCTGAAATGCGGCGCCGCCGGCGTGCTGCTGGCCGAGAACGGCAAACGCTGGCGCATCCCGGGCCATAGCGTGCCCAGCGTGGATGCCACCGGGGCCGGCGTTTGCTTCGATGGCGCTTTCCTGGCCGAACTGGCGCGCGGCATTCCGGCGCCGGAAGCCGCCGCCTACGCCAACACGGCGGCGGCATTGTCCACCATCGGCTATGGCGCGGTGGCCCCGATCCCGCGCCGGGCCGCCGTGGAAGCCTATTTCCGCTCGCTCGGCAGCCCGCAGCCGATGGAATTCTAGGGCACCAGGAACTGAATGCCGAACCAGCGGAAGCGGCCCGCCTCGTCGGTGGGCAAAGTGCAGCTGATGCGGCTGCGGCCCTTGGGAAAAGCCGATGGCGGCTTGATCTCGAAGCGTCTGTCGTCGATCCGCTTCGGTGGGATCGTGCCGCCCTGCGAGGGATAGCAGGTCATGCGGTCGAGATACTTCACGCCCTCGGCGATGGTGAAGCGCAAGGCCGGCGGATTCTGCGCCGCGCCGCGCAGCAGCACTTCCTCGGGCTCGATGGCGTCGACCGGAAACGGCAGCGCATTCAGCGCCTGGCGCACGCGCTTGATGTCGCCATAAGTCTCGTTCATCGGAAAGCGCGGCAGCCAGAAGAAATCATGCTTGGCATGCGCCACGCCGGAATGCTGGCCGAAAGCGGCCTGAAAACCCGAGGCGCGGATTTCCTTCAGGCTGGCGGCATTCCACTCGCCGAAGGGATAAGCGAAAAGCGGCGGCACCGCGCCCAGCTCCGCCTTGTAGCGTTCCAGCGACAGCGCCAGATCGGCGCGCATCTTGTCGAGCGGCAGCAGGCCGTAGCTTTCATGGGTATGGCCGTGCGCGCCGATCTCCAAACCTTCATCGCGCATCTTGCGGATCTGATCCCAATTCAGATAGCCGCGCACCCGGCTGTCCACCGGCTCGCTGGCAACGAACAGCGTGGCCGGCAGCCCGGCCTTCTTGAGGCGCGGCCAGCCTTCGGTGAAGGTCGAGAGATAGGCATCGTCGATGGTGATCGCCACCGTGCGGTCGGGCAAAGCCTCGCCCTTGCGCAGCTTGGCGATGATCTCGCCCAGCGGCAGCACGCGATAAGCGCCCGAGGTCAATTCAGCCAGATGCGCTTCGAACTGCTCCAGCCGGATATTGGTGGAGGGAATCCGGTCCTCGCCGAAGCGGTGATACATCAGGATCGAGGCATGATCGGCCGCCAGGGCCGGACCCGCTACGAAAAAGCCGAAAACGGCCATAAATGCGGATTTCAGAAGGAGTTTGCGCATGCCCGGGATGTAGCATCTTGCCGCCGGCCGCGCCATAACGACTTGACGCAGAGATTTTGTACATACAAATTAGTACATATAGAAAGAGGCAGCGTGAATTTCATCTGGGATCCCGCGAAAGCCGCCGGCAACCGCCAGAAGCATGGCGTGAGCTTCGAACTGGCTTGCGAGGTGTTCGCTGATCCGCTGCATGCCTCGCGGTTGGACCGCATCGTGGAGGGCGAGCAACGCTGGCAGACCCTTGGCATGGTGCGCGGCGTAGCGATCCTGCTGGTGGCGCATTTATGGAGTGACGACGATGGCGAAGAAACAATCCGCATCATCTCGGCCCGCCGCGCCTCCGCCGGAGAACGCAGAGCCTATGAAACCGGGGATTTCTGAGGCTGCTTTGCAGAATGAAGCGGAAACCCTGGCAATGCTGCCTGACGCCGCGATAGATTTTTCCGATCAGCCGGAAGTGGATTTCAGCCGGCCCGGCGCCGATGGGCGGCTGCCGCAGCGCGGCCGGTTCTACCGTCCGGTGAAACGGCCGGTAACCATGCGGCTGGATGCCGATGTGGTGGCATTCTTCCAGGCCCAGGGCGAAGGCTACCAGACCCGCATCAATACCGTGCTGCGCAAATACATGGCCAATGCGTTATCTGAGCAGAAAAAGCCGGTTTCCGGCCATCGCTGAGATGATATTCGCCATGCGTTAGGGGCAGACTTGCGCCCTGGCTTCTTGTATAAGCGCCGCAACCCATCTTCAAAGATCCTGGCATGACCCGCATCGCACCCGTCTTCTGCGCCATCGACACGTCCGAATTGGCCTTCGCCGCCCGCTGCGCCCGCGCCGCCTCCGCTGCCGGCTTCGGGGTGAAGCTGGGCAAGGAATTCTTCACGGCCTTCGGCCCCACGGAAGTGCGCGCCATTCTGCCCACCGGCGCGCCGCTGTTTCTGGACCTGAAATTCCACGACATCCCCAACACCGTGGGCGGCGCCATCCGTTCGGCCGCCGCCGGCATGGGGCCGATGTTCGTGACCGTGCATGCCGCCGGCGGCCCGGCGATGATCCGCGCCGCCGTGGATGCCGCGCATTCCAGCCGGCAGAAGCCGATGATCCTGGCCGTCACCGTGCTCACCTCGATGGACACTTCCGACCTGGAAGCCATCGGCCTGGGCGGCGATGTGAGCCAGCATGTGGTGCGGCTGGCCAAGCTGTCGCAGGATGCCGGCGCCGACGGCGTGATCTGCGCCGCCACCGAAATCGAATTGCTGCGCAAAGCCTGCGGCCCGGATTTCAAACTGGTGGTACCGGGCATCCGGCCCAAGGGCTCGGCGGCCGGCGATCAGAAGCGCGTGATGACGCCGGCGCAGGCCATGAAGCTGGGCGCCGACCATCTGGTGATCGGCCGCCCGATCACCGATGCCGACGATCCGGAAGCCGCAGCATTGGCGATCGCCGCCGAACTGGCCGAGTAGCAACCATGACTTTGTTCACCAAGATTTGCGGCCTAAGCGAGCCGGTGGGGTTGCAGACCGCGCTGGATAACGGCGCGGATATGGTGGGCTTCGTGTTCTTCCCGGCCTCGCCGCGCAATATCGGCGCCGAGGCTGCGGCGCAATTGCTGCAACAGGTGCCCAGCGGCGTGGACCGCGTGGGCGTGTTCGTCGATCCGGAGAATGATTTCCTCGATACGGTGCTGGGCAAGGCGCGGCTTGATCTGCTGCAATTGCATGGCGATGAAACGCCCGAACGCTGCCGCGCCATCGCGATCTATTTCGGCCTGCCGCTGATCAAGGCGATCAAGGTGCGCGAGCCCGCCGATATCGCAAAGGCGCGCGAATACGAGGATATCGTGGATTGGCTAATGTTCGATGCATCGCCGCCCAAGGATGCCACCCGCCCCGGCGGCCATGGCCTGAGCTTCGATTGGAGCATGCTGCAAGGCCAGAGCTTCAAACGCCCCTGGCTGTTGTCGGGCGGCCTGCATGCCGGCAATCTGGCCGAGGCCGTGCAGCGCTCGGGCGCCAATGCCGTAGACGTTTCCTCGGGCGTGGAATCCGCGCCTGGCCGCAAGGACCCGGAGAGAATCCGCGCCTTCCTGGCCGCCGCCCGCGATATCTGATTCTGTGATGGGAGCAAGCATGACCGCGCTGAATTCCTACCGCTCGGGCCCCGACGAACGCGGCCATTTCGGCAAGTTCGGCGGCCGCTACGTGGCCGAAACCCTGATGCCGCTGATCCTCGATCTGGAGAAGCATTACACCGCCGCCAAGGCCGATCCGGCCTTCAAGGCGGAGATGGATTACTTCTTCAAGGATTATGTCGGCCGGCCCAGCCCGCTTTATTACGCCGAACCGCTGAGCAAGCATCTGGGCGGCGCGAAAATCTACTTCAAGCGCGAAGAGCTGAACCATACCGGCGCGCATAAGATCAACAATTGCATCGGCCAGATCCTGCTGGCCAAGCGCATGGGCAAGCAGCGCATCATCGCCGAAACCGGCGCGGGCCAGCATGGCGTGGCCACCTCCACGGTGGCGGCGCGTTTCGGCCTGCCCTGCGTGGTGTATATGGGCGAAGTGGATATCGCCCGCCAGCAGCCCAATGTGTTCCGCATGAAGCTGCTGGGCGCGGAAGTGCGCTCGGTGGTATCCGGCTCGCGCACGCTGAAGGATGCGATGAACGAAGCCCTGCGCGATTGGGTGACCAATGTGCATGACACGTTTTACATCATCGGCACGGCGGCCGGCCCGCATCCCTATCCGCAATTGGTGCGCGATTTCCAATCGGTGATCGGCCAGGAAACCCGCGAGCAGATTCTGGAGAAGGAAGGCCGCCTGCCCGACAGCCTGGTGGCCTGCATCGGCGGCGGCTCCAACGCCATCGGCCTGTTCCATCCCTTCCTTGACGACAAGGACGTGGCGATCCAGGCGGTGGAAGCTTCCGGCGAAGGCCTGGATACCGCCAAGCATGCGGCATCGCTGGCGCGCGGCGTGCCCGGCGTGCTGCATGGCAACCGCACGTTCCTGTTGCAGGATGCCGACGGCCAGATCACCGAAGCGCATTCCATTTCGGCCGGCCTGGATTATCCCGGCATCGGGCCCGAACATGCCTGGCTGCATGATGTGGGCCGCGTGGAATACGTTTCCGCCACCGACAAGGAAGCGCTGGAGGCTTTCCAGCTGCTGTCGAAGCTGGAAGGCATCATCCCGGCGCTGGAAAGCGCCCATGCGCTCGCCCATGTGATGCGCGTCGCGCCCAAGCTGCCGAAGGACCATATCATGGTGGTCTGCCTGTCGGGCCGCGGCGACAAGGATATCTACACCGTGGCCAATGCCCTCGGAGTGAAGCTGTGAGCCGCATCGAAAAACGCTTTGCCGATCTGAAAGCCGAAGGCCGCGCCGGCCTGGTCACCTTCATCACCGCCGGCGATCCGGATCACGAAACCTCGGCGCGCATCATCGCCGGTCTGCCGGCGGCGGGCGCCGATGTGATCGAACTGGGCATGCCCTTCACCGATCCGATGGCCGATGGCCCCTCCATTCAAGCGGCGAATCTGCGTGCGCTCGGCAACGGCGCTACTCTGCGCAAGACGCTCGATCTGGTGCGCGGCTTCCGCAAAGCCGACAACGCCACGCCGATCGTGCTGATGGGGTATTTCAACCCGATCTCGGCTTATGGCGTGGATGCCTTCCTGACGGATGCCAAGGCCGCCGGCGTGGATGGCCTGATCGTGGTGGACCTGCCGCCCGAGGAAGACGACGAACTCTGCCTGCCCGCGCTCAAGGCCGGGTTGAATTTCATCCGGCTGGCCACGCCCACCACCGACGATGCCCGCCTGCCGGCCGTGCTCGCCAATACATCGGGCTTCCTCTACTATGTGTCGATTGCCGGCATCACCGGCGCCGCCGCGCCCGACAATAACGCGGTGGCGGCGGCGGTGGCCCGCATCAAGCGCCATACCGATCTGCCGGTGGGCGTCGGTTTCGGCATCCGCGACGGCAAGCGCGCCGCCGAGATCGCCCGCGTGGCCGATGCCGCCGTGGTGGGCTCGGCTTTGGTGGAGCGGGTGGCGGAAGCGCAGGCCAAGGGGCTGGACCCGGCCGCGCATCTGCTGGCCCTGGTGCGCGAACTGGGCGACGCCGTGCGCGCCGCCCGCCGCTGATTGAGTTGAGCTGAGAGTTCGAGGAGAGAGCGATGAACTGGCTTACCCGCACGGTGCTGCCGCGTATCCGCGACCTGGCGCGCAAGAAGGACACGCCCGATAATCTTTGGAATAAATGCCCCAATTGCGGCCAGATGATCTTCGCCAAGGAACTCGAGGCGAATCAGCATGTCTGCCCGAAATGCGATCATCATCTGCGCATCGGCGCCAAGCAGCGTTTCGCCGCCTTGTTCGATAATGGCGAATACCAGACCATCGAATTGCCCGACGTGCTGCAAGACCCGCTGGGCTTCCGCGATTCCAAGCGTTATCCCGAGCGCCTGAAGGATGCCCGCGCCAAGACCGGGCTGCGCGACGCCATCACCGTGGCGCATGGCTCGCTCACCGGCCACGACGTGGTGGCGGCGGTGCAGAATTTCTCCTTCATGGGCGGTTCGATGGGCATGGCGGCCGGCGAGGCCTTGATTGCCGCCGCCACCTTGGCGATCAACCAGCGCGCGGCCTTGATCGTGTTCGCCGCCGCCGGCGGCGCGCGCATGCAGGAAGGCATCCTCAGCCTGATGCAGATGCCGC
>JAYSEE010000035.1:2069-18176 GCA_041914045.1 Ferrovibrio sp. | reverse complement strand
CGCAAACTGGCTTTCATCACCCAGACCACGCTTTCGGTGGACGATACCGCCGAGATCATCGCCGCCTTGCAGGCGCGCTTTCCCGCCATCGAAGCGCCGCGCAAGGAAGACATCTGCTACGCCACCACCAACCGGCAAGCCGCCGTGAAGGCGATTGCCGCCGAATGCGATGCGCTGCTGGTGATCGGCGCGCCGAATTCCTCCAACTCGTTGCGACTGGTGGAGGTGGGTAAACGCCTGGGCTGCGATATCGCCCTGCTGGTGCAGCGCGCCGCCGATATTGACTGGGCGGCGCTGGACGCCTGCCGCAGCGTGGGCATTACCGCCGGCGCCAGCGCGCCGGAAGTGCTGGTGGAGGAAGTGATCGACGCCTTCCGCCAGCGCTTCGACGTGACCTTGCGCGAAGTGACCACCGCCACCGAGGCCGTGCAGTTCAAATTGCCGTCGGCGCTGGAGCAGCCCTCGGCGAAGGCGGGTTGAGATGGCGGTTTACACCGAGATCGACGACGAACAACTGGAAGCCCTGCTGGCGCAATACGATATCGGCCAGTTGCTGTCGTATAAAGGCATCGCGGAGGGCGTGGAGAATTCCAACTTCATGCTGGCGACGGATCGCGGCAGTTATTTCCTCACGCTGTACGAACGCCGCGTGGATCCCGCCGACCTGCCGTATTTCCTGGGCCTGATGCAGCATCTGGCCGGCCATGGCCTGCCCTGCCCCACGCCGATCGCGGGCCGCGACGGCCAGGCTTTGCGCCAGGCCGCCGGCCGGCCCTGCGCCATCATCAGCTTTCTCAACGGCGTGTCGCAAAAACGCCCGAGCGCGAAACATTGCCATGGCGTGGGCGCGGCGCTGGCGAAGCTGCATCTGGCCGGCCAAGATTTCAAAGGCCACCGCCCCAATGCGCTGAGCCTGCCGGGTTGGAAAAGCCTGATCGAAGCCTGCGGCGAGCGCGCCTCGAAAGTGCGCGCCGGGCTGGAAAACGAAATCGCCCGCGAATGGGATTCGCTGGCCGCCGCCTGGCCGCCGACGCCGCAGGCCGGAGAGGCGATGCCGTTGCCGGCCGGCGTGATCCATGCCGACCTGTTCCCCGACAATGTGCTGTTCCTCGGCGACGAGGTGAGCGGCCTGATCGACTTCTATTTCGCCTGCAACGATTATCTGGCCTACGATATCGCGGTGATGCTGAATTCCTGGTGCTTCGAAGCCGACGGCGCCTTCAACGTCACCAAAGGCCGGGCCTTCGTAGCCGGCTATGAAAGCGTGCGCAAGCTGACCGATGGCGAGGTATTCAGCCTGCCGCTATTCTGCCGGCTTTACGACTGGCTGAACCAAGTGCCCGGCGCGCTGGTACGCCCCAAAGACCCGCTGGAATACTGGCAGAAGCTGAATTTCCATCGCCTGGTATTGGGCCCCAGCGCGTATGGCATCGAGCGATGAGCGATGATGCCGTCGAGGCCTTCACCGATGGCGCATGCCTGGGCAATCCCGGCCCAGGCGGCTGGGGGGCATTGCTGCGGCTGAACGGCCATGAGCGCGAAATATCGGGCGCCGATCCCGCCACCACCAACAACCGCATGGAATTGATGGCCGCCATCGGCGCATTGGAGGCGCTCAAACGCCCCTGCAGCGTGCGCCTGCATAGCGACAGCCGCTACCTGATCGACGGCGTGCAGAAATGGCTGCGGCCCTGGAAGGCACGCGGCTGGAAAACCGCCGACCGCAAACCGGTGAAGAATGTGGATCTATGGCAGCGGCTGGAAGCCGCGATGGCGCCGCATGCCATCGAATGGATTTGGGTGCGCGGCCATAGCGGACACCCGGAGAATGAGCGCGTGGATAAGCTGGCGCGCGTGGCGGCCGGCGGCGGTGAAAAGAGAGAGGCCTGAGCCGGGCATGCATTCGCCCAAGGGCTGGGTGGATTTACCCTAAAATCGTCACCCTCGCACTTGTTGCACTACTGTCCGGTTTAGACTTCGGTGGATATCGGAAACGCCTGAGATTGAAGCGTTTGCTTTGACTCTGCGCAAAGCCAATACGATTCTGCCTTGGGCTCTTGCTGGCAGCCCAGCCTCCTTCGTCACCCTCGCACTTGTTGCGAGGGTCCATTTCCGCGGCACTGAAACTGCCCAACCATGAATCGCCACAACAAGTAGGACCGCCGCAACAAGTGCGGCGGTGACGGATTTTTTAGTTGCTGAAAGCCGAACCGGATAGCCGCGCACCGCGACCATCCAGCTCAGCTTTCAATCGAATTGCTATCAGGCCTGGCCGAGAAGCGTGCCGGCGTCGGAGATTTCGAAAGCGCCCGGCTTTTCCAGGTTGATCGACTTCACCTTGCCGTTTTCGACGATCATCGAATAGCGCTGCGAACGCACGCCCATGCCGCGTGCGCCGAGATCGAATTCCATGCCGATCGCCTTGGTGAATTCGCCGCTGCCATCGGCCAGCATCATCACTGCTTCGCCGGCATTCTGCTGCTTGCCCCAGGCGCCCATCACGAAAGCGTCGTTCACCGACAGGCAGGCGATCAGGTCGAAGCCCTTGCCCTTGAATTCGGCCGCCTTCTCGATATAGCCAGGCAGGTGCTTGGCCGAGCAGGTGGGCGTGAAAGCGCCCGGCAGAGCGAACAAGGCCGCCTTCTTGCCGGCGAAAAGCGCGCTGGTCTTCACGGCCTCGGGGCCGTTCGGACCCATTGTATACACGGTGATGTCGGGAATGCTGTCGCCAACCTTGATGGTCATTCGTTCTCTCCGTCTAAGGCGTTCCGCCGCCCCATAAAATGGTCCTTCGCGGCCTGACGAGCAAGAGGTATGCCGGTAATCTGCCATAACAACATTTCCGGCCCAGTTATGGACTTTCGGCCGCCGCCCGGTAACAATCGCAGCATCTCTCGCTCGAGGGCCAGTATGCCGAAGACCGGACAAAGCGGACGAAATCTGACAGGCTATCTGGAGCGCCAATTGCTGGTGGCTATGCCCGGCATGCCGGATTCGCGCTTCGCCCGCACCGTGATCTATATGTGCTCGCATAACGCGGAAGGCGCGATGGGGCTGGTGATCAACAAGCCCTATCCGGGCCTCAGCTTCACCAGCCTGTTGCAGCAGCTCAGCATCGAAACCACGGCGGAACCGAATCTCGTGGTGCGCCAGGGCGGCCCGGTGGAAACCGGGCGCGGCTTCGTGCTGCATTCCACCGACTACATGCAGCCCGGCAGCGTAACCATCGACGAGGATAAGGGCATCGGCCTGACCGCCACGCTGGACGTGCTGCGCGCCATCGCCACCGGCACCGGCCCGCAGCATAAGCTGTTCGCGCTGGGCTATGCCGGCTGGGGCGCGGGCCAGCTCGATACCGAATTGCAGGAAAATGGCTGGCTCACCGTGCCGGCCGAATTCGACCTGATCTTCGATCCCGATCTCGACAGTTTGTGGGAACGCTCGCTCGGCCTGCTCGGCATCAGCGCCGGCCATCTGGCCAGCGTGGCGGGGCACGCCTAAAGCGCTTCATCATCGGCCAGGCGGCCATAGACGCGATGGTCGCGCCAGGCCCCGTTGATCTTGAGGAATTGCCGCGCTATGCCCTCGGCCTGGAAACCGGCGCGCAGCAGCAGGCGCTGACTCGGCTCGTTCTCCGGCAAGGTGGCGGCCTCCAGGCGATGCAGTTTCAGCGCGCCATAGCAATGCCGCAGCATCAATTGCAGCGCCTCGCCCATCAGGCCCTGGCCGGCATAGGGCTGGCCGATCCAATAGCCGAGTTCGCCGCATTGCGCCGCGCCGCGCCGGATGTTGGACAGCGTGATGCCGCCCAGCAGGCTGTCGTCGCGCCGGGCGAATAGAAAATAGGCCTCGCCGCTTTCCTGCCGCTTGATCTTGTCGAACCAGCCCAGCCGGCGGCGGAAACCGTCGCGGCTGAGCGCATCCTCGGCCCAGCTCGGTTCCCAGGGCTGCAAATGCGCGCGGCTTACGATGCGCAACGCGGCCCAGGCTTCGAAATCGCCCGGCAAGGGATGGCGCAGATAGAGGCGCTGACCGACCAGCGCGGGCGCTGGGCCGGTGAGGAAGCGCCCGAACAGCATGGTTGCCTCAGCCGAAGCGCGCCGCGAAGCGGCTGTAGGATTCCAACCCCTGCACCGGCCCCATGGCGGCCAGCGCCGGCTTGGCAGCACGCATGATCCGCTCGGCCACGCGGCGCAAGGCGGTTTCATCCACCGCCTCGATGGCGGCGAGAATCTCGTCCACATCCAGCACGCGGCCATGCAGCAGCATCTGCCGGCCGAGCTGTTCCAGCCGGGCGCTGGAGCTTTCCAGCGACATCACCATGCCGACCTTGAGCTGATTGCGCGCGCGCTCGATCTCGGCGCCGTCGATCGGCCCGGTCATGCGGGCGAGTTCATCGGCCAGAACGGGGGTGAGTTCATCCAGCTTTTCGCCGCCGGTGCCGGCATAGAGCGTCAGCAGCCCGGTATCGCGATAGCTGGTGGGATAGGCATAGACCGAATAGGCCAGGCCGCGCTTCTCGCGCACTTCCTGGAACAAGCGCGACGACATGCCGCCGCCCAGGATGGTGGAATAGACTTGCAGCGCATAGAAATCCGGATCGTGGAAAGCCAGCGCCGGCAGCGCGAATGTGACATGCGCCTGTTCCAGGTCGCGCACATGCCGGCTTTCGCCGCCATCGTAACGCGCCTCGGGGCGTTTCTCGCTGGGCGCGGCGGAAACATCGCCGAACAGCTTCTCGGCCAGATCCACCAGCCGCTCATGCTCCACGCCGCCGGCGCCCGCCAGCACCATGGTGGGCGCATGGTATTTGCGGTCCAGAAAGCCCTGCAAATCCTCGCGGCGCATGCCCTGCACGCGCTCCACGCTGCCCAGAATGGCGCGGCCCAAAGCCTGATCGGGAAACGCCGTGGCTTGCAGATGATCGAAGATGATGTCGTCGGGCGTATCTTCCGCCTGACCGATCTCCTGCAGGATGACTTCGCGCTCGCGCTCCATCTCATCGGCATCGAAGATCGAATTGCGCAGGATGTCGGCCAGGATATCCACCGACAGATCGAGATCGGACGCCATCGCGCGGGCGTAATAGGCGGTCTGTTCGCGCGAGGTGAAGGCATTGAGATGCCCGCCCACCTGCTCGATTTCCTGCGCGATATCCAACGCCGAACGCCGCCGCGTGCCCTTGAAGGCCATATGCTCCAGCATATGCGCCACGCCGTTGATCTCCGGCGTCTCGTCGCGCGCGCCGGCATCCACCCAAACGCCGACCGATACGGTCTTCACTTGCGGCATGGTTTCGCTGACCACGCGCAGGCCATTGGGAAGCGTGGTGACGCGGGCCTGATTGCTCATGCGCCCGCTCCTATATGCTTCTGGCCTATATGTTTCTGGATGAAGGCGCGCACCATGGCAAGATCGTTGGGCAGCACGGTCATGCGCTCGGGCCGCTCGAACAGATCGGCCATGCGCGGCGGCAGATCGGGATGCCGACCGGTGGCGGCCTGCACGGCGGCGGGGAATTTCGCCGGCGCCGCCGTGGCGAGCGCAACCAGCGGAATCTCCGCCGGCACGGTGCCGTCCTTGCGGGCGACAGCGGCCACATGCAGGCCCACGGCGGTATGCGGGTCGATCAATTCGCCGCTGGCGGCATAGGCGGCGCGGATCGCCGCCGTGGTCTCGGCCTCGTCGGCGCGGGCGGCGGCGAAAAGCTGGCGCGTTTCGGCCAGCGCATTGGGCGAGACGGTGAAGCCGCCCTGCCCGTCCAGCTCCGCCATCAGCGCCCGCACCTGGGCGGCATCGCGGCCATGCAGATCGAACAGCAGGCGCTCGAAATTGCTCGCCACCTGGATATCCATGCTGGGGCTTTGCGTGGGCGATACGCCGTCCTTGCGGTAGGCGCCGCTCTGCACGAAGCGGGCAAGGATATCGTTGCGGTTGGTGGCAACGATCAGCTTGTGGATCGGCAGGCCCATTTTGGCCGCGCAATAGCCGGCGAATATGTCGCCGAAATTGCCGGTCGGCACGCTGAAGGCCACCGGACGATCCGGCCCGCCCAGCGCCAAGGCCGCCGCCGCGTAATACACGATCTGCGCCATCACGCGCGCCCAGTTGATCGAATTCACCGCCGTGAGGCCAACGCCATCGCGGAAACCCGCATCGTTGAACAACGCCTTCACCATGGCCTGGGCATCGTCGAACGTGCCTTGCAGCGCGATGGCATGCACATTGGCGTCTTTCACCGTGGTCATCTGCCGGCGCTGCACGTCCGACACGCGGCCATCGGGAAACATGATGAAGATTTCCAGCGCCGAACGGCCACGGCAGCCTTCGATGGCCGCCGAGCCGGTATCGCCCGATGTTGCGCCCACGATGGTGGCGCGCTTGCCCGAACGCGCCAGCGCCCAGTCGAACAGCCGGCCGAGCAATTGCAGCGCCACATCCTTGAAGGCCAAGGTGGGGCCATGGAACAATTCGAGCAGCCAATCGTTGCGATCGAGCTGGCGCAGCGGCACCACGGCCTTGTGGCCGAACGTGCCATAAGCCTCGTCGATCATGCGGCGGAAATCGGCATCGGGGATCGCGCCGCCCAGGAAAGGCCGCATGATGCGGAAAGCCAGTTCGGCATAGGACAGGCCGCGCATGGCGCGCCATTCCTCAGCCGAGAAATGCGGCCAGCTGGCCGGCACATAAAGGCCGCCATCGGCAGCCAGACCGGCCAGCAGCACGCCTTCGAAATCCAATTCCGGCGCTTGGCCGCGGGTGGACACATACTTCATTGCAAATACCTGGCCTTGAGATGCGCCTTGAAGGCCGCCGCGCCCAGCGGTTTGCCGGTGGCCTGACGCAACAGATCGTCGGTGGAAAGCAGCGAGCCCATGCCGTGCACATGCTTGCGCAGCCAGCGCAGCAGCGGCTTGAAATCGCCCTTGGCGATGCCGGGCTGGATCGCCGGATCGGCGGCCTTGGCGGCGGCGAATAATTGCGCGGCGGCCAATGCGCCGAGCGTATAGGTGGGGAAATACCCGATCGAGCCGGTGGACCAATGGATATCCTGCAAGCAGCCGCGGCCATGATCGGGCACGTCCACGCCAAGCAGGGTCTGCATGCCATCGGCCCAGGCATCGGGCAGATCGTTTATCGCCAGATCGCCCGAGAGCAGCATCTGCTCCAGCCGATAGCGCAGGATCACATGGGCCGGATAGGTCGCTTCGTCGGCGTCCACGCGGATCAGGCTGGGCTGCACCCGCGTATAGGTACGCTGCAGATTCTCCAGACTCCAGGCCGGGCCGTCGCCGCCGAAGATGCGGCGCAGCACGGGGGCCGCGAAGCTGAGGAATTCCTCGCCCCGGCAGACCTGCATCTCGATCAGAAGGCTCTGGCTTTCATGCAGCACCATGCCGCCGGCGCGGCCGACCGGCTGATGCCGCCATTTCTTCGGCAGCCCGAGTTCGTAGAGCGCATGGCCGGTTTCGTGCAGCACGCCCATCAACGAGCGGGTGAAATCCTCATCCGCATAGCGCGTGGTGATGCGCACATCGCTGGGCGTGCCGCCGGTGAACGGATGCGCCGAAACATCCAGCCGACCATGATGGAAATCGAAGCCCAGCGCCTTCATGAAGAACAGCCCGGCCTCGCGCTGCTTCTCGGTGCTGAACGGGCCGGCAAGCGGCAGCGGCGCGGGCTGTTTCGCCTGGCGGGCCAGCGCCTTGTCGATGAAGCCAGGCAGGAATTTGCCGAGATCGGCAAAGATCGCGTCGATGCTTTTCGACGAGCCGCCGGGATAATACTCATCCAGCAAGGCGTCATAAGGCGAGCGGCCGAGCAACGCCGCCTTGGCCGCGGCGGCCTCGCGCGTCAAATCCAGAACCGGCCCGAAGGCCTTGGCGAATGCCTTAAAATCGTTGTCTTTCTTCGCCTTGCGCCAGACCATCTCGCAAGCCGCCGCGGCCTTGCTCATGGCCTCAACCAATTTGCCGTTCAGCGCCGTGGCGTGCCGCCATTCATGGCGCATCTCGCGCAGATTGGCGCGCTGCCAGTCGGTGAGTTTGTCCGCCTGTTCCTCGGCCGCTTCCAGCAGGCCGCCCAAGGCCGGATCGGTCAGCCATTCATGGCGCAGCACGCTCAGGGTGGCCATCTGCTCGGCCCGGGCCTCGGAGCCGCCCTCGGGCATCATGGCCGATTGGTCCCAGCCTAGCATGGCGAGCGCGCCGCCCACAGCCGACAGGCGGCGGAAGCGCTGTTCCAGCTCTGCATAGGGTTTCATAGACACGGCCAGCCATTCCAATCGGGGTCAGACGGCGCCTTGCTGCCGTCTCCGATGCCATAGCACATAAATCACCGCCAGCACCACGGCGGCGGAATACCAGGTGAAGGCATAGGCCAGGTGATTGTTGGGCAGGGTCAGCCGGGTCTGGCCGCCGCGCGGCCAGCCGCCGGGATTGGCCGGCGCGGCATCGGCATCCACGAACAGCAGCGGGGCATCCTTGATGCCGGCCTCGGCCAGCATGCCGGCAGCATCGCCATGATACCAGAGATTGCCCTTGGCATCGTGATCGGGGATGAAATAGCCCTTCGGCCAGGGCGCCTTGGCGATGCCGGTGAGGATCACCTCGCCGGGCACCTGGCCTTCGGCGCGGGTTTGCGGCTGCTTATGCTCGGGCGGCACCCAGCCGCGATTGACCAGCACGTAACCGGGCGCATCGCTGCGCTTGAACGGCACGATGATGTGATAGCCGAAATTGCCGCGCTCGGAATGCGCCAGCATGTGGAATTCACGGCTGTAATCGAATGCGCCGCGCAGGGTCACGCGGCGGTAATTCCAGTCCGCCGGATTCAGCTCGCCGGCCGGCAGCGGCACGGGATCGGCGGCCATGCCGCGCTCGATGCTGGCGATCAGATCCAGCTTCCAGAACAGCCGCTGGCTCTGCCAGGTGCCGAGCGCGATCAACAGCGCCAGCGCCGGCACAGTGATGACAGTCGGCCAGAAGGCCGGACGGAAACCGAAAATCGTCAAAACCCTACTCGCTCAGCAATTCGATATCGGAGGACGCCTTGTGGCGATATTGCAGCGCGATCAGCGTGGCCTTGAACGGCCGCAGCATGCCGATGGAACCGCCCAGGATCAGCGGCGTCCACAACACCATATGCAGCCAGAAGGGCGGCTCGTATTTCAGCTCGAGCCACAAAGCCAGGCCCACCACGATGAAGCCCAGGATCAGGATCACGAAGACCGCCGGGCCGTCGCCGGCGTCGATCTTGGAAAAATCCTGCCCGCAAGCTGCGCAGCTCGGCCGCACGGTCAGAAGGCCGGAAAACAATTTGCCCTCGCCGCAGCGCGGGCAACGGCAACGCAGGCCGGCCGAAAAAGGCGAGAGCGGCGGATACATCACCGCCGCTCCCCAACCTTCGCGCCGCTCATGCGGCTGGCGATCAATGCGCCGCCCCCGGCACGCCCGAACCCCACCAATAGATGCAGGCGAACAGGAACAGCCAGACCACGTCGACGAAATGCCAGTACCAGGCAGCCGCCTCGAAGCCGAAATGATGCTTCTCGGTGAAATGGCCCTTCAGCGCGCGGCCCAGGCAAACCGCCAGGAAGATGGTGCCGACCAGCACGTGGAAGCCGTGGAAGCCGGTGGCCATGTAGAAGGTGGAGGCGTAGATGCCGTCCTTGAAGCCGAAAGCGGCGTGGCTGTATTCGAAGGCCTGGCAGGCGGTGAACAGCACGCCCAGGATCACCGTGAGGGTGAGGCCCTGGATCAAGCCCTTGCGGTTGCCTTCCAGCAGCGCGTGATGCGCCCAGGTGACCGTGGTGCCCGAGAGCAGCAGGATCAGCGTGTTGATGAAGGGCAGTTCCCAGGGATTGAAGGTTTCGATCGAAGCCGGCGGCCAGTGATGGCCGATCGCCTCGGTGGGATAGAAGGCGGCGTTGAAATAGGCCCAGAACCAGGCGACGAAGAACATCACCTCGGAGGCGATGAACATCACCATGCCGTAGCGCAGATGCAACTGCACCACCGGGGTGTGATGGCCTTCATGCTGCGCCTCGCGGACCACATCGGCCCACCAGGAGATCATCACATAAAGCACCCAGACGAAGCCCGGCACCACCCAGAGCAGACTGGCGCCGTGGAAATAGGCCACCGCGCCGATCGCCAGCGCGAAGGCGCCCATCGAGCCCAGGAACGGCCACGGGCTTGGATCGACCAGATGATAATCGTGATTGCGTGCGGCGCCTGCTGCCATGGGTTCCCCCTTCACTTGCTCTTCATATCAATTTACCCCGCGCGCGCCGCTCTGGATAGCCGTCTGGCCCCCATTCGCTGCGCCGCTGTCGGATACCCGGGTATCTCCCGGCTTGCGGAAAAACGTGTAGCTCAGCGTGATGGTGCGCATCTCGCGGGTCTTCGGATCCTTCAGCATTTCGGGATCGACGAAGAACGAGACCGGCATATCGACGGTCTGGCCCGGCTGCAGCACCTGCTCGGAAAAGCAGAAGCAGGCGATCTTGTTGAAATACGGGCCGGCCTTCTCGGGCGTGACGTTGAAGGCAGCGGTGCCGGTGATCGGCTTGTCGGTGGGATTGCTGGCGCGATAGAAGATCAAGGTCTCCTCGCCCGGCATCACCTTCACCTCGCGCTGCACCGGCTGGAAATTCCACGGCATGTCGGCGGCGGTGTCGGAATTGAAGCGGATGGCAATCATCTTGCCGGGCTGCGGCACGGCGCCGCCGCTGCCCGGGGCCAGCTCGGCCCGCAAAGGCGTGCCTCCGAAACCGGTGACGCGGCAGAACAGGTCGTAAAGCGGCGCCGAGGCGAAGGACAGCCCAGTCATCACCGCCACCACGCTGACGCAGATGATGGCGACCCGCTTGTTCGGATTCATCCGTGCCTTCGCCTTGGGCGCGGTCATCCCGCACCTCCGGCCCGGCCGGCCATCTTCACCATGGTGATCAGATAGAACAGCACCACCAGCCCGCCCAGCACCACGGCCAAGGCGATGTTGCGGCTGCGCCGCCGGCGATGTTCGTCATGCAGCGGCATGCTCAAATCCCCCCCGCCAAGCCGGGAAATCCAATCGGCAGGTTCAGCCAGCGTTCGGCCAGCAGCAGCGCGAAGAGCAGGAAGAGATACAGGATCGAATAGGCGAACATCCGCTTCGGCGCGGCCATGTCGCTGCCGCGGAAAATCTGCGCCGCCAGCACCAGCAGGCCGGCACCCAGCAAAGCCGTGCCGATGCCATAGAGCGCGCCGGTATAGCCGAGCAGCCAGGGCGACAGCGTGAAAGGCACCAGCACCAGGCTGTAATACAGAATCTGCCGGCGCGTTTCGGCTTCGCCGGCCACCACCGGCAGCATCGGCACGCCGGCGCGGGCATAGTCGTCCGACCGATACAGCGCCAGCGCCCAGAAATGCGGCGGCGTCCACAAAAACACGATGCCGAACAGCAGCAGCGGATAGATGCCAACATCGCCGGTGACGGCGGCCCAGCCGATGATCGGCGGGAAAGCGCCGGCGGCGCCGCCGATCACGATATTCTGCGGCGTGCGGCGCTTCAGCCACATGGTGTAGATGAAAACATAGAAGCCGATGGTGATGGCCAGCCACAGAGCCGCCATCCAGTTGACGCCCAGGCCCATCACGGCCACCGAGCCGACCGACAGCACGCTGCCGAAGCCGAGCGCCTCGGCCGGCTGGATTCGGCCCTGCGGGATCGGGCGGCCGCTGGTGCGCTCCATCACCGCGTCGATATCGGCATCGAACCACATATTGATCGCGCCCGAAGCGCCCGCGCCCACCGCAATGCAGAGCAAAGCCGTAAAGGCCAGCACCGGGTGCAGACTGCCCGGCGCCACCACCATGCCGACCAGTCCGGTGAACACCACCAGGAACATCACCCGCGGCTTCAGCAGGGCGATGAAATCGGCGGTGCGGGAGCCGAAATCGGAAGCAGCCGAAGCGACATCGAGGCCGGGATTGCCGGCCTCGATGCTGCTAGCGGTGCTGTAACTGGCGTCGGTCACGGGGCTTTCCGATGCTGGCTAACCGATCACTTGATGACCGGCAGCTTCTCATACTGGTGGAACGGCGGCGGCGAGGACAGGGTCCATTCCAGCGTCGTGGCGCCCTCGCCCCAGGGATTCTGCGCCGCCTGCTTCTTGCGCGCGAAGGCGTAGATCACCGAGGCGACGAAGAACAGCGTGGAGCCGAAGGAAATGTAGGAACCGATCGAGGCGATGTAGTTCCAGCCATGGAAGGCATCCGGATAATCCGGGATGCGGCGCGGCATGCCCTGCAGGCCCAGGAAGTGCATCGGGAAGAACAGCAGGTTCACACCGATGAAGGTGGTCCAGAAATGGATCTGGCCGGCGGTCTCGCTGAGTTCGTAGCCCGACATCTTGCCGAACCAGTAATAGAAGCCGCCGAAGATGGCGAACACGGCGCCGAGCGACAGCACGTAGTGGAAATGCGCCACCACGTAATAGGTATCGTGCAGCGCGGAGTCGATGCCGGCATTGGCCAGCACCACGCCGGTGACGCCGCCGACGGTGAACAGGAAGATGAAGCCGATCGCCCACAGCATCGGCACCTTGAACTCGATGGAGCCGCCCCACATGGTGGCGATCCAGGAGAAGATCTTCACGCCGGTGGGCACCGCGATCACCATGGTGGCGGCGGTGAAATAAGCGCGGGTATCGACATCCAGGCCCACGGTGTACATGTGGTGCGCCCACACGACGAAGCCGACGAAGCCGATGGCCACCATGGCATAGGCCATGCCGAGATAGCCGAAGACCGGCTTGCGCGAGAAGGTGGACACGATCTGGCTGATGATGCCGAAGCCGGGCAGGATCAGGATGTACACTTCGGGATGGCCGAAGAACCAGAACAGATGCTGGAACAGGATCGGATCGCCGCCGCCCTCGGGCTTGAAGAACGAGGTGCCGAAATTGCGGTCGGTCAGCAGCATGGTGATGCCGCCGGCGAGCACCGGCAGCGACAGCAGCAGCAGGAAGGCGGTGATCAGCACCGACCACACGAACAGCGGCATCTTATGCAGGGTCATGCCCGGCGCGCGCATGTTGAAAATGGTGGTGATGAAGTTGATGGCGCCGAGGATCGAGGAAGCGCCGGCGATATGCAGGCTGAGAATGGCGTAATCCACCGACGAACCGGGGTGGCCCACGCTGGAAGACAGCGGCGGGTAGATCGTCCAGCCGCCGCCCATGCCGGTGCCGCCGGCCGGGCCGGGGGCGAAGATCGAAATCAGCAGCAGGCCGAAAGCCGGGATCAGCAGCCAGAAGGAAATGTTGTTCATGCGCGGGAAGGCCATGTCCGGCGCGCCGATCATCAGCGGCACGAACCAGTTGCCGAAGCCGCCGATCATCGCCGGCATCACCATGAAGAAGATCATCACCAAGCCATGGCCGGTGACCAGCACATTGAACAGATGATGGTTCTCGCCGAGGATGCCGTTGCCCGGGTTCATCAGCTCGGCGCGCATCAGCACGCTCATCAGACCGCCGACCAAGCCCGCCATCACGGCGAAGATCAAGTACATCGTGCCGATGTCCTTGTGGTTGG
This sequence comes from Ferrovibrio sp., assembly GCA_041914045.1. Lineage (GTDB taxonomy): Bacteria > Pseudomonadota > Alphaproteobacteria > Ferrovibrionales > Ferrovibrionaceae > Ferrovibrio. The sequence goes on along the minus strand of JAYSEE010000035.1, from coordinate 4,593 downwards.
TCGAATACACCCAGCGGCGCCAGCCGGTGGGATGATCGTGATGGGCGTGGTCGTCGTGCGCGCCGTGGGCGGAACTTGCGTGAGCCATGAGGTCCTCTCGGGGCTAAATCGGATTACTGCTGAACCGAGGCAAGGCGGGGCGAGCTCCCGTCCACCTGCGCAAATTTCTTCTTGGCCTCCTCCGCCCACTTGGCGAAGGCTTCCTTGGAAACCACTTCCACCTTGATCGCCATGAAGCCGTGATAGGCGCCGCAGATTTCCGAGCACTGGCCGTAGAAGGTGCCTTCGCGCTCGGCGCGGAACCAGGTTTCGTTCAGGCGGCCCGGCACGGCGTCCTTCTTCACGCCGAAGGCCGGCATGGCCCAGGCATGGATCACGTCGGCGGCGGTGGTGAGCAGGCGCACATTGGTGTTGACCGGCACCACGACGGAATTATCGGTATCCAACAAGCGAAGCTGGCCGGGCTTCAGATCCTTCTCGGCGGTCATGATCGCGTCGAAGGTGAAGTTGCCGTTGTCGGGATATTCGTAGCTCCAGAACCACTGCTTGCCGATCGCCTTGATGGTCAGCTCGGCTTCCTTGGTCTTATCGCCGAAATACAGCAGCTTGAAGGACGGCACCGCGATCACCACCAGGATCAGGATCGGCACCACGGTCCACACCACTTCGACCAGGGTGTTGTGCGAGGTCTTGGACGGAACCGGGTTGGCCGAAGCGCGGAAGCGCACCATCACGTAAATCAGCAGCGCCAATACGAAAATGGTGATCAGCGTGATGATCCACAGCAGCAGATCGTGGAAGCGGTGAATATCATGCATGACCGGGCTGGCGGCCGCCTGGAAGTTCAATTTCCACGGGACCGGCTGGCCGAAAACGGTGTCCGCCGCCGCGGCACGCGGGTCCAGGACCAGTGCCAGCATTGCAAAAAGAGCCGACAAGGCGATCGCCCGCCATTGCTGCCAAATCCGCCGCATATTCAGTTCCCTCGCTGCCACCCTCCCCGTTTGCCGGGTGGGATTCCGGTTTTACAGAGTCCGGACCATACACCGAAGCCCGCTGGCAGCCCAGCCCCCCAGGTTTGTGCGACGATTTGTCGCGACGGCGCAAGTTGCTGTTGGGACGGGATTTTATTCAACAAAGTGCATGCTCTTGCGCGGGACCTGGATACCCCTTTAAGCTGCTTCGTCAGGGAAGGCGGTCATGATCGATCCAGTGCTGCAGCAACGGATACGAGAAGTACTGGACTGGTTAGATCGGCCGGCCTTTGCCGTAAGCCGTCAAGGCGACGGCAATTTTCGCTATGTCGCCTGCAATACATCTTATTGCGCGACCATTGGCCTGAGTGAATCCACCATAGATGGAGCGTCGTTGGATACAGGCTTTGCCCTGGGCGAATCAGGAAAGCTGATGCCCGCGCTAAGCGCGGTTTACGCCACCGGAATCAGCAGCAAAAATGACTTGAAGTTGCATTGGGCCAATGGTTGGCTTTGCCAGCAGGTTGCGCTCTCGCCGGTCCGTCTCAGCCCCGCCGGACCGATCGACGCCATTGTGGCGATCACCGACGCCAAGATGCCCGCCGCCCTGGCCGATCCCGATCCGCATCAGGCGGAAAACAAGCTGCGCGACTTGTCCGAACTGGCCTCCGACTGGTTCTGGGAAACCGATGCCGAGCACCGCTTCACCTGGATTTCGGAATCCAGCTCGGAAAGCAACAACCGCCAGCGTGAAAAACTCATCAACAAGCGCCGCTGGGAAGCAACCGGCACTGCCGAATCCGAAAAAGGCTTCTGGGAGGAGCATCGCCGCGTCCTGGATGCGCACGAGCCCTTCCATGGCGTGCGCTATTGCATGTTCACCGATGGCGGCGGCGACATCTGGATCGAGATCAACGGCAAGCCGGTCTTCGATGCCAATGGCAGCTTCCTGGGCTATCGCGGCTCCGGGCGCGACATAACCGAGCAATACCATCAGCAGCGCCGCATCGAGGCGGCCCTGCGCCGCGCCGAGGAAGCCAGCCGGGCGAAAAGTCAGTTCCTGGCCAATATGAGCCACGAACTGCGCACGCCGCTGAATGCCATCATCGGCTTTTCCGAAATCATCCGCGACCAGATGTTCGGCCCCGTCGGCATCGCCCGCTATGTGGATTACGCGCGCGACATCAACGCCTCCGGCACGCATCTGCTGGCGCTGATCGGCGACATCCTCGACATGTCGCGCATCGAGGCCGGCTATTACGCCCTGGACGAAAAGCCGGTGGACCTGTCTGCGGTGATCGCATCGGCGCTCACCATGGTGCGCCCGCAATCCGACCGTGCCGGCTCGATTCTGCGCAACCTCTGCCCGGAAGCCCTGCCGCAATTGCGCGCCGACGAGCGCGTGGTGAAGCAGGTGCTGATCAACTTGCTGGGCAATGCGGTGAAATTCACCCCGAGCGGCGGCACCATTGATGTGGTGTATCGCGCATCCAGCGATGGCGGCCTCACACTTGGCGTGGTGGATACCGGCATCGGCATTACGCCTGAGC
>JAYSEE010000035.1:0-2059 GCA_041914045.1 Ferrovibrio sp. | reverse complement strand
CGCCTGGAGCAGATTTTCGAACCGTTCCAGCTCGCCAAGGCGGAAGTGGCGCGGCAGCATGGCGGCACCGGCCTTGGGCTTTCGATCAGCAAGCGGCTGATGGAATTGCATGGCGGATCGCTCAGCATGGCCAGCACGGTCGGTCAGGGCACCGAGGCGCGGATGACCTTCCCGGCCTGGCGCCTGCTGGATGAAATCGACCATGATTGGCAACCCAATCTGCCCGATCCGCCGCCCGCGCAAAGCCGCTCCGCCGTCAAAGCGGCGCAGGAAGAACGCAATCCCGCCGAGGACAAGCATTTCGGCAATTCGGCCGGCGATGCGCTGCGCGTGCTGCTGGAAACCATGGGCGAAGGCGTGATCGTGATCGACCGCCAGGGCGTGATCGTTTCGGTAAGCAATGTCGGCGCGCAATTGTTCGGCTACGATGCGCTGGATCTGGTGGGCCAGAATGTGCGCATCCTGATGCCGGAGCCGTTCCGCTCGGGCCATGACAGCTACATCCGCAATTATCTGAGCACCCGCCGCGCCAAGGTGCTCGGCATCGGGCGCGACACGCTGGGCCGCCGCAAGTCCGGCGAAATATTCCCCATCCATATCAGCGTCGGCGAATTCGATGCCGAAGCCGGCGAACCGGCTTTCATCGCCGTGATCCGCGATATATCCGACCGGCGCGATGTCGAGCTCAAGGCGGAATACGCCAGCCGCAACGATCCGTTGACCGGCGTGCTCAACCGCTCCAGCTTCATCGCCGAAGCCGAACGCATGCTGGCCGCGCCGCACCGCATCGGCGATGGCATCTGGGTGGTGTTCAATCTCGATGTCGATAGTTTCCGCGATATAAACGAAGGCTTCGGCTACCATATCGGCGACCTTGTGCTGAAAACCGTTGCCGAGCGTTTTGGCGAAGCCCTGCCGCGCGAAGCCATGGTGGGCCGCATCGCCGCCGATCAATTCGCCGGCCTGGCTTCCGTGGCCGATCTCCAGCATGCGATGGAATTTGCCCAGGCATTGCACGCGCGTCTCACCCAGCAATTCATCGCCGAAGGGCGCTCCGTATCGCTGAAGATCAGCATCGGCGCCGCGATCATCGACGATGCCAGCGAAAAACTCGCCGAGGCCTTGGCCAAGGCGGAACTGGCGCAAAAGCTGGTGCGGGCCTCGGGCGGCGATTCCATCCGCTTCTACTCGTCCGAAATGGCGCGCGCCGCCGAGCGCCGGCTGCGCCTGACCCTGAACCTGAATACCGCCATCGAGAAAAACGAATTCCATCTCGTTTATCAGCCCATCGTCTCGGCCAGCACCGGCGCGCTGTCGGCGATCGAAGCCCTGCTGCGCTGGCAGCATCCGGAACTCGGCACGGTTTCGCCGTCCGAATTCATTCCGTTGGCCGAAGAGAGCGGCCTCATCGTGCCGATCACCCGCTGGGTGATCGAGGAAGCCGCCAATCAGGTGCGCGCATGGCGCGGCCAGGGCATCGAACCGCGCCGGGTGTTCATCAACGTCTCGGGCCAGCAATTCATCCGCGATGACCTGCCCGGCTATTTCCGCGACATGGCCGAGCGCGAACCCGACCTGATCCCCTATCTCGGCATCGAGATCACCGAGCAGGCGGCGATCCAGAATATGAGCGAGACGGTGCGGGCGATCCGGGAATTGGCCGATGTGGGCATCGACACCGCGCTGGACGATTTCGGCACCGGCTATTCCAGCTTGAGCTACATCCAGCAATTGCCGATCCGCAAGATCAAGCTGGATCGCACCTTCATCAACGATCTGCCGCAGAACGACAAGGATGTCGCCCTGGTGCGCGCGATGGTCGGTATGGCGACCGGTCTCGAATTGCCGGTGGTGGCCGAAGGCGTGGAAACCGATGCGCAGCGCGAATTCCTCCGCGTTGCCGGCTGCAGCGAGCTGCAAGGCTATCTCATCAGCAAGCCGGTCGGCGCCGAGGCGATGTCGGAATTGCTGCGCAACAGCGACCGCCGGCGGCGCTGACGCGGGCCTGAACCTGGCCTGAACCTGGCCTGATCCTGGCTTGCCGACTACTGTATTTCCC
>JAYSEE010000034.1:0-18251 GCA_041914045.1 Ferrovibrio sp. | reverse complement strand
GAATCCCGGCTCCAGCCGGATGGCGCGCAGTTGGTCGGGGGCGCGGCCGCTGGGACGCATGGGACTCTCCTTAAATTGCCGGAAATGGAAGTGCGGCCGTTCTAGTCGAGGCCAGGGGGAGCGGCAAGGACTTGAGAAAGCTGGATATGTTATATTATAACATTGCAATCTTTTCCCGAGGAGCGATTTCCCATGCCTAAACGCCTGTTCTTGCCCGCTATTGCCGCCGTTTTCGCCGCCCCGGCCGCGCTTGCCCAAAGCCAGGACCAAGGCCAGCAGCCGACCGCTTTGGCCCCGGTGGTGGTGAGCGCGCCGCTGCCCAGCGACCAGACCGACATGACCACAGGCACCACGGTGCTGACCGGCGAGGCGTTGGACAGCCAGCGCGGCGCGACCTTGGGCGAAACCCTGCGCCATACGCCCGGCGTGGCGGGCAGCGATTTCGGCCCCGGCGCCAGCCGGCCGATCATTCGCGGCCAGGGCGGCCCGCGCGTGCGGGTGCTGCGCGATGGGCTGGATGCTTTCGATGCCGCCAGCGTCAGCCCGGATCATGCCGTGGCGGTGCCGATGGACGGCGCCAAACGCATCGAAGTGCTGCGCGGCCCGGCCTCGCTGCTTTACGGCAGTTCGGCGATTGCCGGCGTGGTGAATGTGATCGACGGCCGCATCCCCGACGCATTGCCCAAGAACGGCGCCAGCGGCGAAGCGCGCTTCAATTACGGCAGCGCCGATAAAAGCAAATCCGGTTTCGCCAGCTTCGATGCGGCGGCCACCGGCAATATCGTGCTGCATGGCGAGGCCGGCGCATTGGATGCCGAGGATTACAGCATCGGCGGTTTCGCCTCGGTGGCGCAGCGCGATGCCGGCGTGAAGAACACAGTGCCGAATTCCGCCATGAAGGGCCGCAACGGCGCGGTGGGCGCGAGCTATCTGGGCGATGGCGGCTATGGCGGCCTGTCGCTGGCCCGCATGAACAGCTATTACGGCGTGCCCGGCGACGATCCGGTGCGGCTGGATTTGCATCAGACCCGGCTGGACGGCAAATTCGGCTTTTACGATCCGCTGCCCGGCCTGCATGAATTGCGCGGCAAGCTGGGCTATGCCGATTACAAGCATGACGAAATCGAGCAAACCGGCGCAATCGGCACGCGATTCAATGTCGATAGCTGGGAAGGCCGCATGGAAGCCCTGCATGAACCGATCGCCGGCATCGAAGGCGTGCTGGGCCTGCAAAGCGCGCGGCGCGATTTCACCGCCATCGGCGAGGAAGCCTATCTGCCGCAGAACACCACCGACAGCTATGCCGCCTTCCTGCTGGAACGCTATGAAGCCGGCGCTTGGCAATTCACCCTGGGCGGCCGGCTGGAATATACCGAGATCGACGTGCCGGCGCGGAATACCGGCCGCGATTTCGCCACGCTGAGCTATTCCGGCGGCGCGACCTACCGCCTCGCGCCGGCCTGGAGCGCCGGCCTTTCGCTGTCGCATACCGAGCGCGCGCCGACAGCCGAGGAACTGTATTCCAACGGCGAACATGTCGCCACGCGCTCTTTCGAAATCGGCAATGCGCGGCTCAGCAAAGAAAGCGCCTGGCATGCCGAGGCCGGCTTGCGCAAGGTGGAAGGCGATGTCACCGGCGCGGTGAGCGTCTATGCCACGCGCTACAGCGATTACATCTACGGCGCCTTCACCGGCGCGCAGCAGAATGGCGTGGATGAATTGCTCTACAGCCAGACCGGGGCCGATTTCCGCGGCATGGAAATCGAAGCGGCCTGGACCTTCCTGCGCGGCGACGGCTACGCTCTTGGCGTGGACGGCATGCTGGATTTCGTGCGCGCCGAGGATCGCGACAATGGCCGGCCGCTGCCGCTGATTCCGCCGCTGCGCTACGGCCTGGGCCTGAATGGCGAATACGACAGCTATCGCCTGCGGCTGGAAATGCTCGGCGCCGCCAAGCAGGACCGCCTGGGCATGAACGAAACCGCCACCGAAGGCTATACGCTGTTCAACGCGGCGCTGAGCTGGCGGCCGCTGCAAGCCTACAAGGATTTCATCCTCAGCCTGGAAGGCCGCAACCTGTCGGATGCGGAGGCGCGCAGCCATACCTCCCTGCTCAAGGCCGATGCCCCCCTGCGCGGCCGCGAAGTGCGGCTGGGCAGCGCGGTCAAATTCTAGGCCTCTAGCCGGAAGAATAAACGCCATGTAATCTCGTGGGGCAACAATTCGCCCCACGGGATTGCCATGATCGTCGCCGCGCGCCGCACCTGCCTGCTGCTGGCCACCGCCAGCTTGCTCGCCCTCCAGCCAGCCCTCCTTCGCGCCGAAGATAAAGGCCTGAGCATGCCGCTCGGCCCGGCGGAACTGACCTTGACGCTGGATGCCGCGCTGGCCGGCTTCGCCGCGCGCAACGCGCAATTCGGCGGCGGCTCGACCGGCCAAGGCGTTCGCCAAGGCGGCCGCGACTGGGCCGAAGGCTTCGCCAAACCGGGCCTGGAACTGGCCGCGCCGCTCGGCGGCGGCCAGGCTTACGGCCTGCTCTCGGCCATCGGCAGCTTCACGCGCGGCGATGGCGACGCCCAGGCCGCCAGCGGCACCAGCATGCGGCCAAGCCATCTCGCCCTGGAAGATTACGCCGTCGGCTGGCGCTCGGGCGGCAGCTTCGCGGCCTTGGGCTAGGATGCCATTGATGTCTCGCTGGGCAACCAGGCTTTCAGCATCGGCGACGGCTTTCTGATCGTGGACGGCACCGCCGAAGGGTCGCGCCGCGCCGCCTATGTGCTGGGCCCGCGCGCCGCCTTCGCCGATACGGCGATCCTGCGCATCAACACCGCGCCGGTGCGCGCCGACCTGTTCCACCTGGCCGGCAATGTGGATCAAAAACGCATGCTGGCTTCCGATGCGCCGGCCACCCGTCTTTACGGCGCCAATCTCGAATGGTTCGGCTCGACCGAAGGCGATAAGGGGCGCGCCAGCTTCGATGACCGCGCCTGGTATCTCGGCGCCACCGCCCTGCATATTTACGATGCCGATTCCTCCGGCGCGTTTTCATTCGCCAACGGCAATAACGGCAGCGCCGGCGGCGCCAACCGCGACGGGCTGAACGTGTTCGCGATCCGCGGCGGCGGCGCGCTGCTGGCGCCGCTGAACGAGGCGCTGAACGAAGCCTGGGCGGATTTCGCGCTCTATGGCGAATATGCCGTGCAGCGCAACGACGATGCCAACCGCAAGACTCGCGCCGATGCCTGGTATGTCGAGCCGCAATACACATTCTCGGCGCTGCCCTGGCAGCCCAAGCTGGCCTATCGCTATGCCTATTTCAGCGGCGACGGCAATGCCAACGACAGCACCGACAAAAGCTGGGACAGCCTCTATAGCGGCGGCGGACCGCGCGGTTTCGGCCGCTGGGATCAGGGCGAAATCTATGCCCGCTATGTCGGCGGCAACAGCAACCTCGCCAGCCAGATGCTGCATCTCAGCCTGCAGCCGGCGGAAGATTGGAAACTGGGCGCAATCTATTACCGGCATGATTTCGACAAAGCGCCGGCCGGCGTTGCATCCAGCCGTCTGATGGACGAAATCGACATCTATGCGCAATGGGATACGCCGCTGAAAGGCTTGGGCATCACCCTGCTCACCGCCGCCGGCAAACCGGGCAGCGGGCAGAAGCAGCAGGCCATTGCGAACAATGCCGGCAATGGCGAAGCGGTGGATCGCACCATCTGGCTGGGTCAGATGGTGCTGAGCTACAGCTTCTAGGCCCCGATCTCGTTCGGGATCGGCCTTAAGCCCTGCGCGCCTCCGGCGGGCGCATGCGCTGCACCGCGAAAACCGCCGCGATCAGGCCCAGCCCGACCAGATCGGTGAAAAGCCCCGGCTTGATCAGCAGCAGTGCGCCCGCCACCAGGGTCAGGCGCTCCCACATCCTGGTATGGCGGATGAAATGGCCATGCAGGCCGGCGGCAAGCGCCAGACAGCCGATCACCGCCGAAACGGTGGCATGGGCGATGGTGAGCGGATCGCCGATGAACAGCAGGGCCGGTTCGTAGACGAACATGAACGGCACGATGAATCCCGCCGCGCCGATCCGCACCGCCGCCCAGCCGGCATCCCAGATATTCGCTTTCGCCAGACTGGCCGCCGCATAAACCGCCAGCGCCACCGGCGGCGTGATCGCCGAAAGGATGGCGAAGTAGAAAGCGAACATATGCGCCGCCTGCTCGATCACCCCCAGCTTGATGATGGCGGGCACCATCAACGACACCATTACGATATAGGCCGGCGTGGTGGGCATGCCCATGCCGAGGATGATGCCGGCCACGGCGGTGAGCAGCAGGGCCAGCAATAGGCTGTTCTGCGCCAGGCCGACGATGGCGTTGGTGAAGCTGATGCCGAGGCCGGTGAGCGTGATCGAGCCGATCACCAGGCCGGCGCAGGCGCAGGCCAGCGCCACCGCCAGCGTATTGCGCGCGCCGTCTTCCAGCGCTTCCCAGACCAACCGCAGGCTCAGCCCTTCGCGGCTGCTGGCGCGCAGCAAGGCCACCGGAAAGCAGGCCAGCGTGCCGGCCAAGGCGCAAAGCGGCGCGGAATAGCCGGCGAACATGCCGCCCAGGATGATCGCCACCGGAATGAAGAGATGCCCGCGCTCGACCAGCACCCGCTTCAGCATCGGCACTTCCGCCGCCGGCAGGCCGAGCAGGCCCTGGCGCTTGGCCTCGAAATGCACCGCGCCGAAACAGGCCACGTAATACAGCAGCGAGGGAACCAGCGCCCAGAGCGCCACCTGCGCATAAGGCACGGCCAGGAATTCCGCCATCACGAAAGCGGCCGCGCCCATGATCGGCGGCATGATCTGCCCGCCGGTGGAGGCGACGGATTCGACGCCGGCGGCGAATGCCTTGCTGAAGCCGGTGCGCTTCATCAGCGGAATGGTGATGGGGCCATCCACCATCACATTGGCTACCGCGCTGCCCGAGATGGTGCCGAACAGACTGGACGACACCACCGCCACCTTGCCGGGCCCGCCCGCCGAACGACCGGTGAGCGCCAGGGCGAAATCCATGAACAGCCGCCCGGTGCCGGTGCGCTCCATGAACGACCCGAACATCACGAAGACCATCACATAGGCCGCCGATACGCCCAGCGTGGAGCCGAATATGCCCTCGGTGGTCATATAGAGCTGATCGAGCAAGGTGAGCGGATCCACCTGGGTGACGAACAGCGCATGTCCCATGAAAATCAGCGCGGTGATCGGCAAGGCCCAGCCGATGACGCGGCGCGTGCAATCCAGCACCACGACGACCAGGAAAACCGCCGCCACTGCGTCCAGCGGCTTCAGATCGTCGATATAGATGATGCGGTTGATGAAATAATCGTAGTCGACGAATAGATGGCCCAGCGCCAGCGCGGCGCCGGCGAACCACAGCACATCAAGCCAGACGAAGCGCCGATTGCCCTCCTCCGTCTTGGCGAAGGGATACAGCATCAGCACCAGAACCAGGGCGAAAGACAGATGGATGGCGCGATAGATCATCGCCTCGGGCGGCGCGATGGCGATAGCATACATATGATACAGCGCCATCGCCACGCCGATCGGGCCGACCAAGCGACCGATCAGGCTTGCAATCTGATCCATATGCATCCCCCCTGCTTGCACAAAACCGCAATCACGGCAAAAACACCGATGCCGCCGGAACGGGGCCATGCTGGCGCATATCCGGCGGCATCGTTTATAAAACGCGGCTTACTTGAGAGCGCCGACTTCCTTGTAGTATTTCGCCGCGCCGGGATGGAACGGCACGCCGATATCCTCGGCCATATCCTTCACCGTCACCTTGGCCATCGCCTTGTTGACGGCGGCCATGTCGGCGATATGGCCGGCCATCGCCTTGGTAAGGGCGTAGATTTGCGCTTCCGGCAGTTTGCAGGAGGCGATGAAATGCGCCGAATAGGCAATCACCGGCACATCCATGGTCTGCTTGGGATAGGTGTTAGCCGGGATCACGCCCTTCACATAACCGGCGTTGATCTTCTTCATTTCCGCCACGCTGGCATCGGTGACCGGCACCATGGTGATGTCGCGCGCCGTGGCCAGATCCATGATCGAGGCGGCTGGAATCGTGGTGCCCAGGGTGAATATCTGGGCATGGCCATCTTTGAGCAGAGCGGCCGCGTCGTTATAGCTGGCCATGAAGTTGACCTTGCTCATCGCGGCATAGGACATGCCATGCGCCTTGAGGATATCGGCGGAAATCGCTTCGGCGGTGTTGCCTTTGGTCTGCACCGCGATGGCCTTGCCCTTCATGTCCTCGACCTTGGCGATCTTGGCATCGGCCAGCGCCACCACCTGGAAATATTGCGGATACAGGTTGGCGATCTGGCAGACATTGGCGGTCTTCTTCTCGAACGGCGCGCGGCCGGCCACGCCGTCCACGGTGGAAATCGAGTTGCCGAAGCCGAAATCGGCCTTGCCCTCTTCCACGCCCTTCACATTGGCGATGCCGGCGCCGGGCAATGTCTGCACCGTCACGCCCGACAGCGTCTTTTCGAACATCGCTTTCAGCGTGCCGCCCAGCGGCACCCAGACGCCACCTTGCGGGCCGGTCATCAAACGATAGGTCTGCGCCGCAGCATCGCCCGCGCCGAGGCTCGAAACCAGCGTGAGGCCGAACGTGAAAGCCGCCGACATGGCAAGACGACGCATGTTATGCTTATGCATTGTTTCCTCCGTGTTTATTTTATCGGGCAAGTGTGGGGTACAGCCTCCCCCGCGTCAAGCATGGATCGCGCTGTACGGGAAATTCCAGCGCCGGATAATCCAGGGCGGCGTTTGCCTCGGAACTAACCGCCGAATAAATCCGCCTGTCTCGGCGCCAGGCGCTTTTGCAGCTCGGCGTGATCCTCGGTGCCGCCATCGGCCAGGATATGCAGCACCTGCGCGCCAGCCGCCAGCAAGGCCGGCGTCACCAGATGCGTGCGGTGGCATTGGGCGGGATCGCGTTCGGCGCACATCATCGCTACCTTTTGCCCCCGCCCGAGATCGAGCAAGGCGGCGATGCCATCCTGAAAGCGCTCCGGCGTCGCCCGCGGCTTGCCGCCCAGCCGATCGCCCAGCCACCGATAGGCCACGCCGCCCTGCGGCAACCATTGCCGCAGGTTGCGTTCGGAGAAACGCGGCACATAGCGCGATGCCGGCACCGAGCGCACATCCGCCAGCAGCGCGATGTCATGCCGATGCAGCAAAGCCAGGAAATCCGCTTCCGAATGGCTGGAATGGCCGATGGAGTGAATGATCGGGGAATGAATGATGGGGGAGTGAATGATGGGCGGCATGCCGTATGGGCTCGATTGGGCGCTGACGCTAGGGAAAAGTGACGGCCATCACACCGCCCCGATTCCACATGCGCCGTTGTGATAAATTCCGCGGCAGTATATACAGCAATCGCTCGGAAAAGCGCGCAGGAGATTGTTTTTCCGAACGTGCTTGCTCCCGATACCCTCGCTCCATTCCGTCGGTCGTTATCCCCATGGCGAAGCTGAAAATCGCAGTCGTGTCCGTGCTCACCCTGGCCGTGCTGGGCGGCGGGGGATTCGTCTACATGAAGCGCAAGGCGGCTGGCGAAACCGCCGCCGTGCCGGCGGCAACCGCCACGCCCGCGCCGCGCTTCGACGGCGTGGAATTCTCTCCGGCCGACCTGATCAAGGCGGAACGCGCCGATCTGCGACAGGCGGTGCGCCTCAGCGGCGGCTTGCAGCCCCTGGAGCAGACCGTGGTGCGGGCCGAAGTGGCCGCCCTGGTGCAGGATGTGCTGATCCGGCGCGGCGAGACGGTGAAGAAAGGCCAGGTGCTGGCCCGGCTGGATACCCGCGACCTTGCCGCCAGGCTGCGCGAGCGCGAAAGCAATCTGGCTTCCGCCCGCTCCAGCCTGCAACTGGCCGAGACCAATCGCGGCAAGGCCGTGCAGTTGAATCAGCGCGGCGTGAAATCCCAGGCCGCCGTGGACGATGCCGAGAATGCCTACAACACCGCGCGCGCCAATGTTTCGGCTTATGAGCAGCAGGTGATCATGGCGCGCAAGGCGCTGAGCGACGCGGTGATCGCGGCGCCGATCGACGGCCTGATCGCCGACCGCATGGTGAATCCCGGCGAACGCGCACCGGTGGATGGCCGGCTATTCGCCATCGCCGATCTCAGCACCATGGAAATGGAAGCCCTGGTGCCGGCGCGCGACGTGCCGCGCCTGAAACTGGGCCAGAAGGTGTCGCTGCGCGTGGAAGGCTTCGGCGAACGCGAATTCCAGGGCCGCATCGAGCGCATCAATCCCACGGCGCAAAGCGGCTCGCGCTCGATCCCGGTTTATATCCGGCTGCCCAATGCCGATCTCAGCCTGCGCGGCGGCATGTTCGGCAGCGGCGAGGCGATCCTGGCCGAAACGCGCAATGCCGTGGCCGTGCCGTATGAGGCGCTGCGTTCCGATGCGAAAGGCCCGCATGTCTTCGTGCTGGCGCAGAAAGACGGCGAGCCCGGCAAGGTGGAGCGCCGCGCCGTTGCGCCCGGCCTGACCGAGACCATCCAGGGCAAGGTGGAAATCGTCCAGGGCCTGAACGAGGGCGAAACCGTGGTGGCCACGCCGGGCCTGCGCCTGACCGACGGCACGCCGGCGCGCGTCGCCGGCCGCTGAGAGACGCGCGCCATGTGGCTTACCCGCATCAGCATCAACAATCCGGTTTTCGCCAGCATGATGATGCTGTCGCTGCTGGTGGTCGGCCTGTTCTCCTACGCCAAGCTGAGCGTGGATCAATTCCCCGATGTGGAATTCCCCATCGTGCTGGTGAATACCAGCTATCCCGGCGCCACGCCGGAATCGGTGGAAAGCGAAGTCACCCGCCCGATCGAGGATGCGGTGAACACCATTTCCGGCCTGCGCTCGCTCACCTCGCGCTCGCTGGAAGGCCGCTCCAGCGTGATCATCGAATTCGAACTGACCATAGATCCGGTGCGCGCCGTGCAGGATGTGCGCGAGAAGATCGCCCAGGTGACGCCGCGCTTCCGCCGCGAGATCGAAGACCCCGAGATCAGCCGCTTCAGCCCGGACAGCCAGCCCATCGCCGCGCTGGCCGTGCGCTCGGATGTGCGCAACCTGCGCGACCTGACCACGATGACCGATCAGGTGATCCTCAAGCGCCTGCAGATCGCGCGCGGCGTCGGCCAAGCCTATATCGTCGGCGGCGTTAAGCGGCGCATCAACGTCTTCCCCGATCCGGAGAAGATGCTGGCGCAGGGCATCGGCATGGATCAGCTGATGAATGCGCTGAAAGCCGAGAACCAGCAGATTCCGGTGGGCACGCTCACCCGCTCGGCGCAGGAATTCGTGGTGCAGATCGAAGGCCGGGTGCAGGATCCGCGCAAATTCGCCGAACTGATCGTGGCCCGCCGCGGCGGCGCGCCGGTGGCGTTGGGCGATATCGCCCGCATCGAAGACGGCGAGGAGGACGACACCTCCATCGCGCTGCTGAACGGCGAGCGCATGCTGGCCATCGACTTCCTGAAGGTGCAGGGCGCCAACACCATCGAGGTGATCAACAACCTGAAAACCCTGGTGAAGGATGTGCAGGCCGGCCTGCCGCCGGACATCAAGCTGGAATTCGTCAAGGATTCGTCGCGCGGCATCCAGGTTTCGGTGGATGGCGTGCGCCGCACCTTGATCGAAGGCGGCATCCTCACCGTGGTGATCGTGTTCCTGTTCCTGAATTCCTGGCGCAGCACGGTGATTACCGGCCTCACCTTGCCGATCGCGGTGATCGGCACCCTGGCCGCCGTCTACGCCGCCGGCTTCACCCTCAACAAGCTGACCCTGATGGCGCTGTCGCTCGCCATCGGCATCCTGATCGACGATGCCATCGTGGTGCGCGAAAACATCACCCGCCATGTCGGCATGGGCAAAAGCCATCGCCGCGCCGCCATGGAAGGCACGCAGGAAATCGGCCTCGCCGTGCTGGCCACCACTTTCTCGATCGTGGCGGTGTTCCTGCCGGTGGCCTTCATGGGCGGCATCATCGGGCGGTTCTTCCTGCAATTCGGCATCACCGTGGTGGTGGCGGTGCTGATCTCGCTGTTCGTCAGCTTCACCCTCGATCCCATGCTGTCCAGCGTGTGGCACGATCCGGATTCCCAGCCCAATGCCAAGCGCGGCCCCATCGGCCGTTTGGTCGGTCTAGTGGATCTGGGCATGGAAAAGCTGGGGCGCGGCTATAGCCGGCTGCTGGGCTGGAGCCTGCGCTGGCGCTGGCTGGTGATTCTGGTGGCGCTGGCCAGCTTCGGCGGCTCCTGCACGCTCGCCACCCGCATCGGCACCGAATTCGTGCCCGATGCCGATCTGTCGGAAATCCTGGTGGAAATCACCACCCAGCCCGGCTCGTCGCTGGATTATACCGAGGCCAAGCTGCGCCAGGTGCAGGATGCGCTGAAGGATTTCCCGGAAGTGCGCTACAGCTACGCCACCGCCAATAGCGGCCTGGTGGCGCGGCGCAATGTCGGCACGCTGTATGTGCGCTTCGTCGATCTGAAGGACCGCAAACGCACGCCGATGGAACTGGCGCAGCCGATCCGCGAGCGGCTGACGCATATCGCCGGCATCGACAATGTGAATATCGGCCTGCCCAATATCGGCGGCGGCTTGAACAAGACCATCCAGATCAGCCTGCAAGGCCGCGATATCGACGAACTCGACCGCATCTCGCGCGAGGCGCTGGCGCTGATCCGCAATGTGCGCGGCGTGGTGGATCTGGAATCCAGCCTGAAGGCCAACAAGCCCACCGTGGCGCTGACCTTGGACCGGCAATTGGCCGCCGATCTGGGCGTCGGCATCAATCAGCTTGCCAGCACCTTGCGGCCGCTGCTGGCCGGCGACGAAGCCGGCACCTGGAAAGCGCCGGATGGCGAGGATTACGACGTATTCGTGCGCCTGCCGCGCGCCGACCGCTCTGGCCTGCCCGATCTCGACCGCGTCTATGTCGCCTCCACGCAAGCCAACAGCGACGGCTCGCCGCGCATGGTGGCTTTGTCGCAGGTGGCCGATATCTCGCCCACCACCGGCTCGAACCAGATCAACCGCCGCGACCTCAGCCGCGAAGTGCTGCTTTCGGCTTCCGCCTTCGGCCGCCCGGTGGGCGAAGTCAGCCGCGAAATCGAAGCCAAGCTGAAAGCCCTGCATCTGCCGCCGGGCTATCGCTTCTGGTTCGGCGGCTCGTCGAAGGACATGAACGAAAGCGCGGTCTATGCCGCCGGCGCGCTGCTGCTGGCGATCATTTTCATCTACCTGATCCTGGCTTCGCAATTCGGCAGCTTCCTGCAGCCTTTCGCGATTATGAGTTCGCTGCCGCTGTCGTTGATCGGCGTGGTGGTGGGCCTGTATCTGTGGGGCTCCACTTTCAACATCTTCTCCACCATCGGCTTCATCATGCTGATGGGCCTGGTGACCAAGAACGCCATTCTGCTGATTGATTTCGCCAATCAGTCGCGCGCCCATGGCGCCGACCGCGCCACGGCCTTGAAAGAGGCCGGCGAAATCCGCCTGCGCCCGATCATCATGACCACCTTGGCGATGATCTTCGGCATGGTGCCGCTGGCTCTGGCTTTGGGCGAAGGCGCCAAGCAAAGCTCGGCCATGGCGCATGCGGTGATCGGCGGCTTGGTCAGCTCCACCTTGCTGACCTTGCTGGTGGTGCCGGTGATCTATACTTACCTGGATGATTTCGGCAGCTTCGTGAAGCGCTTTCTGCCGCGCGCACCCGATGATCATGAAACCGGCGAAGCGGAAAATCCGGCCAAGCCGCATCCGGCGGAATAACGCTTAAAAACCCCAGTCCGCTAGAAACTCTGGTCAAGCGTGCGTTCGCGCGACTGGCGTTCCTTCAGATCGAGATATTTCTGATAGGCGGCATTGGCGCGTTCGGCCAGATCGGCCTGGTTGCTGGCGGCGCCGGTCTGCGAGTAGGTGACGCCGCGCGCGGC
Organism: Ferrovibrio sp.; assembly: GCA_041914045.1. Classification (GTDB taxonomy): domain Bacteria; phylum Pseudomonadota; class Alphaproteobacteria; order Ferrovibrionales; family Ferrovibrionaceae; genus Ferrovibrio. The sequence goes on along the minus strand of JAYSEE010000034.1, from coordinate 6,241 downwards.
GCCGGATTTTACTGCCGCATTCTGCGGCCCGACCGGCTGGGTGCCGACGCTGCGCGTGGCCACGCCGCCCTGCTGCGGAAATGCCGGATACCATTGCCGGCCGTCATTGCCGGCAGCCGTGTTGTTCGAGGCTGCATCAATCTGCCCGGAAATCTTTTCCTGACCAGCCTGCGCGGCCAAAGCCGCCGGCATGGCATTCACTTGCACCGTATTGCCGCCGGATTGATCCAGCCTCGATTGACCCAGACTCGATTGATCAGGGCGGCCGGCCCTGATCGGCGCGCTGGCGGCCGGATTGGCTGATGCGACTTGGGCATTATCGCCCCAGGCGCGCTGCGCCAGATCGGACAATGCGCCGATGGGAATTTCGCGCGCCCGCTGGGCATTCTGCTGCGGTTCGGTGCTGGCTATTGCCGGATTCTCCGGCGTGGCGAAGCGCGGCGCGGTCCAGACGATATCGTCCAATCCGCCGCGACCCGAGGCCAGTATGGTTTCGAGGGAGGAGCCGTTGGGGCTTACTTGCGCATTCTGCGCGTTGGTGGTTGTTGGCGCGTTCTGCGCGGGTTTGCCTTCTGCCCGGGTGGCTTCTGCCAGGCCGGTTTCTGCCAAGCCGGTTTGTGCCGGTGCGGTGGCCTTCTGACCGCCGAAATCTATGCCGGCGAAAGCGAGCACATGGTCGCCCACATCCTTGCCGGTGCTTTCTTCGATCATGCCGCTGATGGCCGAGGCGATGAAGCCGATCGGACCGCCGAACAGCGTGCCGCCGATCAGCCGCGATCCATTCTCGATCGTGTCTCCCGTGACGGCGCGATAGATCGTGCTCACCACCGGGATATGCTGCAGCGGGTTGATGATGTCGAGAAAAGCGGAAAAGCTGAAACCCTCCGGCCCGAACAGGCCCCGCCGCGGCTTTTCTGCCGCAGCCGGCTGATCGGCCGCAATCTGCCGATCCGTGGGCTTCACGGTTATCGTCGGCATCTGCAGGGGCGTATCGCTCAGGCTGGTGACCATGGGTTCCTCTTCCGCTCATGGTTAAAGCAAGCCCGATGCCAAGTCGGAATCCGACTAAAAGCTTATATATTTCATATATTTATTATTTCCCGGAATCCGCTCAAAAGCAGCCGGCCCGGCAAGACTTGCCGGGCGGGACCGAGAAGGCGGCGGAAGGAGACTTTTTCTCATCGCCCAAAAATGTTATATTATAACATTCTATTTTCCGATCCGTATGGAGCCTCCATGTCCGCCTCGCCGTCTCGGCTACCCGTCACCGTGCTGTCCGGCTTTCTCGGCGCCGGCAAGACCACCTTGCTGAACCACCTGCTCAACAACCGCGAGGGCATGCGGGTGGCGGTGATCGTGAACGACATGAGCGAGGTGAATATTGATGCCCAACTGGTGCGCGATGGCGGCGCCGACTTGAGCCGTACCGACGAAAAGCTGGTGGAGATGAGCAATGGCTGCATCTGCTGCACCCTGCGCGACGATCTGCTGGCCGAGGTGCGCCGGCTGGCCGAGGCCGGGCGTTTCGACTATCTGCTGATCGAAAGCACCGGCATCGCCGAACCGATGCCGGTGGCCGCCACCTTCGAATTCCGCGACGAGGCCGGCCGCAGCCTGTCCGACATCGCGCAACTCGACACGATGGTGACGGTGGTGGACGCCTATAATTTCGTGCGCGACTACGCCTCGCAGGATTTCCTGCATCAGCGCGGTTCGGCGGCGGGGCCGGAGGATGACCGCACCGTGGTGGATCTGCTGCTGGAGCAGATCGAATTCGCCGATGTGATCCTGCTGAACAAGGCCGATCTGCTGCCGGAAGCCGATCTCGGTTTCCTGGAAGGCCTGATCCGCCGCTTCAATCCCGATGCCCGCCTGATCCGCTCAAGCTTCGGCAAGGTGGCGCCGCGCCAGGTGCTGGGCACCGGCCTGTTCGATGCCGGCAACGCCCAGCGCCTGCCTGGCTGGCAGCAGGCCTTGCTCGGCATCCACAATCCCGAAACCGAGGAATACGGCATCCGCAGCTTCGTCTATCGCGCGCGCCGGCCCTTCCATCCGCAGCGGCTGTATCGTTGGCTGAACAGCGCATGGCCGCAGGTCTGGCGCTCGAAAGGCTTTTTCTGGCTGGCCAGCCGCATGGCCTATGTCGGTTCCTGGTCGCAGGCCGGGGCGGTGGCGCGCCATGAGAAGGGCGGCCTGTGGTGGGCCGCCGTGCCGCAGCAGCATTGGCCCGAACATCCCGAATGGCGCCAGGGCATGGAGCAGGTCTGGCATCCGGAATTCGGCGACCGCCGGCAGGAAATCGTGCTGATCGGCGCCGGCATGGACGAAGCCGCCCTGCGGCGCGGCTTCGATGCCTGCCTGCTCAACGATGCCGAGATGGCCCTGGGCCAGAAGGCCTGGCGGCGCTTCGACGATCCCTTCCCGCCCTGGCTCGATCCGAATATGGATGCGGCATGAGCGCGCAGTCATTGCCCCATACGATCATCGGCGACGATCCCGGCGCGCTGGCGCTGATCGCCCGGCCTGACAGCAATATCGCCATCTGGCGCCGCGATCTGCCGCTCTGCGTCGCGCATTTCGCCGCCGGCTTGGCGCGGCGCGATGCGGGCGGCGCCTGTTTCTGGCTCGAACCCAGGCAGGATATCCGGCAGGCGGCATTGGCCGCCTTCGCCGAGGCCGGCTGGCCGCGCAATGCCGCCAGCGAAGCGCTGGCCGCCGATATCGCGCTGCTGGCGCAAATCATGCGCAAGGCCGGCAGCGATGCACGCCTGCATGCGGATATCGGCTGCGTGCGCAACGATGCCTGCCGCTATTACCATACCGACCATGTGCATCTGCGGCTGCTTTGCAGCTATGCCGGCCCGGGCACGGAATGGATTCCCGACGATGCCGCCAACCGCGACATGCTGGGCAAGGGCAGGAATGCAGCCGTGCTGCGCGATCCGGCGCGGCTGCAACATCTGCGAACCGGCTGGGCGGCGATCCTGAAAGGGGAAAAGCCGCAGGCGCGGCGCGGCATCGTGCATCGCTCGCCGCCCTTGCAACCGGGGCAATCTCGCCTGGTGCTGACCATCGACGAGCCGGGGCCGCATCTGCCGGATTGAACTACAGATAATGCCCCGAGCGTTTTTTCTTGGTGGCCAGATAAGCTTCGTTATGGCTGTTGGCGGGGAATTTATGCGGCACGCGTTCGGCCACGCGGATGCCGGCGGCTTCCAGGCCGGTCACCTTCTCGGGATTGTTGGTCAATAGCCGCACGGCATCGAAGCCCAGCAGCTTGAGCATGCGGGCCGCCGGCAGGAACCAGCGTTCATCGGCGCCGAAGCCGATGCGCTGGTTGGCCTCGATGGTATCGAAGCCCTGATCCTGCAATTGATAGGCGCGCAGCTTGTTGACCAGGCCGATGCCACGGCCTTCCTGCGCCATGTAAAGCAGCACGCCGCCGCCGGCTTCGTTGATGCTGCGCACCGCGCCGCGCAATTGCTCGCCGCAATCGCAGCGCAGGCTGCCGAGCAGATCGCCGGTGAAGCATTCCGAATGCAGCCGCGCCAGCACCGGCTGGGCCGGATCGGGCCGGCCGATCACCAGGGCGAAATGCTCCGGCCCGCCATCGGCCGGACGGAAGGCGTAAAGCCGCGCATCCTCGGCATCGGCCACCGGCAGCCGCGCCTGGCTGACCGGCACCAGGCTTTCCGCCGCCGCGCGGTCGTAATCCAGCGCCATCCCGGCGGGCAGCGACACCAGCAGATCGGGCAAGGCGGCATCGGCGCGCAGCGGCACATGCAAAGCCGCCGGCAGCAGATAGGCCACCTTGGCCAGCTTGATCGCGGCGGATGCCGTGGCCGGCGGCGCGCTGCGCTTCACCGGCTCGAACGGCCCGCGCAGCGGCTTGCCGAGATCGCGGCTGGCATCGGCCAGATCGCGGATGAAGGCGGCGGCCTGTTCGGTTTCCGCCGCCGGCAGCCGGGCCAGCGGCAGTAAAATCGCATCATGCCCCGCCGACGGAATATGCAGCACCGCGCCGCGCCCCGCGGTGATCGCCAGCGCGGCGGTTTCATCGCCCAGCGCGCGCAATTGCCCCAGCAAGGGCTCGGTCAGGGTTTCGGCCGCCGCAACCAGCACCGGCTGTCCGTCGGACAGCAGCAGAACCGGCCGGCCACGGCGCAATTCATGCGCGGCGCGGTCCACCAGCAGCGAGACGGTTTCGGCTTGATTGGCCATGGCAAGGGTTTACGCCGCCTGCCGGACGGCTGCAAGCCATGGTCCTGTAACTTACCGCTGCGATACTATGGCGGCATGAAACCGCTTTTGCCCAATTCGCCATTGCCGAGCTTGCAGGCCCGCCTGATCTCGCGCGGGCTGCGCCGTTTGATCAAGCCGCGCAAGCTGCATCCCGGCGATGTGCCGATGCTGCGCACGCTGATGCTGGCGCTGACCCGCTCCAGCATTCCGCGTGGTCTGCGGCTGGAACGCAGCAGCCAGCCGCGCGGCGAATGGATTCTGCCCGAGCATGCCCGGCATCCGCCCCGGCGCGGCCGGGCGCTGCTGTATCTGCATGGCGGCGGCTATATCTGCGGCGCGCCGCGCAGCCATCGCGCCCTCACCACGCGGCTGGCGAAAAAACTCAACATTCCGGTTTTCGCGCTGGATTACCGGCTGGCGCCGGAGCATCCGTTTCCCGCCGCGCTGGAAGATGCCGAGACCGCCTATGCCTGGCTGTTGCGCGAACGCGGCCTGCGGCCCGACCGCATCTGGCTGGCCGGCGATTCCGCCGGCGGCGGCCTAGCCCTGGCCCTGCTGCTGCGGCTGAAGCAAAAGGGCCTGCCCATGCCGGCGGCGGCGGCGCTGTTTTCGCCCTGGGCCGATCTGGCGCTGAGAGGCGCCAGCTATCGCGAAAATATCGGCCATTGCGCCTGGTTCATGCCGGCGCAGATGCGCATGGCCGCGCGTCTCTATGCCGGCAGCGCGGCCCTGGACGACGCGCTGGTCTCCCCGCTGCATGGCGACCTGCATGGTTTGCCGCCGCTGATCCTGCATGTCAGCGATAGCGAATTGCTGCGCGACGATGCGCTGAGCCTCGCCGGCAAGGCGCGCGCCGCCGGCGTGATGGTGCAGTGCAAGCAATGGCATGGCCTGCCGCATGCCTGGCCGAATTTCGCCGGCCTGATGCCCGAGGCCGATCTTTGCCTGGCGGAAACCTGCAAAGCGCTGGAACTCACTTGAGCCCCGCCCCTATTGGGCGCAAAGTCGCAGGCGATTCGTCAGAAGAAGAAGCGGCTCGGGGAGGACATCCGTGCGGGAAAAGGAATTGCGCCTGGCGCTGGTCTGCTTCGGCGGCGTGTCGCTGGCCATTTACATGCACGGCGTGTCGAAGGAGATCCTTAAATTGGTGCGGGCCTCCAAGGCCTTTCACGCGCAGCCGAAAGGCCCGCAGCGCGACCGCACCAACTTCGCCGATACGCCGGAAGGCCAGGCGCATGGGCATGATTCGGAAGCCGTGTATTTCGAATTGCTGCGCGAAATGGCCCATGACGTGGAATTGCGGGTGATCGTGGATGTGATCGCCGGCGCCTCGGCCGGCGGCATGAACGGCATCATGCTGGCCCGCGCCTTGGCGCATGATCTGCCGCTGAGCAATTTCCGCGATCTCTGGCTCGGCGAGGCCGACGTGACCCGCCTGCTGGATCGCGAGAAGCGCGCCGGGCGCTGGAGCAAATGGTTCATGCGGCCGATCCTGTGGCTGGCTTCGCGCTCCAAGCTGGGCCGCCTGCTGGCCGATCCGGAAATCCGCCAGAAGGTTTCGCTGTTCACCCGCTCGCGCTGGTTCGAGCCGCCCTTCGACGGCCTGCATCTGGCGCGCGAATTGCTGCGCGGCCTGGAAGCCATGGGCGAACCATCCGCGCCCGGCGCTTCGCTGATGCCGGCCGGTCTGCCGCTCGACCTGTTCGTCACCGTCACGGATTTCTACGGCTATTTGCAGCATATCCCGATCCATGATCCGCCTTTCGTGCGCGACCGCGAGCATCGCCATGTGCTGCGCTATCATTACCGCCGCTGGCCGAATGGCGAGGAGCATTCCGATTTCGAAACCAAGGATGCGCCGGCGCTGACCTTCGCCGGCCGCGCCACTTCGGCCTTTCCCGGCGCTTTTCCGCCGGCGCAGATCGGCGATATCGACAAGCTGCTGGCCGAAAGCGGCCGCGACTGGGCGGCGAAGCAGGATTTCATCAAGCAGAATTTC
>JAYSEE010000033.1:12577-18329 GCA_041914045.1 Ferrovibrio sp. | reverse complement strand
CATGCACCAGGGTCGGTACCACGCCGTTGGGGTTCAGGCGCAGATACTCCGGGGCGAATTGCTGGCCGGTATGAAGATCGACAATCCGGCTTTGCCAGGTCACCGCTTTTTCGCCCAATGCCATCCGTACTTTATGGGCGCATACCGATAGGCCGAAATGATGCAATTCCAACATTGATTCCCCCGGGCTTTATTTATTGCATGCATTGTATTGTTATAATGACGAATATACTAGGAAATTTATCATTAATCGGCTTTCTTTGAAGTTATTCAAATAAAATGCATGCAAAAATGAATTGAGCGATTATTGGCATGAGACCTCGGCTTGACCCAGGTCAATGAACAACATTTCGCATATGTGATATCGGTGCCCTCGTTATGTGCGATGCGAGGACATCATGGGATTGCGCGATAAGGCTTGGTCTCCCTATGCGGCGGGAATCTTGATCGGCTTGCTGCAAGTGCCGGCCTTCATGCTGATCGGCACGGCGCTGGGCGCCTCGTCTTCTTATGTCACGGTTGCGGCGCATCTGTCGGCATTGGTCGATCCGGCGGCCGGGCAGATCGAGTATTTCGCCAAGCATATGCAAGGCGCGAAGAATTGGTGGCAGGTGGCGCTGGTGGTCGGCGTGGCCCTGGGCGCTTGGGCTTCCGCGCGGATGTCGGGCGCGCGCCGGCCGGCCGTTTCCACCGTATGGCGCCGCCGCTTCGGCTTGGAAAATCCGCTCGGCCGTTTCGCCATGGCTTTCGCCGCCGGCTTCATCCTGCTGCTGGGCGCGCGCATCGCCGATGGCTGCACCAGCGGCCATGGCCTGTCGGGCATCGCGCAGCTTGCCATCGGCTCGATGATCGCGGTCGCCGCGATGTTCGCCGGCGGCATCGCCACGGCTTTTCTGTTCACGCGCCGCGCCTGATTGTTGGGCCTGATCGCTGGAGATGAGCGCCATGAATGTTTTCGAAGCGGTTGTTGTCGGTCTGGGCATGGGCATGGCGTTCGGCTTGGCGCTGGAGAAATCCCGCGTCTTCGAACCCGGCATGATCGTCGGCCAGATGCGGCTGGATAATTTCATCATGCTGAAGGTGTTTCTCAGCGCGGTGGCGACCGGCTTGGTGGTGCTCAGCGCCTTGCAGGGCTTCGGCCTGATCAAACTGGCGCCGAAAGCCACGTTGTATCTCGCCGATATCGGCGGCGGCCTGCTGCTCGGCGTCGGCATTACGCTGGCGGGCGCTTGCCCAGGCACCATCCTGGCGCAGATCGGCGCCGGCTATCGCGATGCATGGCTCACCTTGCTGGGCGGCTTGGCCGGCGCGGCGGCTTTCGGATATGCCGAGCCCAGCCTGCGCCCCTGGCTTGCCGGCGGCCCCGGCAAGCTTACGCTGGAAGCCATGCTGGGCCTGCCTTTCTGGGCGGTCGCCTTGCCGTTTGCCGCCGTCATCGTCGCCGGCCTTTGGCTGCTCGAAACCCTTCGGCCTTGGCGGGGCGATCTCGGCCCTGCCGTCGATGGCGATGCCGCAAACTGATATTCGCCGCATATCGCAAAGGAGAAGAAAGATGAAAAGCAATGTCGGGGGTATGGACCGCGTACTGCGCATCGTGGCCGGGTTGGCCATTCTGTCGCTGTTTTTCTTTCTGCCGGGCGACCAGCGCTGGTTCGGCCTGATCGGCCTAGTGCCGCTGGCCACCGGGCTTTTCCGCTTCTGCCCGGCCTATACGCTGCTGGGCATCAATACCTGTCCGATGACCAAAGAGTGAGCGCGGCGCCCGGCGGCAAGTAGAATTGCGGCTGCCGGGCATCCCGCGCACATATATGAAGTCTTTTATAAATTGCAGAGGCTGCATTCGTTCCCCCGGATTTTAGTGTAGGGGCGCGGGCGGCACCTTCCATGATGTTGATCGAAATCAATTACAGTCTCTGGTGCGCCCCATAGAATGCCGCGTTTATTGACAAGCGTAATGGCTAAAAATGGCGTCTTCCCGGTACTACGCGCTGCCGCAGGCGGCGCGCATCGAATACAACGCGTTGGACGAGCAGCATGAGGATTTGCTGGGGCAGTTGAATACCTGCCTCGATCAAATCGGCCAGAATGAGGGTCGGATTGCCGTGGAACAGTGCTTCGATCCGCTATCCGATAAGATGTTCAATCACTTCCTGCATGAAGAGGAAGTGATGGCCAAGCTGCGCTATCACGGTCTGGATTGGCATATCGAGCACCATCGCGAAAGCATGGCGCGGCTTAAAGCGTTGCGCGGCCAATGCAGCGAGAAAGGCTATGTCGATATCGACGATATCAACGAATGCTTTTCGCAGGTGATCGACGATGTGTTGCGGGCCGATCTGAAATTCAAAACCTACCTGCATGCGCGGGGAATATTGTGAGGCGCCGCCATGAAGCGTCCGCAGCCCACTCGGAATGAGCGGTTCTTCGAGCCGGAAGAAATCATCGTCTCGAAAACCGATACGCGCGGCCGCATCACCTATGCCAACGACGTGTTCTGCCGGGTCGGCATGTACGGCGAAGCCGAGCTGCTCGGCCAGCCGCACAGCATTCTGCGGCATCCCGACATGCCGCGCTGCGTGTTCCATCTGCTCTGGCAGCGGATCGAAGCCGGTCATGAAATTTTTGCGTATGTAAAAAACCTAGCGAAAAACGGCGATTATTACTGGGTGTTCGCGCATGTCACGCCCAGCTTCAATGCCCAGGGAGGAATAGAGGGCTATCACTCCAACCGTCGGGTGCCGGAGCGGAAAGCGGTGGAAACCATCGCGCCGATCTATGCCGCCCTGCTGCAGGAAGAAAACCGGCATGCCGACCGCAAGGCGGGCATGCATGCCGGCGCCGCGATGCTGCAGGCCGAATTGCAGCGGCTCGGGATGGAGTATGACGAGTTGGTATTCAGAATTGCCGGATTGGCTTAGGGGGTGGTGATGTTTCTGTTCGGCCGCAAGGCACGCCTGCATGTGCAGGCGCTGCAAGAGGTGGGCGATGTCTGCGAGCGCGTTGCGAAGGGCGATCTTAATGCCCGCATCGTGCATACGGATCCCTATGGCCCGCTGGCGCCGTATCTGCGTTCGCTCAATCACATGCTGGATCAGACCGACGCCTATATCCGCGAATCCGGCGCATCCTTGAGCTTCGCCGCCGAAGGCAAATTCTTCCGGCCGTTTCTTGAGCGCGGCCTGCATGGCGATTTCCGCCGCGGCGCCGGCATCATCAATCGCGCCCGCCTGGTGATGCGCGACAAGGCCGCGGAAACCACCCGGCTGTCCAGCGAGATCGAGGCGCAGCGGGTAACCATGGCGGCGCAAGCCAAGGCGGAACGCGCCAAACTGGCCGATGAATTCGAGCAGGGCGTCACCGCCATCGTCGAGCAGGTGACGGTTGCCAGCCGCGAAGTGGCGGTCGATGCCGATACCATGGCCGGCCGGCTCACCCAGGCCGGCGCACAATCGCATGATGTGGCGGCCTCCGCGCAGCAGGCGACGCAGAATACCCAGGCGGTGGCTGCCGCAGCCGAGCAGATGGCTGCCACCATCACCGAGATCAGCCGCCAGTTGCGCGAAGGCAACCAGGCCAGCAAGGCGGTGAATGAGGAAGCCGCCCGCGCCGATGCCGCCGTGCAGGATCTGGTGACCGCCAACCAGCGCATCGACGAAGTGGTGGAATTCATCAAATCGGTGGCGTTCCAGACCAACCTGCTGGCGTTGAATGCCAGCGTGGAAGCGGCCCGCGCCGGCGAGGCTGGCAAAGGTTTCGCGGTCGTGGCGCAGGAAGTGCGCAATCTGGCGCAGAAGACCGCCGAGGCGGCGAAATCCATCGCTGAACAGATCGGCGCCATCCAGCAGGCTTCGGATCGCACGGTCAAATCCATCGGCACCATTCGCGGCCAGGCGGCCGAACTGAACGATCGCATGGTCGGCATCACCGATGCGGTGAACGAGCAGACCGGCGCCACCGCCAATATCTCAAACAATATTCAGGAAGCCGCTTCGCGCACCGAAAGCGTCACCGCCAATATCGAAGGCATTTCGGCGGCGGCGGCGGAAAGCGGCAAGATGGCCGCCGGCATGCGCGAGACGGCGGCGGAAATGAATGGCCGCACCGGCGAGTTATCGAACCGGGTGGCGGAATTCCTGAATTTCATTCGCCGGATGTAGCATCCAGGATGCCGTCGTCGCTGTCGTCCTTTTCCTCGCGCGGATCGGGCATGGCGAAAACGGCGCGCTGGGCGGCGATGATTTCCAGCAGATGCACATATTGGAAGCGGCGGGTGCGCAATCGCTCGCTGTAGCTTTCCAGCACGCCAAGGGCATGCTCGATCTTCGAGATATTCTCGCCGAGCTGCCAGAATTTCTCGTTCGAACTGAGCAGGAATTGCACGAAATCCGCCGAGCCGGTCTGGTGCACGAACAGCTTGTCGAAGCTTTCGTTGTATTGATGCAGCAGGCTGTGGATCACCCGGGTGGCGAACACCATGCCCTTGGCCACCGCATCGCGGTCGGCATCGAATTCCTTGCGCACATCCTTGGGCACGAAATCCGCCGGCTCGCTTTCCTCGGCCAGCCAGCTCACCAGATCCATCAGCCGCTGCTTGATGCGGGCATATTCGTATTCGAAGAAGGAAATGCCTTTCCAGCCGTAGAACACCTCGAACATGCGGTCGCTGGGGATCGAGAAGGCGCGGGCGATATCCTTCAGGCTGTCCAGGTCGTCGAGAAACCACAGCTTGTTCACCAACCGCTCGACGCGTTCGTTGCGGTCTGGCAGATCGGGCGGAATCAGCGTCTGCACCATCTTGTCGAAACGCAAGGCGATGAAGCTGCGCACGGAATCGTATTCCTGCGGCGTGATGGCGAAGTAATTCTCGTCGGCCTCGATGCCCTTGAGCTGCAACCGGTCCTTCACCAGGAAGGGCGCATAGGAGGGCAGCATGCAGAAGATGTCGATGATCGCCTGGTCGCGCGCGCGGCGCGGATCGTCATGGGTTTCGCTCAGCAGGCCGGCATCCTGCAAGGCGCGCCAGCCGCCGCGCATTTTCGGCAGATAGGAGATGCCGCCTTCGCCGAGCTCGTCGGCGTTATAGGGGATCACCAGCTTGGTTTCGGTGAAATTGCCCAGCGAAAAATCCGAAACCCGCGTGGTGGTTTCCTTCACCACGAAACAGCGATTCAGCCGCGCATTGGCGAAAAGCGGCTGGCGTTCCGTGGTTATGCCTTCGGCCTTGTCCTTCTCGGCGGCGCGCTGCATCGCTTGGCTAAAGAACAGCGTAGCATAAACGCGCGACGTACTGCCGCGCAGCGTGGAGAGGAATTTTTCCTTGGAAGTGTCCATGGCGGGCGGACAATAGCCAAACTGGCACGCCCAGGAAAGGCGTAGCGTCAGCGAACGCGCAACCTGCGGTTTGAGGCCGAGCCGCCGACCGCTTTATCGCAGGCGGTGTAGCCGCTCAGGTCGCGGCGCAGGCAGAAGCGGATTTCCTGCAAATGCCCGTCGCGCAGCAGCACGGCCATTTGATCGGCTTTCAGGCCCGGATTGGCCTGGCGCAGCCGGGCGGTCAATTCGCCCACGCTGGTTTCGCCGGGCTGCAGGGCCGGCAGTTCGATGCGGTCCATGGCCGTGGCGATGGCCTCCAGATAACGCGCCGCGCCCGCGGCCCCGCTGCCGAAATCGCCGCAGCTGCCATGCTTGGCCCATTGGCAGGCGATCAGCCGGCTGCTCGGCAGGCGGCAGAGATGCTTGCGCTGCATCTCCA
>JAYSEE010000033.1:0-12567 GCA_041914045.1 Ferrovibrio sp. | reverse complement strand
GGCGGCGGCTGGGTGGGGGCGCAATATTGCGGCCAGTCGCCCTCCACCGGGCGGTTATGGCCGCTGCGGTATTGCGGCCACAGGCCATGCGCCACGAAGCCGAAGCGGTTGTCCTGGCATTGCAGCTTTTCCGGCCGGTTGGCGCTGGCGCAATAATCCGGCGACCAGCTCAGCGCCAGAACGTAATAGTCGAAATCGCCGGCCTGGCCGCGGCGCGGGCCGCTTTGCGGGCAGCTCTGACTTTCGATCCGCTCGGGCAGGCGGCATTGCTGGGCCTGGGCAAGGTGCGGCAGGGCCGTCAGCAGCAACAGCAGAAGCAGAAAATGGCGCGGCATCGTCGGGCTATGCTATGGGTGGATATCGCCCCGATAGAATAGCAGCCATGAGCAAGCCGAAGAAGAAGCCAGCCAAACTTTCGCCCGCCGCCATCGCGGAAATCTTCGCCCGCCTGTCGGCCGCCGATCCCGAGCCGCGCACCGAGCTGAATTACGTCAACGGCTATACCTTGCTGGTGGCGGTGGTGCTGTCGGCCCAGGCCACCGATGCCGGGGTGAACCGCGCCACCAAGGATCTGTTCAAGGCAGTGCGCGATCCGGCAGCGATGCTGAAGCTCGGCGAGGCCGGCTTGAAAGAGCATATCAAGACCATCGGCCTGTTCAACACCAAGGCCAAGAACGTGATCGCGCTCTCCGAAATCCTGGTGCGCGAGCATGGCGGCCAGGTGCCGCGCGACCGCGAGGCGTTGCAGGCCCTGCCCGGCGTCGGCCGCAAGACCGCCAATGTGGTGCTGAATGTGCTGTGGGGCGAACCCACCATGGCGGTGGATACGCATATCTTCCGGCTCGGCAACCGGCTCGGCCTGGCCCCGGGCAAGACGCCGCTGGCCGTCGAGCAGGGTTTGCTCAAGGCGATCCCGGCGCAATATCTGCGCCATGCGCATCACTGGCTGATCCTGCATGGGCGCTACATCTGCAAGGCGCGCAATCCGGCCTGTCCGCGCTGCATCATCCGCGATCTCTGCCCCTTCGAGCCGAAGACGCCCGATCCGGATGCCTGAGCCGGATGCCTGATCTTGTTCTGCTCGACAGCAACATCCATGATCGCATCCTGGCCAGCGAAGCGGATGCCGTGCTGATCCGTCAGGCTATCGCGGCGGATCGTCTGCATTTGCTGCGCCATGAATGCCAGCGCCGGGAATTGCGCCGCGTGCCCGATGCGGCGCGGCGTGCCGCCTTGCTGGCGCTTTACGACGCCCTGGATGGCAAGACGGCCAGCACCGAAATAGATCCGATGCTGGCCGCCGACGATGCCTTGCTGCTATTGGCCCGGGCGCATGAGGCCCGGCTGGTCAGCGACGACAAGGCGCTCTGCCGCCGCCTGCGCGAAAGCGGCGGGAAGGCGATGGATTACGCCGCCTTCCGCGCCTGGCTGGCCGCCTAGAAGCGCCACTCGATGCCGGCATAAACCGCGCGGCCATCGCCGGGATTATACAGCGCTTGATTGCCGGCCGTGGTGGCGGCGCTTGTAGAGGCGATGTAGGTCTTGTCCAGCAAGTTGCGGCCTTCCAGGAAGATGCGGCCGCCTTCGCGGATGGTATAACCGCCGCGCAGGCCCCACAGCGCATAGGCCGCGGTCTTCGCGGTGTTGGCATTATCCACGTGATAGGCTTCGGGCACCCATTCCACATTCGGCGCGATGAACCAGCCATCCGCATGGCCTTCCCGCACGCCGTAACGCAGCTCGGCGCGCAGGTAATGCCTGGGGGCGCCGGGCAAAGCGTTGTCGCGGAAGGCAGCGTCATCGTCGAAGCGGAAATTGCTGAATGTATAAGCGCCGCGCAGACTGATGCGGTCGCCCTCCAGCCAATTGCCGCGCAGCAAGGTGGCCTCGCCGCCCAGTTCGATGCCCTGATGGATGGTCTTGTCGATGTTGCGCGCCTGGGTCTGGCCGCCGCCGACATCCAGCAATTGCAGTTCATCCTCCACATTGGCGCGATAAGCCGAAAGCTCCAGCGCATGATCGGCATTGCGCCAGCGCGTGCCGATTTCCAGCGTGCGGGATTTCTGCGGCGCCAGCGGCGCGAAGCCCGGCGCGGCGCTGGGATTCAGTTCCGAGAAGGCCGGCGGTTCCGCCGCCCAGCTCAGATTGCTGAAAACCTGCCAATCCGGCGCCGCATCCCAGCGCAGCCCGAGCTTGGGATTCAGGCTCTGGTATTCGCGGCTGCCGCTGTCGATGCCGTTGGCGGGAAACAGGTCCACCAGATTGCGTTCGGCATAAGTGGCCTGCGCGCCGGCTATCGCGGCGACATCCGGCCGCAGATAATAGGCCGCCTCGCCATAGAGTTCGAATGTGTTGGATTTCTCCTCCACATTGTTGCTCAGCGCGCCGCGATTGCCGCCGACATTGACGTATTGCTTCGCGTGGTTCTTGCCGCCGAAATAATTCAGCCCGCCGGTCAGGTCGAGGCGATGGCCGAACAAAGCGGTCTCCTCGGTGATGCGGCCATAGCCGCCGTAATTATTCTCCTGATTGTCGATCACCGCGAACGAGAGCGGATGGAACAACGCCTTGTCGGCATAGAACACGCCGATGGTGGCTTCGCCGCCAGCGGTGAGGAAGGTGGTCTTGTTGTTCAGCCGCACCGAATCCATGTTGCGTTTGGTGTTGCGGCTGAAGCTGGTATCCACGGTGGCATTCGGCTGCGCGAAGGCGATTTCGCGATTCACCGAACCGGGGATCGCCTGGTTGATGTTGTTGGCGCTGATGTAGAAACGCGTTTCCGCACCGTCGCCGAAGCGATAGCCCACATTGCCGTTCACCCGGTAGTAATCCTGATCCGAATGATCGCGATAGCCCAGCGAATGGCTGTAGGTGGGCGTGATGTAGTAATCGAAATTCCCCGCCGCGCCGCCGGCGGCGAATTGGCTGCGCGAGGTCTGGTAGCTACCGAATTCCTGCCGCAGTAAGTAACCGTCATGGCTGCGGCCGGTGGGCGAAACGTAATTCACCGCGCCGCCCAGGCTGGCCGCGCCGAATTGCAGCGCATTGGCACCGCGATACACTTCCACATAGCGGAAGGCCAGCGGATCAATCTCTTGGAAATCGCCGCCGCCATCGGCCTGGTTGATCGGCACGCCGTCGATCAGCAGGCGCACGCCGCGCAGATGGAAATTGCGCGACAGACCCGAGCCGCGGATCGCCAGCCGGGCGTCTTCCTGGCCGTATTTCGGCTGCGCGAAAACGCCGGGCACGTAATCCAGCACCTCCTTGATGGTGCTGGTGCGGCCTTCGCGCAAGTCCTGCTCGCTGACCAGGCTTGCGCCGCCGGGGATTTTCTCCAGCGTTTTGCGGGCTTCCTCGGGCGAGGGATTGGTGATCGCTTCGGCTTCAGTGGCCCCGACGGCGCCGCCTTGCACGGTCAGCGTCGGCGTTGTGGTTTGACCCACGGTTTGACCCTGGGCGTTGGCGCTCAGCAGAGCGAGCAGGCTGGCGCCGGCATAAAGGCCAAGCGCGATCTTTGGCAGCGTGCGTTCAACACGCCGCCGTAAAATGGACGGAGTCATGGCGTCGATTCCCTATGGAAAAAGAAAAATGCGGTGATTAGTGCTTGTGGCCGCCGCTATGGTCCATGCCGCCAGGCATGTTACCAGGCATGTTACCAGGCATGTTACCAGGCATGTTTGCGGGCATGCCGCCGGCTTTCACCACAGGCACATTCAGCGTTACGCTGCCAGCCTTCTCGAAGGTCAGGGTCAGCGGAAAGCTGGTTCCTTCCTTCAATGGCTGCTTGAGCCCGATCAGCATCACATGATAGCTGCCCGGCTCCAGCGCGGTGCGGCCATGGCCAGCGATTTCGATCGCCGGCACCGGACGCATCCGCATCACGTCGCCTTCCTTCACATGGGTGTGCAATTCCACGGTTTCGGCCACCGGCGAGGCGGCCTTCAGCAGCTTGTCGCCCGCCATGCCGGTATTCACCAGGGTCATGAAGGCACCGCCCATCTTCGCCGGCGTGGCGCGGGCGAAAGGCTGCTGAATCTCGATTGCGCCGGCCTTGATTTCATCCTTGCCGCCGCTCACGCGGATCAGCGCGGCCGGGCGCTCCACGCGCTGGCCGGCCGATGCGATCTGGTCCCAGTGCAACTCGCCCTCGGCGCAGCTCTGGATCACTTTCAGATAAAGCGGCCCATTCCGTTCGGGCAGTTTCAGACTGAGGCCGAATTCATCGAAATGCTCGTTGGGCAGTTTGCCGCCGGTCCAGCTCACGGCGCTGATCGCCGTGTCGCTCATGATGCCATGGCCGGCATCCGCCGCCTTGGCCAGCTGCACGGTTTCGATCTTGATGTCCCAGCCCGGCTTGGCCTGGGGCCGCACGCTGGCAAGCCCTTCGGGCAGCAGCACCTTCACGGCAATGGTGGGCGATGCGCCGCAGCCATGGCCCACCCGCAGGGCGGTGCGGAAATAGCTGCCGGCTTTGCCCTCGGCGGGATCGGCCACCACATGGGCGAAAGCCGGAGAAACGAAAGCCGGGATGGCGTGAACGGAAAACAGGGCGGCGCCGGCGACGCAGCCGAAAAGCATGGATTTCAACATGGGATTACCCCTTCGTATGACGTTTCGATGCGCCGCTTGAGCGAAGCAATCGCTGCGGCGCGTGATCAAGTCAGTCGAGAAGGGCCGGGGGTCCGCGCGCGCGGGCGGGTGCTTGGTCTATGCCATGCGGCGGCGCGGCCATCCACATGATGAAAGCGATGCCGCTGGCCAGCAGCGGCAGGCCGGCGCTCCAGCCATCGGGCGGCAGTAAAGCCGGCAGCATCTGCGCGCCCAGGCAAGCCGGGCAATAGCGCTGCGCCTTGTCGGGCTGAGCCGGCGCATCGGGCAGCGGCATGCCGTCTTCGCCCAGCTTCACCGTGCGCAGGCCCATCGCGGTACAGATGACGATGCCGTCGATGCCGCCGGTATCGGCGCGGCGCATGGCGGCTTGATAGGCCAGCGGCAGCAGGCTGTGGAACAACAAGGCGGCAACCGCCAGCCATACCGCCCATATCGCCAAGCTGGGGCGATGCGGGCGGCGCGATGCAACGATTCCCGGTCTCGATGCCGCAGCGAACATGACCCACACCTATCAGCGCGCTGTTGCTCCGGCAAGCGACACGCAGTCGCAGGGAGGCAGGGGCGCAGGGCGCGTTACAGGGATGGCTGGTTTGACGATCAGGCCCCGCCCGCATAGGCTCGCGCCATGCATAGCCCCCGCCATATGTTGCTGACCGCGCTGCCCTTGCTGGCCGGCACCATCCTGTCCAGCGCCGCCCAGGCCCATCACGGCATGGCCGGCCAGCTGCCCAACACCTTGTTTTCCGGCCTGATTTCGGGCTTGGCGCATCCGGTGATCGGGCTCGACCACCTGGCTTTCCTGCTGGCTTCGGCGCTGGCCATGGCGAACCGGCCGAATGCCCGCTGGCTGCCTTGGCATTTCATCCTGCCCAGCCTGCTGGCGGCGGCCTGGCACAGCGCCGGCTTCGATCTGCCGGGCGCGGAAATCCTGGTTTCGCTCAGCCTGTTGCTGCTTGGCGCGCTGTTGATCGGGCGGCAAGCCGGGCTGTTGCCGCCTTTGCTGGCGGCGGCCGGTCTGCTGCATGGCTATGCCTATGGCGAAAGCATCGTCGGGGCCGAGCCGACGCCGTTGCTGGCCTATTTCGCCGGGCTGGCCCTGGTGCAATACGGGCTTTGCCTGGGCGCGATCCTGCTTTATCGCCGCTTCGTGGGGTATTGGCTGCCGGAAGGCGGCGAGGCGGCTGGCTGGCGCCCGGCCGGCTGGGCGCTCGGCGCGGTGGGCGGCGTATTCCTGGTTCTCGCGGTTATCGGCTGATTTCGGGCCCCGTATTTGGCCCCGGACTTGGCCCGCACTTGACACCGGCTGGGCCGATTGTTATCTCCAGGGCGTTCGATCGCAGGATCGGGCATCCCTCCCGGCTTATGTGGATGGGTTTCAGGCCGGCAGCTTATTGCACGGATTGAACACCCGCTCCGGCCCTGCCACCCGCCAGCCGCCACTGGGCGCCAGCCTATTGGGTCTTATGCCCAGCGCGGCTGTCGCATCCCAAATCTCCCCCTCCTGCCGCCATCGTCGCGGCTCCCGCGCAGTACCCTCTCTTCTCCCGAGCGACTCATGAATCTGCAAGAACTGAAATCCAAATCCCCCACCGATCTGCTCGCCTTCGCCGAGGAGCTGCAGATCGAGAATGCATCCACCCTGCGCAAGCAGGACATGATGTTCGCCATCCTCAAGCAGCTTGCCGAGCGCGAGGTCGAGATTACCGGCCAGGGCGTGCTCGAAGTGCTGCAGGATGGTTTCGGCTTCCTGCGTTCGGCGGAAGCCAATTATCTCGCCGGGCCCGACGACATTTACGTCAGCCCCAACCAGATCCGCCGCTTCGGCCTGCGCACCGGCGACACCATCGAGGGCGGCATCCGCGCGCCCAAGGATGGCGAGCGCTATTTCGCGCTGCTGAAGGTCAACACCATCAATTACGAAGACCCGGAAAACACCCGCCACAAGGTGCATTTCGACAATCTCACCCCGCTCTATCCGAACGAGCGGCTGAAGATGGAACTGCCCTTCGTGGAAGACCCCGCCGTGATCGCGCCGACCAAGACGCGCGGCGAGGCGGCCAAGCGCGAAAAGCTGGTCTCATTGCCCAAGAAGGATATCTCCTCGCGGGTGATCGACCTGATTTCGCCGCAGGGCAAGGGCCAGCGCGCCTTGATCGTGGCGCCGCCGCGCACCGGCAAGACCATGCTGCTGCAGAATATCGCCCATGCCATCAGCGCCAATCATCCCGAGGTCTATCTGATCGTGCTGCTGATCGACGAGCGGCCGGAAGAAGTGACCGACATGCAGCGCACCGTGAAGGGCGAGGTGATTTCCTCCACCTTCGACGAACCCGCTTCCCGCCATGTGCAGGTGACGGAAATGGTGCTGGAAAAGGCCAAGCGCCTAGTCGAGCATAAGCGCGATGTGGTGATCCTGCTCGATTCGATCACCCGCCTGGCCCGCGCCTACAACACCGTGGTGCCTTCCTCGGGCAAGGTGCTGACCGGCGGCGTGGATGCCAATGCCTTGCAGCGGCCGAAGCGTTTCTTCGGCGCGGCCCGCAATATCGAAGAAGGCGGCTCGCTCACCATCATCGCCACCGCGCTGATTGATACCGGCTCGCGCATGGACGAAGTGATCTTCGAAGAATTCAAGGGCACCGGCAATTCGGAAATCATCCTGGATCGCAAGCTGGCCGACAAGCGCACCTTCCCGGCCATCGACATCACCAAGTCGGGCACCCGCAAGGAAGAGCTGCTGGTCGACAAGGGCATCCTCGCCAAGATGTGGGTGCTGCGCCGCATCCTGATGCCCATGGGCGGCCAGGACGCCATGGAATTCCTGCTCGACAAGCTGAAGCACAGCCGCACCAACGCGGATTTCTTCGACTCGATGAATACCTAAGCCGATATCGCCAGGTCGCGGCTTTGCGTCGCGGCCTGGCGGAAGACCTGGCCGATGCCGATCAGCAGCGGCGCGCCGGCGGTACTCTCGCCCGCATTCAGCGGGCAGCCCTCCAGCAAATCCCGCAAACGGCCATGCCAGCGCGCCTCGTCGGGCCGCGAGATGGCGGCCAATGCGCTTACCGGCAGATCGGGCGATGCGCCTTCGGCGATCAGCCGCGCGGCGATTGCCGGCGCGGTGCCGCCGCCCATGTAAAGCATGAGCGTGCAATCCGGATCGGCCATGCCGCGCCAATCCAGATCGGCGGGCATGCTGCCGTCGCGCGCATGGCCGGTGACGAAACGCACCGAATGCGCCGCCTGCCGGTGGGTGAGCGAAATTCCCAGGCTTGCCGCCGCCGCCAAAGCCGCTGTGATGCCGGGCACCACGCGCACCGGAATGCCCGCCGCGCGCAGGCGTTCGATCTCCTCGCCGGCGCGGCCGAACACCATCGGGTCGCCGGATTTCAACCGCACGACGTGTTTGCCTTGTTGCGCCAGGCGCAGCATCAAGTCGTTGATGTCGTCCTGCTTGCAGCTGGCGCGCCGGCCGCGCTTGCCCACCAGCATGCGCTTGGCTTCGCGTCGCGCCAGTTCCAGCACATCCTGCGACACCAGATCGTCGAACAGGATCACATCGGCCGATTGCAGCGCGCGCATCGCCTTGATGGTCAGCAATTCCGCATCGCCCGGGCCAGCGCCCACCAATGTCACCGCGCCGCCGCCGGCTTGATCCTCATGCGCCAGGGCCAGGCTGCGCGCTTCGGCCTCATCGGCCGGAGCCGTGAAGGCCAGTTCGGCCCAGCGCCGCCAATAGGCGCGGCGGGTTTGCGCATCGGGCAGCAGGGCCTTCAGCCGGCCGCGCAGCCTTTTCGCCATGGCGGCCCAATCGGCCAGAGCCGGCGGCAGCAGCATTTCGATGCGGCGGCGGATCGCCTGGCCCAGCACCGGGGCGGCGCCATCGGTGGAGATGCCGATCACGATGGGCGAGCGATTGACGATGCTGCCGAATTGCACGTCGCTCTGCATCGGCCGGTCGATCGCGCAAACCAGCACGCCATGGCGATGCGCCGCATCGCGGAAGGCAACGGCTTCGGCTTCATCCTCGGCTTCGATCACCGCCAGCGCCAGGCCGGCGAAATCCTTGTCGCGCCAGGATCGCGCCTGATGCAGCAATCGGCCATCGGCGGCCCCGGTTCGCAGCAGGCTCTGAATATCCTCGCCGGGCGCGGCGGCCAGCAGCCGCACATCGGCGCCGCTTGCCGCCAGCAATTCCGCCTTCCAGGCCGCTGCCGCGCCATTGCCGGCCACCAAAACCAAGCGGCCATGCAAATCCATGAAAAGCGGCAGCTTGGCCAGCTTCTGCATGCGATGCGGCGGCGCTTCAACCGGCTTTCTGAATGGCGGCTTTCTGGATTGCATGTCCATCGAGGAGTTTCCGTATGTCGCCTTGGCAAGAGCCGCAATTGGTGCCGGCGCGCGTGGCCGCACCCACTTCGGCGACGCTGCGGCAGCCGCCCGCCGTGATCGCCTGCAAAATCTGGTTCACGCCCACGCCATGGCAGGAGCAGAGGATCGCGCCTTGATCGGGCCGGTCGCTGCCGGCGCGGCCGGCCAGCAGGCGCAGGCATTCGGCATGGCTCAGATCGTCGCGCTCCAATTGCGCGGCGGCCCAGGCGCGCGAAACCTCCACCGGCTCAGGCGCCGCGAAAAACGCGCCCAGCAGCCGGCTATCGCGAAACGCGGCGAACCGCACGCGGCCCGAGGCGCGGTCATGATAGGCCAGCATGGCGTCGTCGCCCTCAAGGCCGAACAAAGCGCGGGCAAACGTATCCCAATCGCGCGGCGCTTCCGCATCGGCTAGTTCCAGCCGCCAGCCCGCCTTGGCCGGGGCCAATGCCCAATAGGCGCAATCCGGTTGCTGCGGCTTGCGCGCCAGCACGGCGAAGCCATACCAGGCGGCGTTGTAGGGCCGCGCCCGCTCCGGGGTGAATTTCAATTCCGGCTGGCCCGAAACCGGATCGCGATGCGGCGCGATCAAGGCATCCACCCGGCCGCGCGCGGTCAATTGATCGGTCCAATGCAGCGGCACGAAAACGCTGCCGCGCTGCTGATCCTCGCTCACCAGCGCGCGCACCAGCACATGGCCGCGCGGGCTTTCCACCAGCAGCAGGCTGGCCGGCGCGATGCCGAGCGTTGCGGCATCCTCGGGATGCAGTTCGGCGAAAGGCTCGGCGATATGGGTCATCAGCCGCGCCGCCTTGCCGGTGCGCGTCATGGTGTGCCACTGGTCGCGCAGGCGGCCGGTATTCAGCACCAGCGGATATTCCGTATCCGCCGCGCTGTTCGGCGCGCGATAGGGCAGGGCCAGCATGCGGGCGCGGCGATCCGGCGTGAAGAAGCCGCCCGCGCCGAACAGCCGCTTGGCATCGCCGGTCGGCACCGCGCCTTGCGGCAGCGGCCATTGCACGGGCGGCAGCGCGTCGTAATCCGTGCTCGAAAGTCCGGCCAAAGCGGAGATGTCGAAATCGCGGCTGCCGGCATTGTCCACGCCGGACAAAGCCGCATGCTCGCGGAAGATCGCCGCCGCATCGGCATAATCGAACGCCGCGCCGAAGCCCATGCGCTGCGCCACTTGCGCGAAGATCCACCAATCGGGCTTGGCTTCGCCGGGCAGCGGCAGCACGCCGCGCTGGCGCGAGATGCGGCGTTCGGAATTGGTCACCGTGCCGTCCTTTTCGCCCCAGGCGGCGGCCGGCAGCAGCACATGACCCATCGCCACGGTATCGGACGCCATGGTCACATCCGACACCACCACGAAGGGGCAGGCTTTCAGCGCGGCGCGCACCAGATCGGCTTCCGGCAGGCTGTCCACCGGATTGGTGGCGCCGATCCAGATCGCCTTGATGCGGCCCTCGCGCAAGGCGGAAAACATCTCCACGGCTTTCAGGCCGGGTTTTTCGGCCACATGCGGCGCCAGGTTCGGAGTCTGCCAGAAATCGCGCACCAGTGCGCGATGCGCCGGATTTTCGATCTCCATATGCGCGGCCAGCATATTGGCCAGGCCGCCCACTTCGCGGCCGCCCATGGCATTGGGCTGGCCGGTGATGGAAAACGGCGATGCGCCCGGCTTGCCGATGCGGCCGGTCAGCAGATGGCAATTGATGATCGCGTTCACCTTGTCGGTGCCGCTGCTGGATTGATTCACGCCCATGGAAAAGCCGGTAACGACGCGCGGCGTCTCGGCGAACCAGGCATAGAATTGCCGCAGCAGATCGGGCGTCAGGCCGGTGAGGCGGGCGACATGCGGGATATCGAAGCCGCTCGCTTCCGCCAGCGCCGCTTCCGCGCCCTGCACATGGGCGGCCACGAAGGCGGCATCGGTTGCGCCATGGGCTGCCAGATAATGCAGCAGGCCGTTGAACAAGGCCACGTCGCTGCCGGGCAGCAGCGGCAGATGCAGATCGGCGAAACGCGCCGTCAAGGTGCGGCGCGGATCAATGCACACCACGCGCAGTTCCGGCCTTGCCGCCTTGGCGGCCTGCAAACGCTGGAACAGCACCGGATGGCACCAGGCCAGATTCGAACCCACCAGCACCACGAGATCGGCCAGTTCGAGATCTTCATAAGCAGCCGGCACGGTATCGCTGCCGAAGGCGCGGCGATGGCCAGCCACGGCGGATGCCATGCAGAGCCGCGAATTGGTGTCGATATTGCCGCTGCCGATGAAGCCCTTCATCAGTTTGTTGGCGGCGTAATAATCCTCGGTCAGCAATTGGCCGGAGAGATAGAAGGCCACGCTGTCCGGTCCATATTCGGCGATGGCGTCGGCGAAACGCCGCGCCACCAGATCGAGCGCTTCATCCCAACTGGCGCGGCGGCCATGGATCTGCGGATGCAGCAGGCGATCCTGCAACCCGATGGTTTCGCCCAAAGCCGAACCTTTCGAGCAGAGCCGGCCGCGATTGGCCGGATGCTCGGGATCGCCGCGCACTTCCAGCCCGCCGGTTTCGGTCGGGCGCAGCAATACGCCGCAGCCTACGCCGCAATAGGGGCAGGTGGAGCGCGTCTCGCTCAAGCGGCCGGTTCCAGCAGATCGGCCCAGGCCAGCGAGATGCGGCCTTGCTCAAGCTTCACGGCGATGCGGTTGGCGCAGCCATGATCGGCGCCGCGGGCGCGGCCATCGGCCAGGCCGATCTCCCAGTTATGCAGCGGGCAGGTAACGCTGTCGCCCTGCACGATGCCCTGCGAGAGCGGGCCGCCGCGATGCGGGCAGCGATCTTCCAGCGCGAACACCTTATCGTCCATGGTGCGGAATACCGCGATATCGCCGCGCGCGGTTTTCACCACGCGCGAGCCGCGACGCGGAATCGCCTCCAACGCGCCGATCTCCACCCATTCGCCAGAGGGCCATTCGCCAGATGCAAGGGGCAGCATATTCATTACGCCATCTCCTTCACGTCCATTTTCGGCATGCGCAGATCCGCCAGGGCCGAGAATTCATGCGCCTCGGCGCCGTTCACGCGCTCGGCCCAGGGATCGCTCTGCGCGAAGCTTTGCGCCTTCAGGAAGCGCAGATGCAGCGCCTGGCGCTTTTCGGCATCCTCCACCACCTGCGCCTGCAGGCTGGCCAGGCCGACGCGGTCGAGCCAGGCATGGATGCGCTCCAGATAGCGCGCCTGTTCGCGATAGGCCTGCATCACCGCGCCGAAATATTCCAGCACCTCGGCCTCGCTCTCCACCTTGCAGAGCAGTTGCGTGGCCTTCACATGCAGACCGGCCGCGCCGGCGACATGCAGTTCGTAACCGGAATCGACGCAGATCACGCCGAAATCCTTCACCGTCGCTTCGGCGCAATTGCGCGGGCAGCCCGATACGCCCAGCTTCACCTTGGCCGGCGTCCAACTGCCCCAGGAGAATTTCTCCAGCTTCACGCCCAGCCCGGTGGAATCCTGGGTGCCGAAGCGGCACCATTCGGTGTCCACGCAGGTTTTCACCGTGCGCAAAGCCTTGC
Organism: Ferrovibrio sp.; assembly: GCA_041914045.1. Classification (GTDB taxonomy): domain Bacteria; phylum Pseudomonadota; class Alphaproteobacteria; order Ferrovibrionales; family Ferrovibrionaceae; genus Ferrovibrio. The sequence continues at coordinate 17 of JAYSEE010000033.1, read as the reverse complement.
CATAGGCGTGGCCCGAG
>JAYSEE010000032.1:0-18370 GCA_041914045.1 Ferrovibrio sp. | reverse complement strand
TCCGGGGCGGCGAGACGCTCGGTCTGGCCGATATGTGCCGCGAAACCCAGGATTTTTTCGTTGTAAAGGGCGTTCAGCATGGGGCGCTCCTCCCCGGCCGGATAGGCGGGTTGCCGGGCGGGGATAGCAACGATATATAACGGCCCGAATTGATAGGACAACAGGCGCCTGCCGGCCCGGGCTTTCCGGGCCTGCCCGGCTGCCGGGAGAAAGCCCCATGTTCGCCAAGCGCGTGAGTATCGAGCAGGTCGAGGAAGGCCATGAACTGGCCCCGAAATTCGATGCCGACGGGCTGCTGCCCTGCGTGACCACCCAGGCCGATACCGGCGAGGTGCTGATGCTGGGCTACATGAATGCCGAGGCGCTGAAGCGCACCATCGCCACCGGCGAGGCGCATTACTACAGCCGCAGCCGCAAGATCCTCTGGCACAAGGGCGCCACTTCGGGCCTGGTGCAGAAGGTTGTCGAGATGCGCATCGACGACGACCAGGACGCGGTCTGGCTGCGCGTGCGGATTCCGGGCGATGCCTCCTGCCATGTCGGCTATCGCTCCTGCTTCTACCGCTCGGTGCCGACCGGCAAGGGCGACGGCGAAGCTCCGGTGGAACTGACCTACGAAGAGCAGGACAAGACCTTCGATCCGAAGGCGGTTTACGGCGACGCGCCCAATCCGACGATTCTGTGACCTGCCTGTAACCGGCTACAGCCCCAGCATTTCGAAGGGGTAGAAGAGCAGCCGGTCGCCGGGCGCCACCTTGGTGAGCGCCTCGGGCAGTTCCAGCACGCCATCGCTGCCGGTGAGCGAGCCGATGGCGGCCGCGCCATCCTGCGGGTATTTGCGCGCCAGCCATTCGCCGTTCTGGCCGGGATAAAGGCTGGCGCGCAGCCATTCGCGCCGGCCCGGCTTCTTGGCGAACCGGAAATCGGCGATCACCGCGAAGCCGCGCGGCGGCGGCAACACGAAGCCGGCCAGCTTCGCCAGCAAGGGCCTAGCGAAAAACGCGAAGGTAAGCGCGGCGGCGGCGGGGTTGCCCGGCAGGCCGAAATAAGCCGCCTTGCCGATGCGGCCCAGCGCCACCGGCCGGCCCGGCTTGATCGCCAGCCGCCAGAGATGCAGCGAGCCGAGCGCGGCAATCGCCGCTTTCACATGATCCTCCTCGCCCGCCGACACGCCGCCCGAACTGATCACCGCATCATGCTCGGCGGCCGCGCGGGCCAGAATATCGCGCAGCGCATCGGGCCGGTCGGGCTGGATGCCGAGATCGCTTACCGCGCAGCCCAGCCGCGCCAGCAGAGCCGCCAGCATCGGCCGGTTGGCATCGTATATGCCGCCCGGCGGCAAGCCGGAACCGGCCTCGTTCACTTCATCGCCGGTGGACAGCAAGGCCACCCGCAGCGGCTTGCAGACCGGCAGCGCGGCATGGCCGCAGGCCGCCGCCAGCGCCAATTCCGCCGGCCCGATCCGCCGGCCGGCCGGCAGGGCGACCTTGCCGGCGGGAATATCCTCTCCAGCTAGGCGGCGATTGGCCCCCATGGCAAGGCCGGCCGGCAGCCGCAGCCGGCTGCCTTCGATCTGGCAATCCTCCTGCATCGCCACGCTGTCCAACCCGGCCGGGATCGGCGCCCCGGTGAAAATGCGGATGGCATGGCCGCGCGGCACCGGGCCGGCATAAGGCCGCCCAGCCGCCGCTCGCCCCAGCACCACAAGCTGCGTGACGCCATCGGCGGCCAGATCGGCATGGCGCAGGGCATAGCCATCCACGGCGGAATTATCTGCGGGCGGCACATCCAGCTTCGCCGTCAGCGGCGCGGCGAGCGCACGGCCCAGGCAGGCGGCAAGCGGCAGGGTTTCGCTGCCCACCACCGGCACCAGACGCGGCAGCAGATCGGCCAAAGCGGCATCCAGGCTCTGCACTTGGGCGGCATGGCCGGCATCATGGGCGAAGCAATCGTCGCTAAGCCGCGCCATGCGGCCTCCCCTGGCCGCGCGGCCAATGCGGTGCGGTCTGCATCCAGGCCTGGATGAAATCGGCGATCGCCACAGGATCGTCGATATCCAGCCGCGGCGCGGTGCGATGCGGCGGATCGGCATCGCAGGCCACGGCGATGATGGCGGGATCGTCGGGCTGCAACAAAGGCTGGCCATTGGCCTGACGCCAGATTTCGATCTTGGCATGGCCTTCACGCTTGAAGCCTTCCACCAGCACCAGATCGGCCGGGCTCATGCGGGCGATCAGTTGTTCCAGACCCGGCTCCGGCGCGTCACGCAATTCATGCATGATGGCGTAGCGGCTGGCCGAGGCGATCAGCACTTCGCTGGCGCCGGCGGCGCGGTGGCGATAGCTGTCCTTGCCCGGCTTGTCCACGTCGAAGGCATGATGGGCATGCTTGAGCGTGGAAATCCGCAGGCCGCGCGCCACCAGCAGCGGAATCAGCTTTTCCAGCAAGGTGGTCTTGCCGGCGCCGCTATAGCCTGTGATGCCCAGAACCCGCATCGGTTTCCTCAATAGCCGGATTGGCGGCAGATCGGCGCCAGACTGGATTTTCGCAGCCGCGACTATACCTTCATGGAACAGACCGGGCCACAGCCTGCGCGCGGGGGCCGGTGCGGGAGCAGCCGGTTCATTTTTTTCCCGCATCAATATGGCCCTTCAGCCCGGTTTGGCTATTCTTGACTTCCCCGCCGGGCTTTCTCCGTGCCGCCCGGATAATTCAGGCAATCACCGAAGGATTTAGCCATGACTGCCCCTTTTTCGCTGATGAAGCTGCCCTATGCCGATGATGCGCTCAGCCCGGTGGTCAATGCCACCACGATCGGCTTCCATCACGGCAAGCATCACAACACCTATGTGGTGAATCTGAACAAGTTCGCCTCCGAGGACTCCGCCCTGCAAGGCAAGAGCCTGGAGCAGATCATCAAGGACGTTGCCGGCAAAGCCGACAAGGCCGGCGTGTTCAACAACGCCGCCCAGGTGTGGAACCACGATTTCTATTGGCATTCGTTGAAGCCAAATGGCGGCGGCAAGCCCACCGGCAAGATCGCCGACCTGATCAAGGACAGCTTCGGCGATTACGACAAGTTCAAGGCCGATTTCGCCGCCGCCGCCGTGGGCCAGTTCGGCTCGGGCTGGGCCTGGCTGTGCAAGGAAGGCGGCAAGCTGACCATCCGCAAGACCCCGAATGCCGAAACCCCGATCACCGTGGCCGGCGTCACCCCGCTGCTCACCATCGACGTGTGGGAGCATGCCTATTACCTGGATTGGCAGAACCGCCGCCCCGATTACGCCAATGCCGTGATCGACAAGCTGCTGAACTGGGATTTCGCCGAAAAGAATCTCGGCTGAGCCTGAGCGCTTGCCAAGAAACGAAACGGCCGGGCATTGCCCGGCCGTTTTTGTTTGCGCCGACGAGAAGCGTCAGTGCGTTTTTTCAATCATCGTGCCTACGCCATGGGCGGTGAACAATTCCAGCAGCAGCACATGCGGGATGCGGCCATCCAGGATATGCGCTGCCTGCACGCCGCCGCGCACGGCATCGAGGCAGGTTTCCAGCTTGGGAATCATGCCGCCTGAAATGGTGCCATCGCCCATCAGCACCAGCGCGTCCTTGGTGGTAAGCGTGGGGATCAGGTGCTTTTCCTTGTTCAGCACGCCGGCCACATCGGTGAGCATCAGCAGCTTGCTGGCGCCCATCGCGGCGGCAATCGCGCCCGCGGCCGTATCGGCGTTGATGTTGTAGGTCTCGCCATGCTCGCCAACGCCCACCGGGGCCACCACCGGGATGATGTTGGAATTCTGCATCGTGCGCAGAATTTCCGGATTGACCCGGGTGGGTTCGCCGACGAATCCGAGATCGAGCAGCTTCTCGATATTCGAGCCGGGATCGCGCACGGAGCGGCGCAGCTTGCGCGCCTCGATCAACCGGCCATCCTTGCCCGACAGGCCGATGCCGGTGCCGCCCGCGCCGTTGATGGCGGTGACAACCTGCTTGTTGATCGAGCCGGCCAACACCATCTCCACCACCTCGACAGTGGCTTGATCGGTGACGCGCAAGCCGTCGATGAACTCGCTCTTGATCTTCAAACGCTCCAGCATCGCGCCGATCTGCGGGCCGCCGCCATGCACCACGATAGGATTGATGCCGACCTGCTTGATCAGCACCACATCTCGGGCGAATTCATTGGCCAGATGTTCGTCGCCCATGGCATGGCCGCCGTATTTGATCACCATGGTCTGGCCGGCGAAGCGGCGCATATAGGGCAAGGCCTCGGACAAGACCTTGGCGGTATCCTGCAAATGCGCTTCGAGCGGCTTGGGGCCGGAGGTTTTCATCATGGGGTGGCATCCCGGACTATGTGCTTATGCTGCGGGCGGTTATAGCCGATGGGGGATTTCTAGGCCACCCCCGGCCTGGATGCGGCCCAGCCAGAATGCGGCGCGGCCTGGATGCGGCCGCCTAAGCCAGCGCCGCGATTTCGGCCCGCAATTCGGGAATCCCCAGGCCGGCATGGCTGGAGGTGACCAGCACATCGGGATGGGCGGCCACCCGCCGCTTCACGCGCTCACGGGTTGCGGCCAGCATGGCGGCCAGTTCGTCCGGCTTGGTCTTGTCGGTCTTGGTCAGCACGATCTGATAGACCACGGCCGCATCGTCGAACACGCGCATCACGTCTTCGTCGGATTCCTTGATGCCATGCCGGCTATCCACCATCAGCAGCACGCGGCGCAGATTGGGCCGGCCCTTGAGGAAATTCAGGGTCAGCCGGGTCCAGTCGGCGGCGGCCTGCTTGCCCACCTTGGAATAGCCGTAGCCCGGCAGATCGACCAGACAAAGCTTAGACCCGAGATCGAAGAAATTGAGCTGCTGGGTACGGCCCGGCGTGTTGGAAACCCGCGCCAGGGTCTTGCGACCGGTCAGCGCGTTGACCAGGCTGGACTTGCCGACATTGGAACGGCCGGCAAAGGCCACTTCCGGCAGGCCCGGCGGCGGCAGCATGGCGGCATTGGCCGCGCCGGCCACGAAATCGCAAGGGCCGGCGAATAGCAGCCGGCCCCGCTCCATCTGTTCCGGCGAATAGTTGCCGGCGGTGGTCATCTACTTCTTGCCGGCAGGCTTGGCGGCATCGGGATCGGCGCCGCCGCCGATCTTCACGCCCATGCGGCGCATGATCACCATCTGCTGGATGATGCTGAGCGTGTTGTTCCACGACCAGTAAATCACCAGACCGGAAGCAAACGAGCCGAGCATGAAGGTGAAGATGATCGGCATCAGGCCGAAAATCTTCGCCTGCACCGGATCCGGCGGCTGCGGGTTCAGGCGCATCTGCAGCCACATGGTGATGCCCATGATGATCGGCCAGATGCCCAGCGATACGATATGCAGCATGCCGCCCACGGCGAAGATCGCCGGCACGTCGTAGGGCAGCAGGCCGAACAGGTTGATCCACGAGGTGGGATCGGGCGCCGAAAGATCCTTGATCCAGCCGTAGAACGGCGCGTGCCGCATCTCGATGGTGATGTAGAGCACCTTGTAGAGCGCGAAGAAGACCGGAATCTGCAACAGGATCGGCAGACAGCCGGCAGCCGGATTCACCTTCTCGCGCTTGTAGAGCTCCATCAGCTCCTTCTGCATCTGCTCGCGATTCTCGCCATGGCGTTCGCGCAGCTTCTGCATTTCGGGCTGCAGCTTCTTCATCGCGCTCATCGCCACATAGGATTTATAGGCGAGCGGGAAGAACAGCAGCTTCACCGCAACGGTGAAGATCAGCATGGCGATGCCGATCGAGCCGACCACGCCATGGATCCAGTCGATGGCGAAGAAGAACGGCTTGGTCAGGAAGTGGAACCAGCCCCAGTCGATCGCCAGTTCGAAGCGCGGAATATTCTGCTGCTCCTCGTAGCGGTCGAGCAGACGGGTCTGCTTGGCGCCGGCATAAAGCAGGCTGGCTGATTCCGCCTTGGCGCCGGCCGCCACGGCGACGCCGCCGCCCAGCCAGTCGGTCTGATAGCGGTCGAGGCCGTTCACGCTGCTATGGCTGAAGCGCGCCTTCACATTCTGCTGCACGCCGGGCACCAGGGCGGCAAGCCAGTATTTGTCGGTTAGGCCGAGCCAGCCGCCGACGGAATCGACTTCGATGGCCTTTTCCTTCGCCAAATCGGAATAGCTGAGTTCCTTCAGCGTGGCCTTGTCGTCGGCCTTGGGACGGAACACGCCGAGCGGGCCCTCATGCAGGATGTAGAGGCCATCGGTCTTCGGCGTGCCATGGCGCGACAGCAGGCCATAGGGGAACAGCGTTATCGGCTTGTCGGTCTTGTTCTCCACGCCCTGAGTAATCGTGAACAGGAAATCCCGATCCAGCGCGATCACGCGGGTGAACAACAAGCCCTCGCCGTTATCCCAGCGCAGCGTCACGCTGTCGCCGGCCTTCAGGCTCGTCTTGTCGGCGGCCCATTGGGTTTGCGCGCCGGGCAGCTTCACGCTGGCATCGGGCGCGGCGGTCCAGCCGAATTCGGCATAATAGGCATGCGGCGCACCGGCCGGCGAGAACAGCGTGATGGCCGGGCTCTTGGGATCTATGGTCTCGCGGTAATCGGGCAGGATCACATCGTCGATGCGGCCGCCGACCAGATTGATCGAACCGCGCAGGCGCTGGCCTTCCACCGGGATGCGCACCGCCTGCGCAATCGCCGTTTCGCGGCTTTGCGGCAGCGCCGCGCCGGCCTGACCCGGCAGGGCCGGCAACTGGCCGAGACTGCCTGGCTGAGCGGGCGTCGGCGCGGTGCTGCCGCCATTGGCTGCTTGCCCATTGGCGGCTTGAGTCGTCTGGGTCGCGGCCTGTTGCTGGCGCAGGCGCTCCTGCTTCGGCGCTTCCACGAAAAACTGGAAGCCCAGCATGATGGCCACCGAAACCGCGATGGCGATGATGAGATTCTTCTGATCCGACATCAGGATTAATCCGCCTTGTTGGGCATTGCCGGCACATCTTCCGGCAAAGCGGGAACAGGATCGAAGCCGCTGCCCCCGAAGGGATTGCAGCGGGCCAGCCGCCAAGCCGCCAGCGCGCCGCCGCGCAGCGCGCCATGGCGCTCCAGCGCCTCCAGCGCATAGCACGAACAAGTCGGCTGGAAGCGGCAGTTATGCCCCACCCAGGGGGAAAGAAACAACCGATAGGCCTGCACCGGCAGAGCAAGAATCCGTGCACCTGGGGTCATGGCCGGGTTTCCGTTTCCGCTTCCGGCCATGGGCGCCAGAGCCGGAGCTTGCGCAGGGCGCGCTCCAGATCGCCGCGCAATTCGGCATAGGGCCGCGCGGGCGTGGCCTGGCGCGCCACCAGCACGTAGGCATGGCCTGGCGCGGCATGGCGCGGCAGATATTCGGCGGCCAACGCCTTCAGGCGGCGGCGGGCGCGATTGCGCAGCACCGCGTTGCCCACCTTGCGCGACGCGGTGAAGCCGACAGGCATGGTTTTTTGGTCGGATTCGGGAGCGGCCTGCAACAGCAAGCCAGGCTGCACGGCGCGGCGCTCAGCCGCCTGCACGCGCAGATAATCCGCGCGGCGCACGATGCGCAACAAGCCATTCACGACCTTTTGGCCTCGGCTATCCCGGGGGCCGGTCGCGATCATTGCAGGATATCAGGCCGACAGCTTCTTCCGGCCGGCGGAGCGACGAGCCGAAATCACCTTCTGGCCGCCCTTGGTGGCCATGCGGGCGCGGAAGCCATGGCGGCGCTTGCGCACCAGCTTGCTGGGTTGATAAGTCCGTTTCACAACACCACTCCGTCGAAAGCGCTGGTTTTTTCCTGCTGCCCGGGCGGGCCTGCGGGTCAAAACCGCGCAAAAGCGCAAAAAAGGGCCTGATGGCAGGCCCTGCCGAATTTCGGCCCGCTGTATAGGGGTTTGCGGGCCAGGAGTCAACCGCATAGCTGGCGCATAGCTGGCGCATAGGCTGCCAGGATGGGTCCGGGCGAAATCCGAGGCAAAAGAGGGGTAAAAGCCCCGGGAATGCCATTGCCAGGCCATTGCCCCGGGGAAATGCCATTGACGGGGCGGCTTTCAGCCCCTATAACCCGCCCCGATTTTCGGATTCTCCGGTATTGTCGATAGAAAGAGGTGCGTCATGGCGCGTCGTTGCGAAGTGACCGGTAAAGGCGTTCAGTTCGGTCATAATGTGAGCCACGCCAACAACAAGACCCTGCGTCGCTTCATGCCCAATCTGCATGCGGTGACCTTGATCTCCGAGGCGCTCGGACGCGGCGTGAAGCTGCGCCTGTCCGCCCAGGGCCTGCGCTCGGTGGAGCATAACGGCGGCCTGGATAATTGGCTGGTGAAGACCGCCGATGCCAAGCTGTCGGACGATGCCCGCAAGCTGAAGCGCCAGATCAAGAAAGTGATCGCCAAGCAGGCCGCCTAAAAAGCCCAATTTTACGCTAAAGAAATTTGGCTTTCCGCTTGAAACCCGCCCTAACGGGCGGGTTTTGCTTTTTCAGGGCTCCAGCCGGAAAACCAGCAGCAGATTGCGCTGCGAGCGGCTGTGATTGTCGTCCGACATCAGATACAGCCAGATCGCCCCATCCGGCCCCCGCCTGATATCCATCGCTTCGAGATTGTCGTTGGCATAGGGCCGCGCCCATTCCGCCAGCCTTTCCGGCTGCAAGACGCCGCCCGGCCCGATGGCCTTGAGCGAGACCCGGCTGAGCCGGGCCGCCCAGCCCGCCAGCCAGCGGAAATCCCGCTCCAGCACCAGAATCGACTCGCCCGGCTCTGCGGGGGCCGGCCCTGCTGGGTGCGGCCCTGGCAGCGCAACCGCGTCGGTCGGCCGGAATTTGCCATGCAGAGGCCAGGAAAAGCGCGACCATTGCCCACTCCGGCGCAGCCAAAACGGCGAGAGGCCGGATTCGCCAGGCAATGGGTCTTCCGCCAGCAGCAGCAAATCCGCGCCGGCGCCCTGTCCGGCCAGTATGGCCACCGATTCCAAGCCGCCATTATCGGCTAAAACTGCCGTTTCGGCGGGGAGATCAATCTTTTGCGGCGGCTGCGACGAAGCCGGCCCGTCCGGGTAAAACAGCAGCCGATGCTCCCGCTCGAAGCTGACCCAGAAGCCGCCGGAGCGGTCGCGGCGCAGCCCCTCGGCATCGAGCAAGCCGCGGCCTTGCATCACTTTTCCGTCAGGCCCCCGCATCGGATACAGCGCCGCCTGCCGCACCCTTTGCGGCATGGCATCGGCATCCAGATCGAAATCCAGCCGCAGCCAATGGCCGCGATCGGAAATCGCCCATAAACCGCCGCCATCGGCATCAATGCTCAACCCGGAATAGCCGCCGAAACGCGGCTCCTCGGCAGCCAGGATCAGACCCCCGAGATAGCGCAGCGGCCCCAGATGCACATCGGACGGCATCCCGGGGTTGAATTCCAGCGGCGCGACATTGACGGACAGGATCGTTTCCCCGGCGCTTGTCTGCGAATTGGCGGCGACGGGCAGCAGGCCGACAAGGCATATTGCCCAAAGCCGCACTATTGCTGCTAGACTGAAACCCTGCAGGATATTGGCCGCCATTTTATTTCCAGCCGAAACGATGCAACATTGGAAATCTAGCAATATCGCTCTGCCTTTGTCCGCCTTTCTCGGACTGATATTGCTGTCGCTGGTCGCTGCGGTGGGCGTGCAATTGAGCCGGCAGCGCGCCGATGATCTGCAGCAGGCCAAACGCAATGCGGAGAATCTGGCGCGCGTGCTGGATGAACATGCCGCGCGCAGCTTTTCCGGCGCCGATCTGTTTTTGCAGTATTTCTCCGACACCCTGTCCGACGAAGATCTTAGCCTGCCGGGCAAGCTCGATGAAACCGCGCGCAATATGCGGCGCTTGATGGACGACCTGCCTCAGCTGCGCGGCTTCGCGATCATCAACCCGAATGGCGATGTTATAGGAGAAAGCACCGCTAGCCCGCCGAATAAGATCAACTTAAAGGATCGCAGCTATTTCAGCGCCCATGTCCAGAAAAACGGAAGCGAATTGTATATCGACAATCCGCTGCAAAGCCGTTTCTCAGGCGCCTGGATCATCACATTAAGCCGACGCATCGAACGCAGCGACGGCAGTTTCGCCGGCGTGCTTGCCGTAGGCATTGATCCGGAATATTTCGCAAGTCTGTATCGGCGCCTGCAGCCGCATGAAGATTCCATGCTCGGATTGTATAAGGCCGACGGCACCAGGCTGATGCGGCATACCTTGCGCGAGCAAACCATCGGGTCGTCCGATGCCAATCTTGCTCTGTTCAACAAGCATCTTGTTGAAGCGCCGATCGGCATTTTCTACAGCAGCGGCTCATCCGATGCCATCCGCCGGCACATCGCCTACCGCAAGGTGCAGGGTTATCCGCTCATCGTCATCGCCGGCATATCCGAAAGCAGCGCGCTGGCGCGCTGGCAGCAGAATCTGCGCACCGATCTGCTGCTGATGCTGGTGGCCGCCATTCTCACGGTCGGTCTTGGCATGTTGTTCAATCGGCAAATGCGCGCAACGCACAAAGCCGAACAACGCCTTGCCGATGCCATCGAACGCGTGCCGGATGCATTCGTGCTGTTCGATGCGCAGAACCGGCTGGCGCTGTTCAACCAACGCGCCCTGGATTTCTATCCATCATTGAAAAGCCGGCCGCCGCTGGGGCGCACATATGAAGACCTGCTGGCGGAAGACGTGGCCAATGGCGATATGCCGATGACTGCCGATGGCTTGAAAGAATGGCTGGCCATGCGCGAAAACAAGCTTCGCCAGCAGCAGATCGGCTTCACCGTGGAGATCGAAATGCCCAACAGCCGATGGCTGCGGGTATCCGAGATGCCCACGGCCGATGGCGGCTTCGTCGGCGTGGCCGGCGACATCACGGCCTTGAAACAGGCGGAGACCAGGCTGCGCGATGCGCTGTCCGCGGTGGATGAAGGCTTCGCGCTATACGATCCGCAAGGCCACCTGGTGCTGGCCAACCAGCTCTTCTACCAATTCACCGGGCATGATCCAGCGGTGGCGAAACCCGGCATCCATGGCATGGAATTGCTGCGCATCGCCACCGAGCGCGAATTCAGCCACATGCCCTCCGAACAGGCGCGGGAGGTCTATCGCACGGCGTCTGAGGATTTTCATAATCCCAGCGGCCAGCCGAAGGATATCGAATACCGCTCGGGCCAATGGCTGCGCCTCACCCGGCATCGCACCGCCGAAGGCGGCACCATGGTGACCTATGCCGATATCTCCGACATCAAACGGACCGAGCAGCGCCTGCTGGCCGCCATCGACAGCATGCCGGACGGCTTCGTGCTTTATAATCCGGCAGGCATTCTGCTGCTGGCCAACCGCCGCTTCTGCGAAATCGTCGGCTACGATCCCGATTGGTTGAAGCCCGGCCTGACCTTCGACGACCTGCTGACGGAAATGCAGCGCCTGCGCTTCGTCGACAATCCCGCATTGCCGGCAGAGGCGTTCTACGATCAATTGCGCCAAAGCTATAAGCAGCCTGGGCTTGCCCCGGTCATTGCCGAAGTCAAGCCTGGAACCTGGATGCGCGTCACCCGCCACCGCCTGGCCGATGGCGGCATGATCTCGCTGTACAGCGACATCTCGGCGATCAAGCGCGCCGAACAGCAATTGATCGACGCCATCGAAAGCATCTCGGAAGGCTTCGTTCTGTACGACCGGCAGAATCGCCTGGTGCTGTGCAACAGCCGGTTTCGCGAATATCATCCGGAACTCGCCCCCCTGCTTCGCCCCGGCATGTCGTTCGCCGATATCTTGAGCGCCGGCGAAAGCGGCAAGCAGACGGCGATCCCGACAAGCGATGCAAGCCAGACCAATGCGGAATTGGCGCTGATCGGCATGGGCAACAGCGAGTTGCATTTGGGCGATGGCCGCTGGCTGCGCACATCCGAGCGCCGCACTTCCGATGGCGGCCTGGTCGGCATCAGCACGGATATCACGGCGCTGAAGAACCAGCAGGGCGTGCTGGAAAACAATTTGGCCGATCTCGAAGCCGCCAAGCGGCAATTGGAGGAGCAGGCGGCGCGGCTGGGCGATCTGGCCGACCGCTATGCCCGCGAGAAGGAACGCGCCGAGGCGGCCAATCATGCCAAATCGGATTTCCTGGCGATGATGAGCCATGAAATCCGCACCCCGCTGAACGGCGTTCTCGGCAGCATCGGCCTGCTGGGCGATACCGGATTGGCGCCCGAGCAGCGCCGCCTGATGGCCGCCGCGCGCGAATCCGCCGAGCATCTGCTGACCCTGCTGAACGACATCCTGGATTTTTCGAAGCTGGAAGCCGGCAAGGTGCATCTCGATGAAATAGATTTCGACCTGCCGCGCCTGGTGGAAAGCGTCGCTTTCATGATGCGCCCGCGCGCCGTGACGCGCGGGGTGGAATTCGAAGTGTCGATCCGGCCCGATGTGCCGCGCTACCTGCGGGGCGATCCGAGCCGCATCCGCCAGGTGCTGTTCAATCTTACCGGCAATGCGGTGAAGTTCACCGATCACGGCAAGATAACGATCAATGTTTCGGTGGATGCAGCGGATGCCGAAGGACGGCGGCCGATCCTGATCAGCGTGGAAGATACCGGCATCGGCATCGCCGAGGAAAAGCTGAATAGCTTGTTCACCCATTTCACCCAGGCGGATCGTTCGATCAACCGGCGCTTCGGCGGCACCGGCCTTGGTCTGGCGATCAGCAAGCAATTGGTCGATATGATGGGCGGCCACATCCATGTCGAAAGCCGGGAATGGCATGGCAGCCGCTTCTGGTTCAGCTTGCCGCTGCCCGAAGGCATGCCGCCGGCGGAAGCGGAAAGCGTAACCTCGGCCGACTTGCAGCGCGCAACCGGCGGCCGCGCGCTGCGTTTGCTGGTGGCCGAGGATAATCAAGTGAACCAGCTGGTGGTGGCCACCATGCTGCGGCGCCTGGGGCATCATGTCGATCTGGTGACCAACGGCCTGGAAGCCTGCACGGCGGTGCAGAACGCGCCTTACGATGTGGTGCTGATGGACATGCAGATGCCGGAGATGGACGGCGTGGCCGCCACCAAGGCGATCCGGCGCATGGGCGGCAGTCTCAGCCACCTGCCGATCATCGCGCTGACCGCCAATGCCATGGAAGGCGACCGGGATCTCTATCTCAATGCCGGCATGAACGATTATGTTCCCAAGCCGATCGACCTGACTGCATTGGTGCGGGCGATCGGCCGCGTATTCGCCAATCGGCCGGAAGCCCAAACCGCCGGAACGACGCCGCAGGCAAGCGAACCGGCGGAGAACGGCGAAACGAATGCGCCGTTGAGCGAGAATGCGCGCGCCGGCCTCACGGCCCTGCTGGGAAAATTACGCAACAAGACCGGCAAGAGCTGATCCAGCCTGGCGCGTTATTGCCTTGTATCACTCCATGCGTGCCGGCAGCCCCAGGCAGGCGTCGATCAGCGCGCCATGCAGGATCAGCCGGCGTTCCGCCGCCTTGGTGAAATTCACCCCGAACAGCCGCGCGCCGGAAAAATCCACATCCAGCATCTGCGCGCCGTCGAAGCGCGGATAGACCTTGCGGCCGGTGCTTTCGCCATGGCTGTTGTAAACCTCGGTGCCGACCACCTCGGCGCCGCGGAAGCTGGCCTTGGTGAGATCGGCATTCTGGAACATGGTGCCGGCGCAAAGACTGAGGTCGAAGCGGGCCGCGCGCAGAATGGCGCCGAGGAAATTAGTGAAGCCGAGTTGCGTGCGGGTGAAATCCGCGCCGGCAAGATCGGCATAGGAGAATTCCGCGCCGCGCAGGTCGCAGCCCGAAAAATCCGCGCCCACCATCTTTTGCCGGCTGAAATCCGCACGCGTGCCCTGGTTGCCTTCGCTGGCGATCCACAGGCTATGCTGCGCCAGAATCTGCTCGAACTGGGGCGACAATTCCGCGCCGCTGCGGGTGACCGCGCCCTCCAGCTTGGCGTTGTTCATCCGCGCCTGGCTGAGATCGACATTGCGCAGATTGGCGCCTTTCAGATTGGCGCCGGAGAAATTGCAGCGCTCTACCTTCGCCCCGGTGAGGTTGGCGCCCGGCATATCGGCATTGCTGAAATCCGCGCCGCTGAGATCCGCGCCGCTGAGATTGACCGAAGACAGCGACGCGCCGGCGAAACTGGTCTCGCGCGCCGAGGACACCGCCATATTGGCGCTCTCAAGCTGAGCCTCGGAAAAATCCGCGCCGTCGATCTGCGCTTCGGCGAGATTGATGGTGCGGGTGGCTTCCGTGCTGGCGCCGGTTTCCTTGTTTACCTGCACGAAGCGGCCGGGCCGCATATCCGCGCCCTTGAACACGGTTTTCACCGCACGAATGGATTGCAGATTGGCGCCGCGCAGATCTGCATTCTCCAGGTTGGCCTCGGAAATCTCAGCGCGGGTGAAATCCGCGTTGTAGAGATCGGCGCGCCGCATCTGCGCGCGGGCCAGCGACGCGCGGACGAAGCGCGCGCCGGGCAGAATCGCATCATCAAGGATTACGTCATTCAGCATCAGGCCGGAAAAATCCTCGCCCGAACGCTGCATGCGCTTGCCATCCATTTTGCGCTGCACATAAGCCGCATGACGATCGAACATAACCGTCATGATGAAAGGCGGATCCTGGTATTCCATCATTGTTAAGAACGCATTTTCGAAAGGGATTTAGAATTGATATATAGTATATATACTTGCGGTGGCAATGTAACTGCGCCGAATTGCCGAAAATAAAAACTTTTCTTTTCTGTGAAATAGAAGCGTATATCGCGACAGCTTATCCCGGCAGGCCGTTGGACCGCCCGAAAAGCGCCGTCAGATCAGTCTCCGCGCCGCTTGCGGCATCCAGGTTCAAGCGGTTTTCGATATGCGTGAAATGCTCACGCGACAGTTGCAGAGCCGCCGCAAGTTCGCGTTTGCGCAAGGCATTCACGATCCCGGCATGTTCATCCACGGCACAGACCGAAGATTGCGCCGGCTCATACACCGAAACCATGAGCGACGAGCGGCTGAGCAATTCCCGCAGGAAACGCGACAACTCCGCATTGCCGAGCGAATCGGTGAGCAGCAGATGGAAAGCGCCGGACAGCCGCACCGAAGCCGCGCGATCTCCGCGTTCGGCCGCTGCCCGCTCCTCGGCGACATGGGCTTCCAGCTGCTGCAATATGCCGTCATCCATCACGCGCAGCAGCTGCGCGATCACGCCGGCCTCGAAAACCCGATGCGCTTCGTAAATCGTGCGAACATCCGCAATGCTGGGCCGGGGCACGAAACAGCCGCGATTGGGAATGATCTCCAACCGCCGCTCGGCGGCCAGGCGATGCAGCAACTTGCGGATACGCTCGCGCGAAACCCCGAAAATCGCCGCCAGCTTATGCTCCGGCAGCTTGGTGCCCGCTTTCAGGCGGCCCTGCAGGATGGCATCGGCGATTTCCCGATAAATCGCTTCGTCGGCAGCGGCGGATGCGCGCGAACGCGGTTCGTCCGCCGGCAGCCCGGCCGAAGTCTCTGAAAGCGTGAGGTTTTCGTTCATGCCGGCCATCTCACACGCCAGAACCCGCCGCCCAAAGATGATTATCTCGGCTCGAACGCGCAAAATTTGTGCACACTTTTAATATAAAGTGTGCACAATATAAGCGCCGGCTTGCGGGGGACTCGGCCATGAAATCCAAAACCCTTTCATTCTTATATGGTTATACAAATTGTGCACATTTGGCACAAGCCTTGCGACTCTCCCGCCGATCGCAGGCCAGCCGCCAACGGGCTCGCCCGGTTGCGCGAATAGCGCCATTCTGAACCAGGGGGACGACATGAACACCACATCTTTTTCACGTCGCGGCTTTCTGAAGACCGGCCTCACCGCCGGCACCGCCATCGGATTGATCGGCATGCCCGGTCTGCTGCGGGCGCAGGCCAAGGAAGTGGTGGTGGGCGGCCCGGCCGGCGCCGCCAAATATTTCAACGCCGATATCTTCCCGATCATCGAGAAGAAACTGGGCGTGAAGATTCTTTATGAGGGCTCCAACTCGCTGACCAATCTGCAAAAGCTGCAAGCCGACAAAGCCGCGCCGAAAATGTCGGTGGTGGTGATGGACGATCCGGTGATGCTGGCCGCCGCCGATCAAGGCCTGATCGTGAAGATCACGCCGGCGGCCGTGCCCGCCATGGGCAAGCTGGCCGCCAGCACCATCCATCGCGACGGCATGTGGGTGAATTACCAGCAGCCCTGGGCCGGCATCGCCTACAACAGCAGCCGCATGAAAACGCCGCCGGCCAGTTGGACCGCGCTATGGGACAGCGCCAATAAAGGCCGCATCATCGTGCCGTCGCTGAACAATACCGAAGGCTATTGGACCCTGCTGGTGGCGGCGCATCTGGAAACCGGCAAGCCCTTCAAGGATGCGCAATACGATATCGACGCCGCCTTCAAGAAGCTGAAAAGCCTGAAGCCCAACCTGCTCAACATCTACACCAACGCGCCGCAGGCGATTAACCTGCTGGAGCAGGGCGAAGCCTCGATGATCGGCGGCCAATTCTCGGCCTATACGCTGATCCGCAAGGCCGATGGTTCGCCGGTGGATCTGGCGATCCCGCAGGAAGGCGGCTTCGCCATGCCGTCGGGCCTTGCCAAGGTAGCCAACGGCCCGGCCGGCGATCTGTCCAACGCGGTGATCGAGGCTTTCCTCAGCCCCGAAGTGCAAAGCGTGCTGGCGGCCAAGGCTTTCGTCGCGCCGGTCAATCCCGATGCCGCCAAGCCCGCCGGCTTCCCCGACGCAGCCAAGCTGTTCGCGCCGGATTGGGAGCATTTCGCCAAGGGCCGCCCGGGCTGGATCGAGCGCTGGAACCGCGAGTTGCTGTGAGCGCGAGCCCGCAAATGCAGGACGCGAACGCGCAGCAAGACGGCAATGCGCAGGCGGAAACCGCCCGCCTGCGCGTGCGCGCGGTTTCCAAGCAGTATGGCCCCGCCACCGTGCTGGATCGCGTGGACCTTGCGGTGGCGCCGGGCGAATTGGTGACATTGCTCGGCCCGTCCGGCTGCGGCAAAACCACTTTGCTGCGGGTGATCGCCGGCCTGGTGATGCCCGATCAAGGCGAAGTGACCATCGCCGGCCGCGATATGACGCGTGTGCCGCCGCATAAGCGCAATATCGGCGTGGTGTTTCAGAACTACGCTTTGTTTCCGCATCTGAATGTGCGCGACAATATCGCCTTCGGCCTGCGCATCCAGGGCATGGCGAAAAGCGCCATGGCGGCAACCATCGAGCGCTATCTCGGCCTGGTGCATCTGGCGCATCTGGCCGACCGGCCGATCTCGGCTTTATCCGGCGGCCAGCAGCAGCGCGTGGCCCTGGCCCGCGCGCTTGCCGTGCAGCCCACCGTGGTGCTGTTCGACGAGGCGCTGAGCGCGCTGGATCGCAAGCTGCGCGAGGAAATGCAAGTCGAGTTGCGCCAGTTGCTGCGCGAGATCGGCGGCACGGCGATTTTCGTGACCCACGATCAGGATGAAGCGCTGACCATGTCGGACCGCATCGCGGTGATGCAGGGCGGCCGCATCGAACAATATGCCGCGCCGACGGCGATCTATGCCGAACCGGCCACGTTGTTCGCCATGTCGTTCATCGGCCTCTCGATGCAGCTCAAAGGCCGCGTGGCCGCAGCCGGCAACGGCCTGGTTTACATCGACACCCTGGCTGGCCCGGTGCGTGCCGCGGCGAATTTCGCCGTGGGCGCCAAGGTGGTGGTGGCGGTGCGGCCCGAGCATGTGGGCATCGTGCCGCTTGCCGGCGGCAACAGCATCAGCGGTCGGCTGCGCATCGCGGTATTCCATGGCGCGCATAGCATGCTGCATGTGGATGCGCCGAATGGCGCGCAATTGCTGGCGCAACTGCCCGGCGGCAGCGCCATCCCCGCAGCCGGCGCGGCAGTGACCTTGCATTGGCCGGTGGAATGCAGCTTCGTTTATCCCGATCCGGATGCCGGCGCATGAGCGGCAGCGCGATGAACCGCGAGCGCTTGCTCGGCTTCGGCCTGCTGCTGCCGGCGATGCTGCCGCTATTCGGCTTGTTCATGCTGCCGCTGCTATTCCTGCTGCCGGTCAGTTTGAGCGGGCCGCAAGGCTTCGGCCTCGCTGCCTATGGCAAGCTGCTGGGCGACGGCTATTACCTCGGCATCGTCTGGAACTCGCTGAAATTCGCGGCGTTGACCACGTTTTTCGCCTTCCTGCTTGGCTATCCCGCCGCTTTCGGATTGCTTTATCTGCGCGGCAGGCTGCGCAGCCTGTTGCTGCTGTCGTTGTTTTTGCCGCTTTCCGTGGGCGTGATCGTGAAGGCCTTCGCCTGGACCGTGCTGCTGCGCTCCA
>JAYSEE010000031.1:0-18543 GCA_041914045.1 Ferrovibrio sp. | reverse complement strand
GCCGTGGGCCGGCGTGATTCGCCGCGACGACAAAGTGCGCGATGCCATCCGCAATCAGATGCCGCTGCTCACGCGTCATCCGATGAGCGATGCCGCCGAGGATGTGGAAGCCATCGCTTCCAGCCTCACCGGCGCCATCGCCAAGGCGCGGTACTAGGCGTCATGAGCGAAATCGGCCGGGTCGGCGCTTCGCCCCCGGCCACCGTTGCTGCGCAAACGCCAGTGCAGCCAACGCCTGCGGAATCATCTCCCCCGCAATCGCCCGCCCAGCAAGCAACAGGGGCCGATGGCGCGAACAAGATTCTCGACAGCGGCAGCAACGCGCAAGCTTCCGACAAGCCGCAAACATCGGCGCAGAAACCCAGCCAAACCGCCGATGCGGTGCGCACCAGCGAATTGGCCGATGCCGCCAAAAGCGGCCGGGCGCTGGAGGCGCAGGTGGCGGCGCGCGACGGCAATGCCGTGGTGCTGCGCAGCCAGGCCGGCAGCGTGCTGGTGCTGAGCAACAATCCCAAGCTGGTGGATTTCCTGGTTCCCGGCACAACGCTCAGTTTGCAGGTCAAGCCCGGCTCGCCGCCCGGCGCAACTTTGCTCAGCGCCAATGGCGTAACATTGCAGCCGCCGCTTACCGCCTTGATCGGCAGCCCCACGCCCACGCAATTGGCGCTGGCGGTGCAGCAGCCCGGCCAGACGCAGACGCCGCTTTTGCTGCCGCAGAATGGTCAGACCCTGCAAGCCAGCGTGCTGCCCCTGCCGGCGCAGGCCGGCCAGACAACGCTGCCGGCGCAGGCCGGCCAGACAATGCTGCCGGCACAAGCGGCAACGAATCCGCCGCTGGCAATGCAAACCCAAGCTGCCGCATTGCAGGCTACGGGGGCGCAAGCCCTGCCGCCCGGCGCACAGGCGCAATTCGTGGTGCGCGCCGCCGCCTTGCCCGGCCAGCCATTGGCGCCGGTGGCGGCAACGACTGCGATTGCCGTCGCCTTGGGCCAGAATGCGGCGGGGCAAACCTTGCTGCGTCTGCCGCAAGGTTTGCTTGCGCTGGATTTTCCGCAGCCCTTGCCGGCAGGCACGCAATTGGCGCTGGAGCTTGCCGGCCTCACGCGATCAGGCAGCGCTGCAGCAGCGCAGGTCGGCATGCCCATGGTGGGCGTGATGCAGCGTTTGCAGGCCGGCTGGCCCGCCATGCAGCAAACCATTGATGCGCTGCGCAGCCTGAATCCCAATCTGGCCGAACGCCTGGCGCAAAGCCTGCCGCAGCCCAATGCGCGGCTGGCGGCCAACGCGCTGCAATTCATGGCGGCATCGGCGCTGGGCAATGCTCAGGCCTGGCTCGGCAGCGAGGCCAGCCGCGTGCTGCGCGAGGCCGGGCGGGAGGATCTGCTGCGCCGGCTCGACGACGATTTCCGCGATCTCGGCAAGCTCAACCAGCGCGGCGGCGACAGCGACTGGCAGGCGCTCACCATGCCGATGCTGGTGCAGGGCAGGGTAGAGCCGGTGCAGATTTTCATGCGCCGCCGCCGCGATAAGAAGAAGCAGCAAAGCCAAACCCGCTTCATCATCGACTTCACGCTGGAAAGCATGGGGCCGCTGCAATTCGACGGCTTTCTCAACGACAAGCGTTTCGATCTGATCTTGCGCGCCGATGGCGAATTCGGCCCGGCCTTCCGCGTCGATGTGCAAAAGATTTTCGAGGATGCGCTGGCCATCGGCGGCATGACCGGCATGATCCAGTTCCACGACCGCGAACCGCCGATCCCCTGGCCCAGCCCGGAATTGGAAGCCAAATCCGGCGGCAATGCGCTGACGGCGTAATTTAGCGCCTGCCGCCGGCGGGTTCGGTGCTGTTGGGCTGTTCGTCGCCCTGATGCTGGCGCAGGAAGCCTTGCAGGCCGGCTTCGTCGAGTTCCGCCTGTTCGCGGCGTGCCTGTTCGCGGGCGGCGGCGGCAAGCCGGCTTTCCTTCACCAGCTCGTATTTCTTCAATTCGCGGAAGGCTTCGTTCACTTCATCCTGCGCCAGCGCGATCTTGGCGATCACTTCCTCGCGCGAGGCCATCAAGCGGTCCACCCGCTCGCGATTCACCCGGCGGTAATTGGCGAAGCTGAAACCGGCTTCCGTGGAGGTGGCGGCGAATTTGCGTTCGCGCTCCAATTCCTCGTCCAGCGCCTGGATCTGGCGTTCCAGGTTGGCGCGCAGCACTTCCAGATCCACGATCACGCGGCGCTTTTCATCCAAGGTCCATTTGGAAAGCCGGATCAGCCCGTCGATGCCGCGCATGGTTCAGCTCCGGTTATTGTTTCGCATCGCCGGCGGCGAAGATTTCGGCCAGCTGCATGTAGCAGGAATCCAGATCGGCGCGTTCGCTTTTCAGCTGCTTGAGAAAAGCCTCCAGCGCCGGCTGATAGCGGATCGCCTCGTCCACCTTTGGGTCCGATCCCATGCGATAGGCGCCCAGCCGGATCAGTTCCGACATATCCTCATAAGCCGCCATCAATTGCCGCGCGCGGTTCACCAGCGCGTTTTCGGTTTCGGTATTGCAGCCCGGCATGGTGCGCGAGATCGAACGCAGGATGTTGATGGCGGGATAGCGGCCGCGCTCGGCGATGCGGCGCTCCATCACGATATGGCCATCCAGAATGCCGCGCACGGCATCGGCGATGGGCTCGTTATGGTCGTCGCCATCCACCAGCACGGTGAACAAGCCGGTGATGCCGCCTTCGCCGGTGCCCGGTCCGGCGCGTTCCAGCAGGCGCGGCAATTCGGCGAAAGCGGTGGGCGGATAGCCCTTGGTGGTGGGCGGTTCGCCGCCCGACAGGCCGATCTCGCGCTGCGCCATGGCGAAGCGCGTTACCGAATCCATCAGGCACAGCACCTGCAAGCCGAGATCGCGGAAGAATTCCGACAGGGTGAGCGTCATGTAAGCCGCCTGGCGGCGCACTAGCGCGCTTTCGTCGGACGTGGCCACCACCACGATGGTGCGGGCAAGGCCGGCCGGTCCGAGATCGTCCTCGATGAATTCCTGCACTTCGCGGCCGCGCTCGCCGATCAGGCCCACCACGTTCACATCGGCTTCGGTATAGCGCGCCATCATCGAGAGCAGCACGGATTTGCCCACGCCCGAGCCGGCGAAGATGCCCATGCGCTGGCCGCGGCAGCAGGAGATGAAGGTGTTGATCGAGCGGATGCCGAGATCAATCTTGCCGCCCACGCGTTTGCGCGAATTGGCCGGCGGCGGATTGTTGCGCAGAGGATAGGGCCGCATGCCGTTGATCAGCGGCGGGCCGCCATCCAGCGGCCGGCCCTGGCCGTCGATCACCCGGCCCAGCCAGCTCACATCCGGATAAACCACCGGCTGCTCCTCGGCCACCACCGCGCGGGTGCCCAGGCCGACGCCTTCCAGCGAGCCATAAGGCATCAGCAGCGCGCGATTTTGCCGGAAGCCCACTACCTCGCCTTCCACCACGCGATTGTCGCGCGCCAGCAGCCGCACGCGCGAGCCGATGGACAGGTAGCGTTCCACCCCGGCCACCTCCACCAGCAGGCCCTGGATCGACACCACGCGACCGGTGAAGGTCATGTCCTTGATCCGGTCCAGCTCCATCATCAGGCTTTGCATCGGCGCGCGACTCCTTGGGCCGGGAAATCCATCCTTTTCGGGGTTTTAGCCTAGCCCCGAATCCCTTAAACCGGGTTAAGACGCCATGCTTAATATAGGTTGTTAACTTTATTCGTTAACCATGGTAAATTATAGCGAATCGCAGAA
The DNA here is from genome assembly GCA_041914045.1 of Ferrovibrio sp. Classification (GTDB taxonomy): domain Bacteria; phylum Pseudomonadota; class Alphaproteobacteria; order Ferrovibrionales; family Ferrovibrionaceae; genus Ferrovibrio. The sequence continues at coordinate 14,779 of JAYSEE010000031.1, read as the reverse complement.
AGCTCGAAATCCGCCATTTCCGCAAGTCGGCTTGGATTTCATCATAATTCGCCCGAATCAGGCGCAAAATTTAAGACCGTCCGACAGACATCCGAGGGGGATGCCATGCGCGTATTGCTGATCGAAGACGACGCCGCCACCGCCAAGAGCATCGAACTGATGCTGGGCCATGAAGGCTTCAATGTCTACAAAACCGAGTATGGCGAGGAAGGCCTCGATCTCGGCAAGCTTTACGACTACGACATCATCATCCTCGACCTGAACCTGCCCGACATGCACGGCTACGACGTGCTGAAGAAGCTGCGGGCCTCCAAGGTCGAAACCCCGATCCTGATCCTCTCGGGCATGGGCGAGCCGGATAAGAAGGTGAAGGGCCTCGGCTTCGGCGCAGACGATTACCTCACCAAGCCCTTCAACAAGGACGAGCTGGTGGCGCGCATCAACGCCATCGTGCGCCGCGCCAAGGGTCATGCGCAGAGCGCCATCACCACCGGCAAGCTGACCGTCAATCTCGACGCCAAGTCGGTGGAAGTGGGCGGCCAGCGGCTGCATCTCACCGGCAAGGAATATTCCATGCTGGAACTGCTCAGCCTGCGCAAGGGCACGACCTTGACCAAGGAGATGTTCCTCAACCATCTCTATGGCGGCATGGACGAACCGGAACTGAAGATCATCGACGTATTCATCTGCAAGCTGCGCAAGAAGATCGCCAACGCCACCGAGGGCGATAATTACATTGAGACGGTCTGGGGCCGCGGCTATGTGCTGCGCGACCCGGAAGCCGGCCAGGTGCCCGCCAACGCCCCGATGCCCCAGGCCAAGAAGCGGGCGTAAGGGTGCGCCTTCGCCAACCCTAAATCGTCACCACCGGACTTGATCCGGTGGTCCACGCCCGATGCATCATCGCTGCTGAACCATGGATGCCCGGAACAAGTCCGGGCATGACGAATGGGACGGCTGGGAGGCCAGCCAGCGCCTAAGCCAGCACGCGGCGCGACAGCGCGTCCTCGATGGCGTCCCAGATTTCCGCTTCCAGCTTCTTGCCGTCGAAACGGTTGATCTGTTGCAGGCCGGTGGGGGAGGTGACGTTGATCTCGGTGAGGTAATCGCCGATCACGTCGATGCCCACGAAGATCAGGCCGTCGCGCTTGAGATACGGGCCGATGGTCTCGCAGATTTCCATCTCGCGCCTGGTCAGATCGGATTTCTTCGGCACGCCGCCCACATGCATGTTGGAGCGCGCCTCGCCGGCTGCCGGCACGCGGTTCACCGCGCCGGCCGGGCGGCCGTCGATCAGGATGATGCGCTTGTCGCCGGCGCGCACTTCGGGCAGGTAGCGCTGCACGATCACCGGCTCGCGGCTCAGCTTGGTGAACATCTCCAGCAGCGAGCCGAGGTTTTCGTCATCGGGCCGCAGATGGAACACGCCGGCGCCGCCATTGCCGAACAGCGGCTTGAGGATGATGTCCTTATGCTCGTCGCGGAACGCCTTGATGGCTTCCATGTCGGATGAGATCAGGGTCGGCGGCATCAAGCCGTCGAAATGCGTGACGTAAAGCTTCTCCGGCGCGTTGCGCACCGCCACCGGGTTGTTCACCACCAGGGTCTTGGGGTGGATATGCTGCAGGATATGCGTGGCGGTGATGTAGGACATGTCGAAAGGCGGATCCTGGCGCATCAGCACCACGTCCATTTCGGTCAGGTCGATCAATTCCGGCGCGCCGAGCGTGTAATGATTGCCGCGCTCATGGCGCAGGCGCAGCGGGCGGGCGCGGGCCAGCACGCGGCGGTCGTGGAAGCTCAAATCCTTCGCCAGGTAATGCCACAGGGCATAGCCGCGCGCCTCGGCTTCCAGGCCCAGCACGAAAGTCGAGTCGCCATCGAAGTCGATGCTCTCGATCGGGTCCATTTGAATCGCCACTTTCAACGCCATGGCGGCCATCCTCGTTGTTGGTTTTTGGGCTGGTTGCTGTATGCGGGTTTTTCAGTTCAGGCGGAGGCGAATGTGCCTGAGGAAGGCTTGCGCCTCAAGCACCGCGGCATCGTCGCCGGACAGGATCAGGAAGCGTTCGGTGGCGGCGATGGATTGCCGGATGCGGCCGCGCTTGTCTTCCACCAGGCCCAGTTCGCGCCAGGCCGGGGCGAAATCCGGCGCCACCATCAGCATGCGTTCCAGCATGTCGGCGGCGCGATCCACATCGCCGGCCTTCCAGGCGCGCGCCTTGATGTTGTTGGCCAGCCGCAGCAGCACTTCGCGCGCCGGCATCGGCCGCACATGCTCGGGGCGCAATTCGCGCTCGCCGCTGATCCGCCGCAGCAGATCGTTCATCACCGGCGGATCGGCGATGCGCCCGGCATGGAAGGGATCCAGCACCAGGCTGCCATCCTCGCCGCTCACGCGGATGAGGAAATGGCCGGGGAAATCCAGCCCGTCCACCGCCCAGCCCTGGGCGCGGCCGGCATGGATGTAGAGAATCCCCAAAGCCACCGGCAGGCCCATGCGGCGGTCGATCACCCGCATCAGATCGGCATTGGCCGGATCGTCGTAGGTTTCGTTGTCGCCGCGATAATCGAAGCGTCCGGCGATGGTGCCTGAAAGCGCCAGGGCGCGCGCCATGCATTCCGCGCCGGCCTGTTCATGCGCCACGGCGGAGACGATGTCGTTCAGATGCCGGCGATAGGGCGCGATATCCATCATCGGGCGGTCCAGAGCCGCCATCAGCAGCGCGGCCTCGGCGATATCGAGGCGATCGTCGGGCACGGCGCCGAGCGCGCGCAGGGCCGTTTCGATCGCGCCGGTATCGCTCATTGCGCTGCCGCACGCTGCAACATGCGGGGCATTAGACGGGCCGCCGGCGGCTGTCGGTCTTCAGCCAGACATGGCTGACCACGCGGCGCACGCCCTTGATGGTGCGGGCATGATCGGTCACGCGCTGCAATTCCGTTTCGTTCTGCGCCAGACCGTTCAGGTAGATGATGCCGTTCACCGTGTCGATGGAATAATTGATGTCGACGATATTGCCATCGCCGGTCAGCTTCACGCGCAGTTGGCTGGTGATCCAGGTATCGTTGGCGGAATCGAGCAGATTGCCGCTGGGCGCGATCTGCAATTCGTTCAACACTTCGTTCACGCGCCCATTGGCCCAGGCGATCTTGGCCGCTTCGTCGCTGTCTTCCTGCTTCTGCACCACGCCGGTCAGCAGCACGCGGCCCTCGTAAGCCGTCACTTCCACCTTGCCGAACAGCGACAGGTCCTTTTGCAGCAGGCGTTCGTTGATGGCGAGCTGGATGCCCTTGTCGTTGGCGGCATTCTTGGCGCCGCGTTCCTCGGCGGCGGCCACGCCCACGGCGGCGCCGGCGCCCATCACCGCGCCCACGCATCCTTGCAGCGCGGGTGCGGCGGCCAGCAGCGCCAGGAGGGCGAAGGTCGCGGGGCGGTAAGCGGTCTTGGGGAAGCGGTGCGGCATCACGGAACGAACTCCTCGCGAAAGATTCGGCTCACTGGGTCAGGTTCGGCTCGCTGGCTCAGGTTTCAGGGCGCCAAGCATCCCGGATATGGTGCGGCCAGCGCCAGGGCGCAAGCAGCAGGGCGTCGAAGCGCAGGGTCAGTTTCGCGGCGTCGGGCTGCCCGGCCCAGAATACCGAAGCGGCGCGGCCGATGCGATGCTTTTGCCGGGGCGAGATGGCTTCCGCCGCGCGATCCAGATCGGGCCGCCATTTCACCTCAACCGCAGCCAGAATAGCGCCGCGCCGGGCCAGCAGGTCCACTTCGCCGCCGGCATGGCGGAAATTCCGCGCCAGGATGCGATAGCCATGCAGCCGCAGCCACCAGGCGGCCAGATTTTCCGCCCGGCGGCCGGCCCGCCAGCGCAGGGCGCGGCTTTTATCCGGCTTCGCCATGCTTGATCCCGGCAGCCCCATTCATTTCGGCGGCCAACTCCAAAGCGCGGGCATAGACCTCGCGCTTGCGCCGCCCGCTGGCGGCGGCCACGCTGGCGGCGGCCTCGCTCACCGAGGCATGCAGCAGGGCCTTGCGCAGCATGGCGTCCAGGTCTTCCGCCGCCGTCGCCGCGCTGCCTTCCGGCGGCGGGCCGATCACCAGCACCACTTCGCCCTTGGGCGGCCCGGCTTCGGCATAATGGGCGGCCAGTTCGTCCAGGCTGCCGCGCCGCACTTCCTCGAATTTCTTGGTCAGCTCGCGGGCCACGGCGGCTTCGCGGCCGCCGCCCAGGATGCGGGCGGCGCGGGCCAGGGCTTCGGGCAGGCGGTGCGGGCTTTCCAGCAGCACCAGGGTGGCTTCGGTCTGCGCCAGGCCGGCCAGCCAGGTTTCGGCGGCCCCGGCCTTGGCGGGCGGAAAGCCGGCGAACAGGAAACGGTCGCTGGGCAGCCCGGCCAGGCAGAGCGCGGCCAGCGGCGAGGAGGCGCCGGGCAGGGCGGTCACCGGCAGGCCGGCTTCCACAACCTCGCGCACCAGCTTGTAGCCGGGATCGGAAATCAGCGGCGTGCCGGCATCGGAAATCAGCGCCACGATGGCGCCCTCGGTCAGCCGGCGCAGCAGCAAAGGCCGGGCTTCCGCCGCATTATGGTCATGATAGGGGGTCAGTCTGGCCCCGATGCCATAGCGGCGCAGCAGGGTGCCGCTGGTGCGGGTATCCTCGCAGGCGATCAAATCGGCCTGATCCAGCAGGGCCAGGGCGCGCAGCGTGATGTCGGCGGCGTTGCCGATGGGCGTCGCCACCAGATATAAACCTGGGGTGAAGCGATCCTGCAGGCCTTCGCCGGCCATGGCGGCCCGGATGCGGGCGGCCAAGCCGGCGCCAGCAGCGGCGGCGGTAGAGAGCGGTAAGTCGGATTCGGTCAAAGCGAAGCGGTTCCAAAGGTAAAGCGTGGTATTGATGAAAGCCTACCTTACGGTTTGCCTTAGCCTGCTGGCAATCTCGGCCCTGACCGGCTGCCAGGATGGCCGCGCCTCGCTGCCCGGCCTGATCGACACCATCAGCTAACAAGTCCCCGGCCGGCGCCCCCCCGGGGGGGGGGCGGCCCCGCCCGCCGGCCACCAACCGCCGGCGGCTGCACAGCCGCCGGCTGCGCCGCCGCTGGCGGCCGCTCCCGCCGCCGCGCCGCCCAATCCAGCCCCTGCCGCCGCGGTGGAGGCCAGGCCGCTTGAGGCCCCGGCCGCGATGGCGGCGCCAGGGCCTGCGCCGGGTCTGGTGCCGCCCAGCCAGGCCGAGGCGGTGCGCATCGGTTTTCTCGCGCCGCTTTCCGGCCCCAGCGCCGGGCTGGGCCGGGCTTTGCTGGATGCCGCGCAGATGGCTTTGTTCGATCTCAAGGATGAACGCCTGCTGCTGCTGCCGCGCGATACCGAAGGCCAGCCCGAGACGGCTGCCCGCGCCGCGCGGGAATTGCTTACCGAAGGCGTGGATATTCTGATCGGGCCGCTTTTCTCGGCTTCGGTTGCCGCCGTGGCGCCGCTGGCGCGCGAACGCGGCGTGAAGGTGCTGAGCTTCTCCACCGATCGCAATGTCGCTGGCGGCGGCACCTATCTGCTGGGCTTCACGCCGGATCAGCAGGTGGAGCGCGTGCTGGCCTATGGCCGTTCGCGCGGCTATGTGCGCTATGCGCTGCTGGCGCCGAATTCGCCCTATGGCGAAGCGGTGGCTCAGGCCGCCGTCAATGCGCTGACCGGTTCGCTGGCGGTGCAGGAGCGCTATCCGGCCGACAGCCCCGACCTTACGCCCAGCGTGCGGCGATTTGCCGCCGCGCTGCGGGCGCTGCCGCCGCGCCATGGCTCGGCCGAGGATGTGGCGGCGCGCCCTACTATTGCGGGCGCGTTGGGCAACCAGGGCGGCGGCCAGCAGGGCCAGGCTGCAAGTCAATCCGCTACCGCAGGCAGTGAAACCGCGCTGCATCCCCAGGTAGATGCGATTTTGCTGCCGGAAGGCGGCGCCCGGCTGCGCGCCCTGGCGCCGCTGCTGCCCTATTTCGATATCGACCCGCGCCAGATCCGCCTGATCGGCACCGGGCTGTGGGACGATCCGGCCTTGGGCAATGAACCGGCGCTTCAGGGCGGCTGGTTCGCGGCCCCGCAGCCGGAAGGATTCGAGGAATTCCGCAAAAGATTCGAGCAAAGCTTCGGCCGCCGGCCGCCGCGTCTGGCCAGCTTGGCCTATGATGCCACCGCGCTTGCCGGGGTGCTGGCGCGGCAGCCGGCGCCGGCCGCCGCCGAAGCATCGGCCTCCGCCGGCCGGCCTTTCGCCGACGCGGCGCTCAATAATCCCGACGGATTCGCCGGCTATGATGGGATTTTCCGTTTCCGGCCGGATGGCATTGTCGAGCGCGGCCTGGCCATCCTGGAAATCCAGCGGCGCGGCATGCGGGTGATCGATCCGGCCCCCAGCGGATTCAACTCCCCGGTGAATTAGAAAAGTCGGCCATCCGTTACCCCCGGCTGTTAACCAAGCCCAAAACATCCGCTTGACCCTTGTATCGGGGCCGTTTAATGCAAAGATATAAAGCAACTGCGGCGCGTAACGGATCGAACCGTCTATCTGCCGAAGCGATGTATTTCGATCCCCCGGGGCGGCCGGCATACCCCTCGGGCGGTACGAAGAAGGGCTGCGTACCATGAGCATGGAAAAGATCGACTTTTCCAAAGTCAATTTTTTGGTGGTCGATCCGAATCGTCTGATGGGTTCGATGATCCGCGACGTGCTGGTCACGCTCGACGCGCATCATATCGACCGCGCCCGCACCATGGATAGCGCCATTGCCATCATCCGTCAGAATCGCACCGACGTGCTGATCACCGAATGGGATTTGCAGGCCGAGCATACCGGCATGGATCTGGTTTATTGGATTCGCAACGATCCGGCCTCGTCCAACCGCATGCTGCCGGTGATCATGATGACGGCGAATTCCGAGGAGGAATATGTCGTGCGCGCCCGCGATGCGGGTGTGAACGAATTCGTCGCAAAGCCTTACACGGTGCAAAGCTTCTATACCCGCCTTGCCACCGCCATTGCGCGGCCGCGGCAATTCGTGCGCGTCGACGGCTATTTCGGTCCCGATCGCCGCCGCAAACGCGACAGCAATTATGCCGGCCCCGAACGCCGGGCCGATCCCGACGACAACGGCCGCCGCTGATTTTTTCGCTGTTGCATCAAGGCGCGTCCGAAAGGGTGCAAGCCCGCGGCAATTTTTGGTAAGCTGATTGGGAAGGAGTTTCCCGCTTGGCCAAACGACCGACATTCATTCCGCCGCCGCAGGAGCTGAAGCGCAAGGCGGTGAATTTCAAGCGCGGTTTCTCCCTGCAGCTCGAGCCCGAAGTGGTGCAGAAGCTCGAGAAGGTGGTGGAGAAGGCGACCGACAATTTCACCGTCGAGGTTGCCGATAAGCTCAAGCAGCTGCGCGCTGCCCTGGGCGAGATCGGCGGCGGCGCCGAAGCCCTGCGCTACATGCGCGAAATCCGCTCGATCTCGCTGGAGATCAAGGGCATGGGCGCGATGTTCAAATTTCCGCTGCTCACCGCCTTCGCCAAATCCCTGAACGATTTCGTGCAGGGCATGGACGATCCCACCGATATCCAGCTCGACATCATCGCGGCGCAGATCGACGCGCTTTACGTGGTGATGGCCAACCGCATTCAGGGCGGCGGCGGCAAAACCGAATCGCAATTGCTCGACGCGCTCAGCGTCGCCATCCGCAAATACAGGGAGTGACCCGCCGCTAGCCGGCGGGCCAGTCCTTGGCTGCTTTTAAGCCAGCAGCAGGGCGCTGCCCGCCAGGGCGAACGCGACGCCCGCCGCGCGCGGCAGCAGGCTTGCCGCCTGCTCGCGGCTGCCCAGCATCCGGCTCAGGGCGATGCCCAGGCCATGCAGCAAAGCGGTGCCGGCCAGCATGCCGCCGGCATAAAGCAGGGCGGATGCATCCGCCGGCATTTCCGCGCCATGGGCATGGCCGTGGAACAACGCGAACAGCAAGGTGGCCGCCAGCGCCAGCGGCAAAGGCGGCCGCAGCGCCAAGGCCAGGGCCAAGCCGAAGGCCAGCACCGAAAGCGCGATGCCGGTTTCCGTCAGCGGCATGGCGATGCCCGCTTGGCCCAGCATGAAGCCGCCCGCCATGCCGATCACGAAGGCGGCCGGCACGGCAAGCAGGGCGCGGCCGCCCTGCTGCATGGCCCAGATGCCCACGGCCAGCATGGCCAGCAGATGATCGAGGCCGCCGAAGGGATGGCCAAGGCCGCCGAAAAAGGCGCCGCTCAGCAGGCCATGCTCATGGCCCGGCATGCCAGCGGTATGGGCCTGGGCGGTATGGGCATAGCCAGTTGTCGCGAAAAAAACGGCGGCGAAGAGAACGAGGCTGGGCGCGGCAAGCATAGCCGGAAAACCCGCGCCGGCCGCGGCACGGCGGGAAACAAGCCAGGACATGAAAACTTCCCCCTTGGAATACGATGCGCGTACCCACCTGAGGCGAGTTTGCCGGGGCGGCGGGTCCAGGTCAATGCCGGATCGCGCCTAACAGCGGCATCAGATGCCGCAGCTTGTCGGGGTTGCGGATGATGTAGATCGTCTGGATCGCGCCTTCGCGCAGCGCCAGCGAGATCGCGCTTACCGGCTGGCGTCGAGATGGGTGACGAAGCCGGGTTGGCCGTTGATCAGGCATTCATGCAGCCGCAGGCCGGGCGGCTGTTTGCGGGTGATGCCGATGAAGGAGCGCATGCAGCGTTCGGCGCCGCCAATCGCATTGCGGCCGCCGTCGCCTTGCCGCCTGCATGAAGCGGCGCACCGGCAGGCTGGTCTGTGCGCGATGCCGTTCGAATCGTCCGCGCTCCGTTGGCCCGGAATCTGTTTGCCGGGAATCCGTGTTCATGCCCGCACGCCGACCAGCGCGCATTGCAGGCCATCGCCGGATGATACGTTTCCAGGGTGGGATATATCCGATGCATACATTGCCTTGCTCCTTGTTCGACCTGATTCGGATTCGGTCTTTCGGCGTTTCGGCAGCAAGGACGCGGCAGACCGGCCTTTTGTGACAAGCGGCGGTTCGCCGGCTGGACGATATCCATATCGGCAGAGGATACTGCGCGCCGCCTTGGTCGGCATTGAGAATTTTGCATCCTCTTGGCAGTATCCGATGATGTAGATCGAGCGAGTGAAGTGATGGCGTCCCCGGAAAGCTGCAAGTCCGCCCAAGCCGATACGGCATTTCGTTGGCGCCAGGTCATCGGCGCCCGCATCCGGGTATTCCGGGAATTCAGCGGCCTGTCGCGCAATGCGCTGGCCGAGCGCGTCGGCCTGTCGGAGCATCAGATGCGGGCGGTGGAATCCGGCGCGCTGGAAATCTCGCGCGGCCTGCTGACGCGCATCGCGCAGCCGCTGGCGATTCCGCTGCATCTGCTGATCGCGGAAAGCGCGGCGGGCGCGCCCGATCTTGCCGTGGGCGAGGAGAATGCGACGGCGGAAGAGCAGGCCCTGCTGATGGAGCATTTCAACGCCATTGATGCCGACGATCTGCGCCAGCGCCTGCTCGAAACCGTGAAGCGGCTCGCCGATACCGGCGAACCGCCGCAGGATTGAGGCTTACAGCGCAACGGCCTCGCGCCGGCAGGCGGCGTCCAGCGTGTTTTGCAGCAGGCAGGCGGTGGTCATCAGGCCCACGCCGCCCGGCACCGGCGTGATGGCGCCGGCGACTTCCACGGCGGAAGCGAAATGCACATCGCCCACCAGCTTCGTTTTGCCGCCATCGGCGGGAATGCGGTTGATGCCCACATCAATCACCACGGCGCCGCGCTTCAGCCATTCGCCGCGCACCATCTCCGGCTTGCCCACGGCGGCCACCACGATATCGGCCTCCGCGCACAGCGCCGGCAGATCGCGGCTGCGCGAATGCGCCATGGTCACGGTGGCATTGGCGCTGAGCAGCAGCGCGCCCATCGGCCGGCCCACCAGGATCGAACGCCCGATCACCAGCGCGCTGGCGCCGGCTACTTCCGCCTTGGCCACCTGGGCCTTGATGCGATCCAGCATGATCATGCAGCCCTTCGGCGTGCAGGGCACCAGGGCTTCGATGCCCTGGGCCAGATAGCCGGCATTCACCGGATGCAGGCCATCCACATCCTTGGCCGGATCAATGGCGGCCACCACGGCCTGGCTGTCGATATGCGGCGGCAGCGGCATCTGCACCAGGATGCCATCCACCAGCGGATCGGCATTCAGTTTCGCCAGCAGGGCCAGCAGGTCGGATTGCGCGGTCTCGGCCGGCAGGCGGATCTCATCGGACACCATGCCGGCTTCGCGGGTGAGGATGCCTTTGTTGCGCACATAGACCTGGCTGGCCGGATCCTCGCCCACCAGCACCACGGTCAGGCCGGGCGCGCGGCCCAGCCTGGCCTGGAATTGCTTCACCTTGGCGGCAACCTCGGCGCGGATATCCAGCGCGATCGGCTTGCCTTCGATCAGGATTGCAGACATCGGCTTACCCCTCTTTCACATATAGTCGTTCAGGCCGTGCGGCAGCAGCCAGGCATGCAGCCTGTCCAGCCATTGTTCGGGCGGCCCGGCCAGGGCCACTTGCTTGTGCCGGTCGGCGGCGCCGGCGGCCAGGCTCAGCTGGCCGGCCGCCACATGCAGCTGCTTGGCCAGCAGCCGCAGCAGGGCGTCGTTGGCGCGGCCCTTCTCCGGCACGGCCGTCACTTTCACGGCGATTTCGCTGCCGCCATCGGCGGTGGGCTTGATGCCTTCCACGGCGTCGCGGCCGGCCTTCGGGGTCAGCCGCACCCGCAGGCGCAGCCCATCGCCGGCAATGAACCAGGGCGGTGAAATCAGGCGCCCCGCAGCAGGGCCGGCGCGATATCGCGCAGCAGCAAGTTCTGCAGGAACAGCAGCAGCAGGATCAGCAGCACCGGCGAGATATCCAGGCCGCCCAGATTGGGCAGCACGCGGCGGATCGGCCGCAAAGCCGGCTCGGTGACGCGGTAAAGGAAATCGCCCACGATATAGACGACGCGGTTGCGGGTGTTCACCACATTGAAGGCGACCAGCCAGCTCAGCACGGCCGAGGCGATCAGCAGCCAGATATACAGCCCGATCAGCGTGTCGATCAGCCAGATCAACGCAAACATCGCCCTTCCTCTCGCCCATGGCCCGGAACCGATCCATCACATACCGGCTGCGCCCGGTAAAGGCAACTCCGGCCGGCTGCGCCCGGTAAAGGCAACTCCGGCCGGCTGCGCCCGGCAAAGGCAACTCCGGTCGGCAGTTCCGGGGCAAACCGCAGTTTCCCGAGCAGGGGGCCAGCGGGGGGATAGACAAAGCGCCCCGGCTTGGCTACAAGCATGCCGCCTGCCGGCCCGGACCCCGTCCCGGCCATGCGGGCCTGAATAGCGCTGGGGCCGTAGCTCAGATGGGAGAGCGCCTCGTTCGCAATGAGGAGGTCAGGGGTTCGATTCCCCTCGGCTCCACCAATTCCAGCGCAAATTCGAATTTTTGAAAAATCAATAAGTTAGCAGCTGGAGCCGCGGTCAGGCCGCCGGCTCGCTGGCCATCGGCAGGGTGAAATAGACCTTGGTGCCGTAGCCGACGCGGGATTCGATGCGCAGCGAGCCGCCCATGCCTTCGAGCAACTGTCGGCTGATCGCCAGGCCCAGGCCGGTGCCTTTTTCATTCGCCACGAAGCTGTCGCGGATCTGCACGAAGGGCCGGCCTAGGGTGGCGAGATTGGCTTCGCTGATGCCCACGCCGGTATCCTCGACGCAGATTTCGATGGCATCCGGTCGCAGCCTGGTAATGGCAACGCTCACGCCGCCGCCCTTGTTGGTGAATTTGATCGCATTCGAGAGCAGGTTGGACAGCACCTGTTTGACCGCGCGTTTATCGGCCCGGACCATGACCGGCCTGCTGCCCGCCGCTACGGTGAGCGAGATATCCTTGTTCTTCGCCATCGGAAAAATGATGCGGCTGCATTCCTCGATGTTGGGCTGGATCGGAAAATCCTCGATGGCGTAGCTGTAGGCGCCGGCCTCGATCTTCGAGAGGTCGAGGATATCGTTGATCAGCTCCAGCAGCGACCTTCCGCTCGCCGCGATATCGGCGGCATAGGCTTTATATTTCGGATTGCCATGCGGCCCGAAAATCTCCTGCACCATCATTTCCGAGAAACCGATGATCGCATTCAGCGGCGTGCGCAGCTCATGGCTCATCGTCGCCAGGAACATGGTTTTCGCATGATTCGCCGCCTCGGCCAATTCCGCCTGTCTCCGATGCTCCGTGGCCAGGTCGATAAGTTTCTGCTGGGTTTCCGCTTCTTCGCTCATATCCCGCAGCACGGCGGTGATTATGTCGCCGTTCTCGAAATAACTTTTGCCTATCGACACGAGAACGGGAAATTCCTCGCCGGTCGATCTGACGGCTCGGATGGTGCGCCAATCGCCCATGATGCGATGGAAATTCGCATTCTGGGCATACCCCTCCACATGATGCCGGTGGATCGAGCGGAAGCGGCTCGGGATCAATTGATCCAGCGGCTTGCCGATCACGTCCTGCGCCGAGGATTTGAACATCGCCTCGGCGGCCGGATTGAAAAGCGCGATCTTGCGATCCGCATCCAGCGCCAGGATTGCCGTCGGCGCGGTGTTCAATATGCCCGATATCATCGCATTCAGGCGCCGGGCTTTGTTGTGCAGCGCGTAGTAGACGAATACGCCGGCGGCAAGAATCGCGGCGCTGATCAATCCCCAAATCAATTCGATCTTCGGCAGATCGAGTTCGGTCGGATGCGTCGCAATCTCGATCTTCAGGCGAAACGCCTGGTTCAATATGTTCAAGATGAAATCGAAGGCGTCGTGCGCATCGGCAGCGGCCTTTTCAGTCTGGCCGTCGCTTTCATCCGCATCGCGCATGCCGAAGGTGAAAGCCTCGGGCGCGCGGCTTTGAATGATCTTGGAGAGGCTGTTGAAGTCGAGCACGACATTCAAGAAGCCTTCGAAGGCGTCGCTCCGATGGATCGGGAAATACAGCACGATGGCTTGGCCGCCCTGGAACAGCGACACGGTGCGCGTCGCCATCGCTTTGCGCGATAGGCGGGCCTGGTCCAGCAATGCTTGCACCGCGGCGCTTTCGCCAACACGCCGGCCAAGCGCGGCTTGATTGGCCGCTTCCGGCCACACGCGGACGATAACCTGATTCGGATCAATGAAATTGATCGCTGTTATGCCCTGAAAACCTTCATGCAGCAGGGGCGAGTATTTTTCGAAATCGTCGAGAATATCGCCAGGGGCGTTGTTCAGCACGGACTGGAAAATCCGCAACGTCTTCAGTCTGCCTTCAATGGCGTTTTGAATTTCGGCGAATATTTTTTCCGCATGGATTTTGTTGTGGTCGGCCTCGAGTTTCGCCACCGAGCGTTCGGTTTGCACCGCAACGAGAACGACAAGCGCCGCCGTAGCCGCAAAAATCGAGGCCGCATAAAGCGCCGGCTTGAACAGCGGATGCATTTTTGAGATCATTCTAATCAGCGTCCGGGATTTGGGGCGTTAGCCCGGGATTAACCCTTCTGTGCCTGTTGAATGCGGGCAAATCACGAGGTGCAGGGGGGAAATCAAAAAGGGATTTTGCCGCCAGGGCCAAGGCGGCGGACAAGGCGGCGGTACGGGCGGGCTTCCCCATCCTTTCCGTTAGGGAAGCCTTGTTAGAGTTTACTTATTTTGGCGCGGCGGGCTACCCAACGCATGCTTTTTTGCGATCTTTTTTTGAATATTAAAACTACGTTTAATAATGATTTGCGTTTTAATTATCATGCTTACTAAAATTTGTTTTCCGCTATTGGCCATGCGGACCGGACGTGGCGGCAAGGCCGTTTGCTTTCGCCTTGCGGTTAGATTCAAGTTTTAATTGATATCAAAGAACAACATTTTACATATGCGGTATCGGGGCCTTGTTATCTGCGATGCGAGGGCATCATGGGATTGCGCGATAAAGCCTGGTCGCCCTATGCGGCGGGAATCTTGATCGGCTTGTTGCGGGCGCCGGCGTTCATGCTTACGGAAGGATGCTTTGCCGCAGGCATTTGCAAAAATGCCAGGATGCCGCAAAAACCTTAAGCCGCACGGTTTTGGCGATATTTATAAGAGATGAATGATGCGCCTCGGCCGCCGCCGCTCTAGGCGGCGAGAGCTTGCAATTCCCGCCACGCCTGTTGCCCATAGGCCAGCATGGCGGCGCTGTCCTCGTCCTTGATATGGCCGGTAATCGCGGCGAATGACGGGCGCGCCCGCATTCTTTCGTACCACGCGGATAGCGCCGGCTTTCCGGAAAAAGCCGCATTCATGCCGAGCATGTCGAGACGGAGGATATAGGGCAGGATATTGATGTCGGCGAGGCTGATTTGCCCGCCGACCAGGAAAGGCGAAGCGCCAAGCGCCGCTTCCATGTCGGCCAGCAGCGCCTCATAGCTGCGGAAGGCTGGCAAAACGCCCTCGGCCCGCATGCCGTTGCTGAGCACATCCATTTGGCGGGCGCGGCGTTTGGCATCGGGAATCTGGGCCACGTATTGCCCGATGGTTTGTCCCATGCCGCGAATTTTCTCTACTCTGAGCCCTGCCGCGGCAGCGATGGTGAGAGTGCCGCAAGCCGGGTGGATAAGATCGTCGATGCGTTTCGACCATAGGCGCATTTGCGCCCTTTGTGTCGCGGCCTGCGGACGCAACGGATGCTCAGGAAAGGCGTCGTCCAGATATTCGTTGATGACGGTCGATTCGATGATCGGCTGGCCGTCATGCACCAGG
>JAYSEE010000030.1:14937-18710 GCA_041914045.1 Ferrovibrio sp. | reverse complement strand
TTCCGCCGGCCGAATTCCAGCGCTTCGCCAGCGGCGCGGACGAGATCATGACCGACCGTTACGAGCGCCTGGTGAAATACCAGGACCGCGCTTACGCCGAACGCTACAAGGCGCTGGTGGAGCTTGCGCGCAAGGCCGAGGCGGAAAAAGCCAAGGGCTTTACCGGCTTCGCGGAAAGCGTGGCGCGCTATGGCTACAAGCTGATGGCCTACAAGGATGAATACGAAGTAGCCCGGCTTTATACCGATGGCGATTTCCTGCAGAAGCTGAATGCGCAATTCGAAGGCGATTTCAGCCTGGAATTCCATCTCGCGCCGCCGATCATGGCCCATGCCGATCCGCAGACCGGCGTGCCGAAGAAAATGCGCTTCGGCCCCTGGATGCTGAAGGCGTTCGGCCTGCTGGCGAAGTTCAAGGGCCTGCGCGGCAGCAAGCTGGATATCTTCGGCTATACCGAGGAACGCCAGATGGAGCGCAAGCTGATCGCGGATTACTTCGCGTTGGTGCAGGATATCGCCGGCAAGCTGACGCCGGACAATCACGCCCTGGCGGTGCAGCTTGCCGGCATCCCGGAAGACATCCGCGGCTATGGCCATGTGAAGCTGCGCCACCTGCAACAGGCGCAGGACAAGCAGGCCAAGCTGCTGGAGGCTTTCCGCAATCCGACCCCGCAAGCGAGTGCTGCGGAGTAATGGCCAGTGCAGCGGAGTAATTCCCTAACGGCATGACGCTGGGGCATAGCCGAAAAGGCAATTGCGCCGTTTTGAGCTTCATGGCTTGATGGCCGCCATGACTGACGCTCTCACCCTGCACCGCAAGGATGGCGGCCGTTTCGCGGTCGAAATCTTTGCCAATGAAAATCCCGCCGCGCCTGTCGTGCTGATCCAGCCGGCCATGGGCGTGCGCGCGAGCTATTATCGCTTGCTGGCGGAGGCTCTGCGGGATGCGGGATGTCATGCCGGCATCGCCGAATTGCGCGGCCATGAAGCGCATGACGATGCGCGCCGGCCGGGCTGGGGCTACGATTTCGGCTATCACCATATGGTGCACGAGGATTGGCCGCAGGCCGTGGCCGCCATGAAGGCGCGCTTTCCCGGCAGCCGCTTCTATCTGCTGGGCCATAGCCTGGGCGCGCAGGTGAGCTGCCTCTATGCCAGCCAATACGAGGCCGAGTTGGATGGCCTGATCCTGATCGCCTGCTCCTCGGTGCATTGGCGGCTGTGGGGCTTCGGCTTTCTGCTGTTCACCCAGGCGGCCGGGTTATCCGCCCGGCTGGCTGGGCATTTCCCCGGCAAGGCGTTCCGCTTCGCCGGCCGCGAGGCGCGCACGGTGATGGCCGATTGGGCGCGCCAGGCCCGCACCGGGCGTTTCATGGCGGGCAAGCCGCGCCTGGATTACGAGCCGGCCTTGCGCAACGTGACCCTGCCGGTGCTGGGCATCTCGTTGGAAGGCGATTTCTTCGCCTCGCGCCGGGCTTTCGACGGCCTGGTGAACAAGATGCCGAAAGCCAACCTGGAGCGGCATCATATCGACCCGAAGGCGCTGGGCTTCGAGGGCATCGACCATTTCCGCTGGGCGCGCAAACCGGCGCCGGTGCTGCCGCTGATCAAGCGATGGCTGGAGAATCAACAGGCAAGCGGACAGGCCTGACGCAACGCGGCTGCCCATGGATGGATGCCCGCTTACGCGGGCATGACGAAAAAAACTCCAGCCGTCACTCCCGCGCAAGCGGGAGTCCATGCCTGACGCGAGCCAGGCTCACCGGCCCTCGTAGCACTTCACCTTGGTGACTTCGCCGCTATCGGTTTCGCTGCTGGCTTCGCGGTAGATTTCCATGGTGCCGCGATTGCGCAGCTTGCATTCGCCGAGCGGAAACCAGGATGAGAGCAGCACCACATAGATGAACTCGCCGGGCCCCAGCCGGTCGGGCGCGCAATATCGCTGCACCTCGCGTGGCTTCGCGCCCACGGTGGAATGCACTCTGCCCTCGCGCTTGATGCGGATCGGCCAGTTATATTCGGTGAGATTGGCAATCTGCACGCAGGCCTGGGCGTCGTCGGTAACCGGTCGCTGCGGCGCCGGCTGGGCAACAGCGGGCGATACGATCAGCGCCGCCAGCAAGCCTAGAAGCTGAGCTGCGCGGCGCGGCATGTCATTCCGCCGCCTCGGCTTCCATGCCGAGGGCGCCCATGTAGAGATCGAGCAATTCTTCCTGTTCGGCCAGATCGGCGCGGTCCATCTTGCGCAGGCGGATCACCTGACGGAGAATCTTCACATCGAAGCCATGGCCCTTGGCCTCGGCATAGACTTCCTTCACGTCGTCGGCCAACGCCTTCTTCTCTTCCTCCAGCCGCTCGATGCGCATGACGAGCTGACGCAGCTGGTCTGCGGCGAAGTTGCCGGTCTTCAACTTGGTGGCCATGACGATCCTCGAACCCTGAAGAAAATGGAGCGCGGCATTATAGCCGCCAAGCATTGCAGCGGAACCGCGCCCGGCAGTTATCCACAGGCTAATCCCCGGCTTTTAATGCTTATGAGCCTGAGACGCCGCCGCGAAAGCCGCCTTCTGCTCTGCCGAGGCTTCTTTCTGATGCTTGGCCTGCCATTCCGGGTAGGGCATGCCGTAGATGATTTCGCGCGCCTGCATCTTATCCAGCGCCACGCCCTCGGCGGCGGCGGCTTCCTGATACCAGTTGGACAGGCAATTGCGGCAGAAGCCGGCCAGATTCATCAGGTCGATGTTCTGCACATCGGTGCGGCCGCGCAGATGCTCCAACAGTTTGCGGAAAGCGGCGGCTTCCAGTTCGGTGCGGGTCTTGTCGTCGATCATGCTGCATCCCCTCCTGGTATCGCGAAGTTTACCGTTTCGGCGACCAGCCAAGCCGCCACATCGCGCAAGGCTTCGGCGCGGTCCTTGCCTATATCTAGCGCGGCGCGGAAAACCTGCAACTGCCGATCCGCCGAAGTGCCGCGCGCCAGGATGCCGCGGGCGCGCTCCACCTCGGCCAGGCAGCCCATGGCGACGGCTTCCTCGCGCACCAGTTCGATCATCTCTTCCAGCAAACCGGCATAAGGCAGGCGTTCGCCCTTGCCGAAATCCACCAGCCCGCCCTTGGCGCCGTAACGCGCCGCCAGCCAGCGGTTTTCGTCGATCAGCGCATTGGCATAAAGCCGCCAACGCTGATTGCCCTGCTTCAGCCGCAGCAGCATGGCCAGCAGGCAGCGGAACAAGGCGGCGATGCTGATAGCGTCGTCCAGCCGCGTGCAGACATCGGTAACGCGCAATTCCAAGGTGGGAAACCGCGCCGAGGGGCGGATATCCCACCACAGCTTGGTGGCATCCTCGATCAGCCCGGCCTGCACCATGCGGCTCACCATGCGCTGATACTCGCTCCAGCTTTCGAAGCGTTCCGGCAGGCCGGTGCGCGGCAGGCTGTCGAAGACCGAAAGCCGGAAGCTATGCAGTCCGGTCTCCTCGCCCTGCCAAAATGGCGAGGAGGTGGAAAGCGCCAGCAGATGCGGCAGGAAATAGCTGACCTGATTCATCAGGTCGATGCGCAGGTCTTCGTCTTCGATGCCGACATGCACATGCAGGCCGCAGATCACCAAGCGGCGCGCCACGCCGGCCAGATCATGCGCCAGCGCATCGTAGCGCGGGCGGTCGGTATGGCGCTGATCGGCCCAGCGCGCGAAGGGATGCGTGCCGGCGGCGATCGGCGCCAGGCCATGCCGGCCGGCCACCCCGGCTACCGTGCCGCGCAGACGCACCAGTT
>JAYSEE010000030.1:0-14886 GCA_041914045.1 Ferrovibrio sp. | reverse complement strand
GTCGGCGCGCGCCTCGGCCATGTCGCGGCAGACGCCGGTGGCCACTTCGATCTGGCATTGCAGGAATTCGGGATTGACCTGGCTGCCCACTAAATTTTGGCATTCGATCAGCATTTCGGCCGGCGGCTGCACGGCCAGCGCGCCGCTGCCCCGCTCGACCAGCAGATATTCTTCCTCGAGGCCGATGGTGAAATCGGCCATCGGCTCAGGCCGCCTTGCGGGCTTGCAGCAGAATGCCGGCCTCGGCCAGCGCCAGGCGGAAACAACGCTCCAGCCTATCGGCCCATTCCAGCACGCCGGCTTCGTCGCTGATCAGATCCTGGCGCACTTCCACCAGCACATGCGGCAAATCATGCGCCTCGCCATGGGCGCGGATCGAATAGCCGGCGCGGCTGCGGCCGCTATAGGGTTCGTTGTCCCCCACCACGATCCCCGGCTCCTCGCCCAGCGCCTGCATCAGCGGCACCGGCAGGCGGGCATCGCGATCCCACAATATGCCCACATGCCAGGGGCGCTGGCGGCCCTTCATGCGCGGCGTGAAGGAATGGATGGAGAGCAGCGCGGCTTTCGGCCCGGCCGCGATCTTGCGCTGCACGGCCTCGGCAACGGCGCGATGATAGGGATGGAAATACAGCCCGAGCCGGCGCTGACGCTCGGCTTCGTCCACATCGCGGTTGCCCGGCACCACCACGCCGTCGCTGACTTCGCAGATCAAGGTGGGATCGTCGGGCGCGCGGTTGCAATCCACCACCAGGCGCGACGCCGCCGAGCAGAAGCCCGGCGCATCCAGCCGCTGGCACAGGATTTCGGTGAGCCGCGCGGCGCCGATATCCCAGCCGATATGCCGTGCAATTTCTTCTTGCGTGAGGCCGAGGCCATGCAATTCAGGCGGCACGACCTTGCTGGCATGATCGCAGATCAGCACCAGCGGCGCTTGGCCGGCGGAATTCAGGATACGATGCGTCGGAGCGGCTTCAGTCACTGCAAAACCCTGGTTGTAATTGTGTTAGGCTCGGGCAGGCTGGATTGCAAGGCCGGTTTCGGCTGGGTAGTCTCCCTGCGCGTAAAAACATGAGGACCGTAACCGTGCTGCAACACATCGCCATTGTCGGCAGCGGACCCGCCGGACTGTTCACCGCCGACGCCCTGATCCGCCAGCGCCCCGATCTGAAGATTGATGTGTTCGAGCGGTTGCCCAGCCCCTATGGCCTGGCGCGGTTCGGCGTGGCGCCGGACCACCAAGGCACCAAGGCGATCACGCGGCAATTCGACCGGCTGTTCGGCAACCCGAATATCCGTTTCCTGGGCGACCTAGCCGTGGGCGAAGCGCTGCCGCTGGCGGTTCTGCGCGGCTATTACGATGCCGTGGTGCTGGCCGTGGGCGCGCATCAGGATCGCCGCCTGGGGATTCCCGGCGAGGACCTGCCGGGCGTTTACGGCTCGATGGCCTTCGTCGGCTGGTATAACGGCCATCCGGATTTCGCCGGCCTGTCGCCTTTGCTGGATATGCCGGGCGTGGCGATCATCGGCCAGGGCAATGTGGCGGTGGATATCGCCCGCGTGCTGAGCAAGACGCCGGCGGAGATGGCGGCGGCCGATCTTTGCGCCCATGCCGCCGGCAGCATCCAATCGGCGGCCTTGCGAGACATCTACCTGATCGGCCGGCGCGGCCCCATCGAGGCCAACTTCACCAGCGCCGAACTGGCCGAACTCGGCAAGCTGGAGCGCGTGCGCCCGGTGATGAACAAGGCCGACCTGCCCGATGCGCTGCCCGCCGATGCCAGCGGCGATTTGAAGGTGAAGGAGCGCAATCTACAGCTTCTGCATGACTATGCCGCGCGCAGCGACGACAAGCCGATCCGGCTGCATTTCCTGTTCCATGCCGTGCCGGAAGCCATCATCGGCGGCAGCCGCGTGGAAGCCCTGCGCATCAAGGGCGCGGCAACGCCGCTGGCCGTGGGCAGCGTGATCAGCGCCATCGGCTATCGCACCGCCGGCTTCGGCGACCTGCCCGCGCCCGATGCCGCCGGCCGCCTGAGCAATCAGGACGGCTTGATCGCGCCCGGCCTATACACGGCAGGCTGGGCCAAGCGCGGCCCATCCGGCACCATCCCCACCAACCGCAGCGAAGCCAAGGCGGTGGCCGACAAAATACTGGCCGATTTCGCGGACGATTCCGCGCCCGCCAAGCCCGGCTCGGCGGCGCTGGATGCCTGGCTGAAAGGCAAGGCTGTGGCGGCTTTGGATTTCGCCGCCTGGAAGCGCATCGAGGCGGCGGAAACCGCTGCCGCCCGGCCCGGCGCGCCGCGCGAGAAATTCGCCGAATGGGAAACGCTGCGCCGCGCCGCCCAACAGCAGCAGCAAGCGCAGCAGTAAGCCTTACGCCGCGCCGTAAGCCGGCTGCTGGCCGAGTTCGAGCGCATAGCCGGCGGAGCGCACGGTGCGGATGATATCCGCCTCGTTGTCGCCGTTCAGCGCCTTGCGCAGGCGGCGGATATGCACATCCACCGTGCGCTGCTCGACATAAATGTCGCGGCCCCAGACCGCATCGAGCAGTTGATCGCGCGACAGCACGCGGCCGGGATGTTCGAGGAAATGCCGCAGCAGGCGGAATTCGGTGGGGCCGAGATGAATCTCGCGGCTGTTGCGCGTGACCTTATGCGTGGCGATATCCATCACCAATCCGCCATAGGTGAGCACTTCCTCGGCCAATGCCGGACGGATGCGGCGCAGCACCGCGCGGATGCGGGCCAGCAATTCCGAGGGGCTGAACGGCTTGGCGATGTAATCATCGGCGCCGGCATCCAGGCCGCGCACGCGATCGGCTTCCTCGCCGCGCGCCGTCAGCATGATGATCGGCACGTTGCGGGCGTCGCTGTCGCGGCGAAGCTGGCGGCAGACCTCCAGGCCGGACAGGCGCGGCAGCATCCAATCCAGCAGGATCAGGTCCGGCAAATGTTCGGCCACCTTGAGCAAAGCCTGCTCGCCATCGGTCGCCTCATCCACCGTATAGCCTTCCTTTTCGAGGTTGTAGCGCAGCAGCGCGAGCAGCGCCGCTTCATCCTCGATCACCAGCACACGGGGCTTTTGCGCCACGCTCATGCGTCACTCTCCTGCCTTGTCGGCCACCGCGATATCGGCATTTTCGCCTTTGGGGCGTTCTTCCTTCGGAATCTCGCCGCGCACGGCATAAACGATCAATTCGGCGATATTGGTGGTGTGGTCGCCGATGCGCTCGATATTCTTGGCGATGAACAGCAGATGCGTGCAAGCCGTGATCGAACGCGGGTCTTCCATCATGTAGGTCAACAGCTCGCGGAACAGGCTGTTGTACATGTCGTCCACTTCCTCGTCGCGCAGCAGCACGCCTTCGGCCTTGGCGGCATCGTGGCTGATATAGGCGTCGAGCGTATCCTTGAACATCGCCTGCACCAGCGCGGCCATGCGCGGTACCGCGCTGACCGGACGCACCACCGGCGACTGGTTCAGCACCAGCGAACGCTTGGCGACGTTCTTGGCGTAATCGCCGATGCGCTCGAGTTCGGAGGAAATCCGCAAGGCGGAAACGATCAGGCGCAGATCCAGCGCCATCGGCTGGCGCAGCGCCAGCAGGTCGATGGCGAATTCGTCCAGCTGGTTGCGCAGCGCATCCACCTTGGCGTCGCCCTGCACCACCGTGCTGGCCTTTTCGGAATCGCGCTTCACCAAAGCCTCGATGGCGGCGGCGAATTGCGATTCGGCCATGCCGCCCATCTGCACCACCATGGTGCCCAGCCGCTTGAGATCGTCGTCGTAAGCCTTGACGGTATGCTTCTGCGTCATGGTCGCTGTTCCTCGTTGCAACTCAGCCGAAGCGGCCGGTGATATAGCCCTGGGTGCGTTCGTCGCTGGGATTGGTGAAGATGGTCTTGGTGTCGCCGGTCTCCACCAGGATGCCGAGATGGAAGAAGGCGGTGCGCTGCGACACGCGGGCGGCCTGCTGCATCGAATGGGTGACGATCACGATGGTGTATTCCTCGCGCAATTCGTCGATCAATTCCTCGATATGCGCGGTGGCGATGGGATCGAGCGCCGAACAGGGCTCGTCCATCAGGATCACCTCGGGCGAAACCGCCAGGGCGCGGGCAATGCACAGGCGCTGCTGCTGGCCGCCGGAAAGCCCGGTGCCGCCCTCGCTCAGCCGGTCGCCCACTTCCTTCCACAGGCCGGCCTGCTTCAGGCTCTTCTCCACGATGGCGTCCAGCTCCTCGCGGCTTTCCGCCAGGCCATGGATGCGCGGCCCATAGGCCACATTCTCGTAGATCGACTTCGGAAACGGATTGGGCTTCTGGAACACCATGCCGACGCGGGCGCGCAGCTGCACCACGTCCACGCTGTTGTCGTAGATATCGAGCGTGTCGAGCTTGATCTCGCCGGCCACGCGGCAGCCGCGCACGGTATCGTTCATGCGGTTGAGCGAGCGCAGGAAGGTGGACTTGCCGCAGCCGGACGGGCCGATCAGCGCCGTGACCGAGCGGGCGGGAATATCCAGGTCGATGCCCTTCAGCGCCTGCTTCTCGCCGTAGAACACATCGACCTTGCGGGCCGACATCTTCACCGACGCGTTGCTCATGGATTGACCGTTTTGCATGGGAGGCATCCTGTTTATCACCAACGCCGTTCAAATTTCTTGCGCAGCAGAATTGCCGCAAGGTTCATCAGCAGCAGGAAGACCAGCAGCACGATGATGGCCGCCGAGGTCTTTTCCACGAAGCCGCGCTCGGCGCTGTCGGCCCACATGAAAATCTGCACCGGCAGCACGGTGGCGGCATCCACCGGCGTGGTCGGAACATCCACGATGAAGGCCACCATGCCGATCATCAGCAGCGGCGCGGTTTCGCCGAGCGCATGCGCCATGGCGATGATGGTGCCGGTGAGGATGCCGGGCATCGCCAGCGGCAGCACATGATGCAGCACGGCCTGCAGCGGCGAGGCGCCGAGGCCGAGCGCCGCCTGGCGGATCGAAGGCGGCACCGCGCGCAAGGCGGCGCGCGCGGCGATGATGATCACCGGCAGGCTCATCAGCGCCAGCACCAGGCCGCCGACGAAGGGCGCGGAGCGCGGCATGCCGAAGAATCCGATGAACACCGCAAGCCCGAGCAGGCCGTAAACGATGGACGGCACGGCGGCGAGATTGTTGATGTTGACCTCGATGATCTCGGTCCAGCGATTCTTCGGCGCGAATTCCTCGAGATAGATCGCCGCCATGATGCCGAGCGGGAAAGCCACCGACAGCGTGACCAGCAGCGTGTAGAACGACCCCACCACGCCGCCCCAGACGCCGACCAGCTCCGGCTCGCGGCTATCGGCCGCGGTAAAGAAACGGGTATTGAAGCGCATCTCAAGATCGCCGGAAGCCTTCAGCGCGTTGATCCAGGCCAATTGGTTGTCCTTGATGCGGCGATCCGCCTCGGCGCCGCCGGTATCGACCTGGCCCTTCACGAATACATCGACATTGGAATGCACCGGCAGCCAGACCTTGCGGCTCTGGCCGAGCAGGCTGGGATCGCCGGCCGCCATGCGGGCCAACTGCACCTCGGCGCCCGACGACATCAGGGCTTCCAGCGCGCGTCGGTCGCTGCGGCTTTTCACGTCGGGGAATTTCTGCTGCAACGCCTTCAGGATCAGCGCGCCGTAATTGCCCTTCATCAGCACCGCCGCGTCGGTGGTGCCGAGCGGCGCGATCTGCTCGGGGTCGAATTGCACCTCGAGCTGAACCTGCGTTTGGCGGAAAGCCGTGAAGCCGTTGCCGAGAATGGTGAACAGCAGTACGGCCAGCGCGGCCAGCGAGAACAGAATCGCGCCAAGGCCGATCAGGCGGAAACGGCGCTCGGCGGCGTAGCGCGCCTTGAGGCGGCGCTTCGCCTCATCGGTCATGTGAATGCCCTGTCCGGCCGGCACGGCCGCGAGCTGGTTCGGTTCGACGGCCATATCAGTCATATTGTTCCCGATACTTCTTCACGATGTTGAGCGCCACGATGTTGAGCGTGAGCGTAACGCCGAACAACACCAAGCCAAGCGCGAAGGCGGCCAGCGTCTTGGGGCTGTCGAATTCCTGGTCGCCCACCAGCAAGGCGGCGATATGCACGGTGACGGTGCTGACCGCAGCCAGCGGATTGGCGGTGATGTTCGCCGCCAGGCCCGCCGCCATCACCACGATCATGGTTTCGCCGAGCGCGCGGCTGAAAGCCAGGATCACCGAGGCCGCGATGCCGGGCAAGGCGGCCGGCAGAATGACCTTGCGGATAGTTTCCGATTGCGTGGCGCCAAGGCCGTAGGAGCCGTCACGCAGGCTCTGCGGCACGGCGTTGATCACGTCGTCGGACAACGAAGAGACGAAGGGGATGATCATGATGCCCATCACCAGGCCGGCGGCCAGCGCCGATTGCGAGGCGACCTGCAAGCCCAGCGCGCTGCCGGCCTGCTGCACGAAGGGCGCGACGGTGAGCGCGGCGAAAAAGCCGTAGACCACGGTGGGAATGCCGGCCAGAACCTCGAGCGCCGGCTTCACCCAGGCGCGCAGTTTCTGCGGCGCGTATTCAGCCATGTAAACCGCGCTCATCAAACCGACCGGAACCGCCACGATCATGGCGATGGCGGCAATCAGCAAAGTGCCGGCAAACAGCGGCACCGCGCCGAAAGCGCCCGACGAGCCGACCTGGTCGGCGCGGATCGCCATCTGCGGCGACCAAGTGAGGCCGAACAGGAATTCGAGGGCATTGATCTTGGCGAAGAAGCGCGCGGCCTCGAAAACCAGCGACAGCACGATGCCGATGGTGGTGAATACCGCCAGCGTGGAAGCCACGATCAGCAGCCATTGCGCCACGGTTTCCACCCGGTTGCGGGCGCGGAAATCCGGCGAGATGCGGCGCAGGCCATAAAGCATGCCGGCGATCAGCAGCACCAGCGCAACCACCCAGAGCGCGGCGGTGCTGATCTGGTGCAGCGAGATGTAATGTTCGGCGATCGGGCGTAGCGCGGGATCGGCGCGATCCATCGGCACCAGACCGTAGGCGATATTGCGCACATTCGACATCAGCAGGGAAAGCTGGTCGGCGCGCTGATTCAGCATGTCCGGCGGCAGCGCATTCTGCACCAGAACGCGCACGATGCTGTCTTCGGCGGCGACCCAAAGGCCGAACAGCAGCAGGCTGGGCAGGCCGCACCACACGACCACATACCAGCCGTAGAAAGTGGGAAGGCTATGCAGGCCGGTAATCTTGCCGCCGGCGGAACTCATGGCGCGGCGGCGGCCGAGAAAATATCCGCCCAGACTGAGTATCAACAATACGGCGAAGAGCAGCGATGTCGACATAAACCCCTCACCGTCACCGAAAAAACGTCATTGCACCAAATCGTCTTGAAGAACCGGTTCCGGCGGCCAGGCGGAAACCGCCCAGCCGCCGGATCGGCGATTACATGGCCAGGTTGATCAGGCCGGTCACCTGCGAACGCACCTTCTGAAGTTCGGCCTTGGGCATCGCCACCAGACCCTTCTTCTCGAGATAGCCGCCTTCGGCCATGGAGCGGTCGGAGACATACTCGGCCATGAATTCCTTCATGCCGGGCACCACGCCGATATGCGCCTTCTTGGCGTAAACGAAGAGCGGGCGGGAAACCGGATATTTGCCGCTGGAGATGGTGTCGAAATCGGGCTCGACGCCATCGACGGAAGCGCCCTGCAGCTTGTCGGTATTCTCTTCCAGGAAGGAATAGCCGAACACGCCCATCAACCCGGTGGCGCCGGAAGCCAGACGCTGAACGATCAGGTTGTCGTTTTCGCCAGCCTCGATGAAAGCGCCGTCTTCACGGATCTTGCCGCAAGCGGCGCCGCGCGCCTTGGAGTCGGAGATCGCGGCGATTTCCGGGAACTTCTTGCAGCCCGCATCCATCACCAATTCCACGAAGCTGTCGCGGGTGCCGGAGGTCGGCGGCGGGCCCATCACCTCGATCTTCCATTCGGGCAAAGCGGCATTGACCTGCTTCCAGGTCTTGTAGGGATTGTCCACCAACTGGCCGTTCACCGGCACCTTGGCGGCCAGAGCCAGCCAGATTTCCTCACGCTTCAGGTTGACCTTCTGGCCGCCCTTCTTCAACGCAACGGCGATGCCGTCGTAGCCCACCTTCATCTCGACGATGTCCTTCACGCCGTTGGCGGCGCAGGCATCGAACTCGCCCTTGGTCATGGCGCGCGAGGCGTTGGTGAAATCGGGATGCTGGGTGCCGACGCCGCCGCAGAACAGCTTCATGCCGCCGCCGGTGCCGGTGCTTTCCACGATCGGAGCCTTGAAGCTGCCGGTCTGGCTGAAGCGCTCGGCCACCGTGGTGGTGAAGGGATAGACGGTGGAGGAGCCGACAATGCGGATCTGGTCGCGCGCGGCCTGGGCCAGGGCGGCATCGGAGGCGGCCAGCGCGGCAAGCGCGGTCAGACCAGCCACGAGAAGAGCTTTATTGTTCACATCGAACCTCATCGTTTGCCTTGCGGCGCCAGGCTGGCCTTAGGGCAGCTGGCGCCTCGGGGTTTTTCCGCCGCGCATCGGTTGCGCGGTAGACCGACCGGCCGGCTCGCGGCACGAACCTTTCCGGTCGGCGCGGAAGCTATCCAGGGGCAGTGACATGGATGTGACGCAAATATTACATGCATATGACAATCGCGGAGGAATTCCGCAGGCGTATAGGAATTTTCAGCGAACAAATGGCAATCGAACAGAAAACTCAGAGCCGGCACCGATTTCACTTTCGATGACAAGCCGGCCGCGATGGCGACTCACGATATGCTTCACGATGGCGAGGCCAAGGCCGGTGCCGCCCATCTCGCGACTGCGGGCCGAGTCGACCCGGTAGAATCGTTCGGTCAGGCGCGGCAGA
Source organism: Ferrovibrio sp. (assembly GCA_041914045.1). Classification (GTDB taxonomy): domain Bacteria; phylum Pseudomonadota; class Alphaproteobacteria; order Ferrovibrionales; family Ferrovibrionaceae; genus Ferrovibrio. The sequence goes on along the minus strand of JAYSEE010000030.1, from coordinate 5,979 downwards.
TGCTGTTTGGGGATGCCCTCGCCCTGGTCGCGCACCGCCACTTCCAGGGTTTCATCCGGCAGCCGGCGCAACGTCACGGTCACTTCGGTCTGCGGTCGGCCGTATTTCACGGCATTGTCGATCAGATTCTGGAACACCTGGATCAACTCGTCGCGCGCGCCCAGCGCCGGAGGCGCGGCCTCGTCCAGCGCCAGCCGGATCGCGACGCCCTTGGCTTGGGCCTGGGGCTGCAAGCCGGCGGCGATGTCGCGCAGCAGCGGCGCCAGCGCCACCGCGCCGTCCGGGCGGTCATGCTCGCGCATCTCGATCTGCGACAAAGACAGCAGATCGTTGATCAGCCGCGCCATGCGGGCGGCCTGATCGCGCATGATGCCGAGAAAGCGGATGCGCGCATCCTCGTCGTCGCGCGCCGGCCCCAGCAGGGTTTCGATAAAGCCGACCAGACTGGCCAGCGGGGTGCGCAATTCATGGCTGGCATTGGCGACGAAATCCGCCCGCATGCGCTCGGCCTTCTGCAAGGCGGTCACGTCATGCAGGGCTAGAACCGCGGCCACGCCGCTTTCCGCCACCGCGCCGCCGGCCGCCGCCGCATCCGCGCCGGAGGATACCCCCGAGGATGCACCCGAGGATGCACCGGCCAGCGGCAAAGCCGCCACGCGCAAAGTGAAGCCGCGGCCTTCCGCCGTGGGCAAGGTGAAATCCGCCGCCACCAGACCGCTGCGGCCGGCCAGCACCTCGTCGGCGGCTTCCAGCGCGGTGGGATGGCGCAGCGCCACCGCGAGATCCTGCCCCATCGCTTCGTTGCCGAACAGCTTGCGCGCGGCATGATTGGCCCGCGCGATGCGGCGCTGGCCATCCAACACCAGGATCGGATCGGGCAGCGCGTTCAAGATCGCATCGGCCGTGGTGGATTGCAGCGCCACCTGGCCTTTTTCGCTTTCCAGATGGCGGCGCAAACGCTCCACCGTGGCATCCAGTTCGCCCAGCATGGTCCAGGCATCCCAGCTCGATGGCGCACGCGGCTCGTTGCCCAGAATGCCTTCGGCGCGATGCAGCGCGCGGCGCACGGTGCGGGTATGCCACCAGGCGAAAACCGCGTAGAGCGCCAGCGACGGCAAGCCGATCAGCAATGCGGAGCCTAAGCTCAATTCCTGGCTGGCCACGCCGAGCCCCAGCAGCAGCAGAGCCGGCGCGGCCAGCAGCGCCGACAGGCCAAGCCAGCGCGAAACCGAATGCGGGGTTTTCATGGGCGCCAAGCCAGCATCGCCTGCACCAAACGGCGCAGCACGGCAATCAGCGGCGCGGCGCGGGCGGCATCGTAGGGATTGGGCCGGGCTTCATCCATGTAGCAGATCTCGGCCTTTTCCAATTGCAGGGCATGCAGCCCCTCGGCGGGCCGGCCGTAATGGCGGGTGATGTAGCCGCCCTTGAAGCGGCCGTTATGCACATGGCTGAAGCCTTGCGCCTGGGTCTGGGCCTGGGTCTGGGCCTGGGCCAGCACCGCCTCCGCCGCAGCGGCCAGAGCGGGCGCCGCCGAGCGGCCATCGTTGCTGCCGAGATTGAGATCGGGCAGCCGGCCGGGGAAGAAACGCGGCACCTGGCTGGGGATCGAATGCCCGTCCAGCAGCAAGGCATAGCCATGGCGCGCCTTGATGGCGGCAAGTTCGGCCGCAAGCCGGTCGTGATAAGGCTGCCAGTAAAGCCGCCGCCGCTCGGCCACCTCGGTTTCCGGCACGATACCGCCGGCCAGGTAGAGATCGTTGCCGCTGAAGGCCCGGCTGGGGCAAAGCTCGGTATTATCGGCGCCGGGATAGAGCGGCTTGCCATCCGGATCGCGGTTCAAATCCACCACATAGCGGGAATAGCGGGCATGCATCAGCCCCACGCCGTATTCCGCCGCGAAATCGTAAAGCTTCTCCACATGCCAATCGGTATCGGCCAGGGTCAGCGCCTCGGGAGTGAGGCGGGCGGCGATTTCCGGTGGCAGCAAGGTGCCGCAATGCGGCACGTTGATCAGCAACGGCGCCGTGCCGGCACGGAAAACGAACAAATCTCTCTGCTCCATGACTGGCTCCTCGCCCTGCGGCGCTCGACTCCGGGTCTGCTTCCAGAGTACCGCCCTTGGTAACAAAGCCGCGTGACAAGGCCAAGTCTGTTCCTGCCCGGCCGTCGATTCCAGCCGTTAAACATTTGAGCCGGCGGCTTTCTTCGCATAAAGTGCGGCCCTTCCAGGCGCCTGCGGCAATCGATTCCGGGCGCCGCCGCATACAGGATAAGACGACAATGGATTTGAGCTGGATTGGCGAAGCGCTGGAATTCACCGCCTTCGGCCACACGGTGACGGCGAGTCATATCAGCGCCTTCGCCCAGGTGATCCTGATCGACGTGATCCTATCGGGCGACAACGCCATCGTGATCGGCATGGCGGTGGCCGGCTTGGCGCCGAACCAGCGCGGCCGCATTATCTTCTACGGCATCCTGGCCGCCACCGCGCTGCGCATCCTGTTCGCCGCCGTGGCCGTGCAATTGCTCACCATCATCGGTCTTACGCTGGCTGGCGGCCTGCTGCTGCTCTGGGTCAGTTGGAAGATGTGGCGCGAACTGCGCGCCCAGGCCAAGGCCGACGGGCAGGATGAGGACGCCGATGGCGGCAAGCCGGCGCCCAAGAGCAAACGCGAGGCGATCACGCAGATCGTTATGGCCGACGTGTCGATGTCGCTGGACAATGTGCTGGCGGTGGCCGGCGCGGCGCGCGAGCATCCCTATATCCTGGCTTTCGGCCTGGTGCTCTCCATCGCGCTGATGGCGATGGCGTCCAAATTGATCGCCAAGCTGCTCGATCGCTTCCACTGGATCGCCTATATCGGCCTGCTGATCATTTTCTACGTTGCGTTGCGGATGATCTGGGACGGCGGCTTCCAGGTCTTTGGCGTGGTGGGCGGCGCCGGCTGACGGCGCCTCACACCCGGCCAGCTCACACCCGGTCAGCTCACGCTCGGCCAACTCACGCTCGGCCAGCGGCGATGCGGTTGCGATAGCGGGAAATCGCCGAAGCCACTTCATCCGCCAGCTGCCCGGCCTCGCGGTCGGGATTGAAGAAGGCCAGCACGGCGCTGGCCAAGGTTTGCAGCAATTCGAGCGGCTTGCGGCCATCCGAGGTGTTCGGATCGGCCACGCCATCCTTGGCGATGCGGCGTGCCGTGACCAGCAATTGCTCGCAGAGCTTGCCCACATGCGCCACATCGCTATCCACCACGCGACGGGCGATTTCGTCGGCGGAATCAATCAGGTCGCGCAGCAGGGCGCTGATGCGGTCGTCCACCTTGCCTTCGCGATAGGCCGGCGCTACCTGCTGAGCCGCGAAGGCGACGCGGAAGGCCGATTGCCGCAGCCGTTGCAGATGCACCTGCTCGTTGGCGGCCAGCAGCGCATCCCGCATGGCAATGATATCCACCGGCTCGCCGCGCAGCTTGGCCAGCAGCGGATTGGGCGGCTGAATCAGCGGCGCGCTGTCGCCATCGCGCATGCTCGCCTTGCGCCGGTCGGGGCCGATATAATCGGCCGTCACCACGAAAGGCTTGCGCGCCAGAGCCAGCGCGGTCATGCGATCCACCAAGGTCTTCATGTTCAGCGGCTTCACCAGCAGATCGTCGGCGCCGGCATTCACCGCACGCCGCACGATGCCGGCTTCGGCGTCCCATGTGGTGAGCATGACCGGCAGGAATGGATTGTCGCCGATCTCGCCATGGCGCAAGGCGCGCACGGCGGCGCACACATCGCCGCCCGGCATTTCGATATCCATCAGCACGAGATCCGGCTGTACTACGCGGAGTAGATCGGCGAAATCCGCCATACTGTCGAATTCACGCAGCTTCGAAAACCCGGCGCCAGCCAAGGCCTGACGATACAACTGGCGCATCGCCGACTTGCCGTCGCCAAACAGGATACTGATATCGCGGCGATATTCCTCTCGCATGCGGCGCAAGCTTAGCGCCGATGGCGCGCTGCAACAAGCACGCGAACCCTACAACCGGCATGTGGGAATATCAGAAGGACATATGAACGCATCAGGATATAACGGCATTCATAAGCATACCTATGCGGCCGCACACGCAAGGCTTGACCGCAGCTTTCGCAAATCAACGTGGGCGCGGCTTAGCGCGCGGCCGGTCAGCGTGGGCGCGGCTTAGCGCGCGACCGGTCAGCGTGGGCGCGGCTTAGCGCGCGCCGTGGGGGCCGCATTGGCGGGATCTTCAGGCCATTCATGCTTGGGATATTGCCCGCGCATCTCGGCCCGCACGCCGCGATAGCTGGATTGCCAAAAACCCGCAAGGTCGGCGGTTACCTGCAATGGCCGTCGCGCCGGCGAGAGCAGATGTAGCAGCAGCTTCACGCGGCCGCCGGCAATGCTCGGCGTTTCGCGCTCGCCGAACATTTCCTGCAACCGCACCGCCAGCACCGGCATGTCGCCGGCGGCGTAATCAATCGGCAAGGCATTGCCGGTCGGCACGGTCCAATGACTGGGCGCTTCGCTGTCCAGCATCCTTCTTTGCGCATAATCCAGGCGATTGGTCAGCGCGGCATGCAAATCCATGCCGGCCAATTGCGATAGCTTAGCAAGGCCATCGAGATGCGGCCCCAGCCATTCCTCGATGCTTTCCAGCAACGCGGCATCGCTGCAATCGGGCCAATCTGCGGCCTGCGGCAGCATCCGCCGCAGCAAGCCCACCCGTGCCTGCCATTGCCGCAAAGCCGGCGTCCAGGGCAGCGCATCGAGGCCGGCCTTGCGGATGCCCTCCAGCAAGGCGCTACGCACGGCTTCCGGATCGGGATTGCCGATCGCCTGCTCTTTCAGCACCAGCGCGCCGAGGCGGCTTTGCCGGCGGGCCAGCACGGCTTTTTCGCGCTCGTCCCAGCCGACGTTTTCATGCATGCGGATCGCATCGCCCAAACCTTGCCGGATCTCCGCCTCGCTGATCGGCGCCGCCAGATAAACCCGCGCATCGGCCTGGCCGCCATCCAATTCGGCGATGGCGAGATACGTCTCGCGGCTCAGCGGGTCCAACTCGTCCAACCTTGCGCCGCGCCCGCTGCTCATCAAGAAGCTGCCATTCTGCTGGCCGCGTTTTTTCGCCACGCGATCCGGATAGGCCAACGCCGCCAGCAAGCCTGCGGCTTCGGCGTCTCCCGCATGCTGGGCCGTAGCGTCCTGACGACGCCAGGTTTCCGCCAGTTTGCGGATCTGCGCGACGGCCGCATCATTCACCCGCAAGCCATGCGGGGCGGCCTTGCGGTCGCGCTTGATCAGCATGTCGAGACGCCAGCGCAAATCGGCATCGCGCGGCATGCCCGGGGCCGGCCGCAGAATATCGCGATCCGACAGCAGCGCGGCGAGATAATAGGCCAAACCGCCCAGCGAGAAATCGCGCGCGCGGATCACCATATGCGCCAGGCGCGGATGCATCGGCAATTCCGCCATGGCGCGGCCATGCGGCGTGGCATTGTCATCCCGGTCCAATGCGCCGAGATCGCGCAGCAATTTGCGCGCCTGCGCCAAGGCCGGCGCGGGCGGCGGCTCGATCCAGGGCAATGAGGCGGCATCGCGTACGCCCCAGACCGCAAGGTCGAGCGCCAGCGGCGCCAAATCGGCATTGGCGATTTCGGGCGTGGAAAATTTCGCCAGACCGCCATGCGCGGCCTCCGCCCAGAGCCGATAGCATATGCCCGGCGCCACGCGGCCGGCGCGGCCGGCGCGCTGCTCGGCCGAAGCCTGGCTCACCTTCACGGTTTCCAACCCGCTCATGCCGCTGCGCGGCGAAAAGCTGGCCTGGCGCATCAATCCGGCATCCACCACCACGCGCACGCCCTCGATGGTCAGGCTGCTTTCGGCGATGCTGGTGGCCAGCACCACCTTGCGCTTGCCGGGCGGGCTGGGCTGCACCGCCGCATCCTGCTCCTTCGGCGACAGATCGCCATAAA
>JAYSEE010000029.1:0-19555 GCA_041914045.1 Ferrovibrio sp. | reverse complement strand
GGCCGGCGCATAGCCCTTGCCCTTCTGCGTCACCACATGCAGCAGCACCGGGCCGGGCTGGCCGCTATCGCGGATATTCTTCAGCACCGGCACCAGATGTTCGAGATTATGGCCGTCCACCGGGCCGACATAATAGAAGCCCAGTTCCTCGAACAGCGTGCCGCCGCCGGTCACCATGCCGCGCGCATATTCCTCGGCCTTTTCCGCCGCCGCCGCCAGGCCGCGGGGCAGCACCTTGCGGCCGAGCTGCTTGGCGAGCTGGCGCAGCGACAGATACGGCCGCGAGGAAAGCAGGCGCGACAGATAGGCGCTCATCGCGCCCACCGGCGGCGCGATCGACATGTCGTTGTCGTTCAGGATCACCAGCAGGCGGCTATCCATCGAGCCGGCATTGTTCATCGCCTCGTAGGCCATGCCGGCCGACATGGCGCCATCGCCGATCACGCAGACCACCTGATTGTCGTCGCCTTTATAGTCGCGCGCCACCGCCATGCCGAGGCCGGCGGATATCGAGGTGGAGGAATGCGCGGCGCCGAACGGATCGTATTCGCTTTCCGAACGGCGGGTGAAGCCGGACAGGCCGCCGCCCTGGCGCAAGGTGCGGATGCGGTCGCGCCGGCCGGTAAGAATCTTATGCGGATAGGCCTGATGGCCCACATCCCAGATCAGCTTGTCGCGCGGCGTGTTGAACACATGATGGATGGCGACGGTAAGCTCCACCACGCCCAGGCCCGCGCCCAGATGGCCGCCGGTCACCGACACCGCGTCGATGGTCTCGCGGCGCAGTTCATCGGCGAGCTGGCGGAGCTGCTCGAGAGTGAAGCCGCGGATATCGGCGGGCAGGCGCACGGTATCCAGCAGAGGGGTGCGGTTGCTGATCATGGGGGCCATTCTGTCACGAGCGGCGGGTTATAACAAACTCCGCCAGGGCATGCAAAATGCCCGTATCGCCGGAAATCGGCGACAAATGCCCTTGCGCCGTTTCACAAAGCTGTCGGGCGCGCGCCTTAGCGCCATCCAGGCCCAGCAAACCCACGAACGTGGCCTTGCCGGCGGCGGCATCCTTGCCCAGCCGCTTGCCCACCAGGGCGGCATCGCCTTCATGGTCCAGGATGTCGTCGGCGATCTGAAAGGCCAGGCCCAGATCGGCGGCATAGGCGCGCAAGGCTTGCCGCGCCGCGGTCGGCGCACGGCCCAGGATCGCCCCGGCCTCGGCGGAGAAACCGATCAGCGCGCCGGTCTTCATCGCCTGCAATTGCGCGATCTCAGGCATCGCCATGCGCTGGCCCTGCTCGGCCAGCCTTTCGGCTTCCAAATCGATGGCCTGGCCGCCCACCATGCCGCGCGGACCGGCGGCCTGCGCCAAGGCCGCCACCAGCTCCACGCGGATGGCCGCATCGGCATGGGTGGCCGGATCGGCCAGGATGGCGAAAGCCTGCGCCTGCAAGCCATCGCCGGCCAGCACGGCAGTGGCTTCATCGAAAGCCTTGTGCAATGTGGGCCGGCCGCGCCGCAGATCGTCGTCGTCCATGCAGGGCAGATCGTCATGCGCCAGCGAATAGCAATGCAGCATCTCGATAGCCGCCGCCGCCCGCAGGCTTTGCGCGCGCGGTACGCCGAACAGATCGGCGCCCGCCAGCACCAGCAAAGGCCGCAATCTTTTGCCGCCGCCCAGGCAGGCATAAAGCAAGGCTTCGTCCAGCCGCGCGGTATGGCCTTGCGGCTTGGGCAGCAGATCGCGCAGGGCGACTTCCACGCTTTCCGCCGCCTCCGTCATGGCGGCAGCCAGGCGTTCGCTCATGGCAAGGCTTACTCGCTTTGGAAGGGCTGCGCGGCGGGCTGGCCATCGGACCCCACCACGATCTTCTCGATCTTTTCCTCGGCCGAGCGCAGCTTGGCCTCGCAATGCCGGCGCAGCAGAGCGCCGCGGGCATAAAGCGCGATGGAGTCTTCCAGTTCCACCCGGCCGCTTTCCAGCCGGGCGACGATCTCGTCCAGCGCCTTCAAGGCCGCTTCGAAGCTCAAAGCCCGAATCTCATCTGGGATATCGGCCGGGATTTCGGGCTGATTTTCCGCCATTTCCTTGCCAGACGCCGCCATGATATCGCCCTTTCCCGCGCCGAATTCGGCCACACTCTAAGCCTTAGCTGATAGCCGGACAACCCGGCCTGGGCACCCCATAAATGGTGCGCCCCTCGCCGGCATCCTCCATATCTTGTATATTTGCTGCCAACAACATTGAAAGGCCAAGCCATGCGCAACACCGCCTCGAACTCTCAGGTTTCGATCAACCGGCGCCGCCTGCTGCGGGCCGCGCTTGCCCTGCCGGCTTTCACCGCCACGGCCGGCCTGCTGCCCCGGGCGGCGCGGGCCGATAACGACCAGGGCTTGATCGACCAGGCCCGCGTCACCGTGCAAAACTTCACCGGCGACAGCAATTTCGGCGATCTGCGCCGCCGCCTGCCCAATGCGCGCGGCATCATGATCTTCCCGCAACTCATCAAGGGCAGCTTCATCATCGGCGGCGAAGGCGGCAGCGGACTGCTGCTGGCGCGCAACAACGGCGTATGGAGCCAGCCGGCGATCTACACCCTGGCCGCCGGCTCGATCGGCTTCCAGATCGGCGGCGAAGTATCGGAAGTGATTCTGCTGTTCAACACCGCGCGCGCGGTGGATGCCATCCTGCGCAACGAATTCAAGCTGGGGGCCGATGCCAGCGTGGCCGCCGGCCCGGTGGGCGCGGGCATCGAGGCGTCCACCACCAGCAATCTCGGCGCCGACATCCTGTCCTATGCCCGCAGCAAGGGCCTGGCCGCCGGCGTATCGGTGGAGGGCGCGGTGATCACCGCGCGCCATGCCCGCAACCAGGCTTATTACGGCCGCTCGGCGCATCCGCGCGACATCCTCTACAACAACGCCGTCTCCAGCGCCGGCACCCAGGAGCTGATCGCCGCCTTGCAGGCCGCCGAGCAGCGCTGAGCCAAGATGATCAGTCGTCGCCTGCTGCGCGCTTACGCGGCGACCGATTATCTGATCCCGGAGGCGGAGTTGCGCCTGACCATAGACCGCCGCAGCCGCGACCTGATCGCCTGGCTGCGGCGGCAGCAGGCCCGGCGCGTGGCGATCCTCACCGCCTGCAATCCGCGCAGCCGGCAACTCGGCAAGCGCGAGAATGCCGCGCGCAACGCCGCCCTGGCCGAGGAGTTGCGCGCCTATGGCCTGCGCTTCCTCGCCGCCCTCGGCCAGCCGCAAAGCGGCGCCTGGCCGGCCGAAGCCAGCTTCGCCATCCTCGATATCGGCCCGGCCAAACTCGACGCGCTGGGCCGCCGCTGGGGCCAGAATGCCGCCCTGCTGGCCGGCCCCGATGGCCGCCCGCGCCTGCGTTGCTTTACCGGATTGATCGGGTGAAGCAGCGCCACGCTTTTGTTATGATTTCTGATACCCCAAAGAATACACCCACCATCCGTTGGTGGGATGCAGGATGCTGCGCTCCGAAATGAACTCCTGGCGTTATTGCGCACCAAAGGCGGCCACATATTTACGGATGGAAAAGCGCAAAATTAGAAAATAAACCGAAAATACTCTGCGCAGTATCGAAACCCGAATGCATCAATTCAGCGGCGTTTCCTACCGTCGATATCGCCCGGACCCAAACGCCCCTCAATAGAATTCCAGCTTTCCCGGACGGTATTGAAAAACTCAATATCAACACCTTGCGGCTCTTCTTCTAGAAAAGAGCTTACCCGCTCGAAACGGGCGTTCATCTTTAGTGGCAGTGGAATGTCCTGATAATAGATTGTTATACAAAAACAGTCTCACCCGGTTGGCACGATATATGTCTCCGTAAGCCTGGAGCATCCTTCATTCCGTCAATGGTCTATACTCCCAAGACTGAAGGCGTGGACAACACGCACACCTGATCTGGGCGCGCAGCAAACCCATGGCGTCACGACCGCTCTCAACACCCAAGTCGATGGGCAAAACGAAATTACTAAAGATGGAGCCACCAAAACATTGACAACTCACACGCAGCTAGCGATCAAGTTTCGAGCCATTGTTTCATATGCTTTCGTTAGATTCGAGATTTGATCCAGCTGGTTTTGTGCCCAATTTCCACGATCTCGCAATGTCGATACTGGGCGATGTTGGTTTAGAGTTGAAATAGGCACACTGAGCCAGATTGAGTTCTGAATGAGAGTGTTCATGTCCTCAATTTGACCTAGCAGCCCATTGGCCGGTAATGCCGGAGAGCACGGGACTTGTTTATTATTAATTAGATGAGTTTTTATCGAGTCTTGGACACGATCATGATGAACTTTGTCAGCCCGAATTAAATCGCCCCCTCGAGTATCAAAGCCATTAAAAATCCAACCGGCAAAACGGCACTGCCCAAGATGATCAAAGCCATCGTACTGCGGGTTTACTGCTTTGAATGCAGCAAGTCCTTGTTCCCATTGACTTAAGAACATCGGCAGCATCTGCCCTATCAGACTTATACAATATGCGCTATAAGTGTCGGATGTGCAGGGAACAATCACATATGATGAAGAATAAAGCGCAGCTCGAACAAGCGCCCCAAATGATGGAGGGAGATCAACCAGTACATAGTCAAACTTGAAACCAAGTTGCTCTTCTGCGGCTGTAACCATTTGAGTCAAAGCAACATATTTGGCCAGCCCCGTTCCTGTCAGCAAGTCAGCGCCGACATTCAGACTTTCCGAGAATATATTTAACCAGAAATCTCCCGCAATTAGATGAACATTTCGCGAAGTATTTTTACCTTGATGCAAGAAAATTTTTTGCCCCCCAGTGCCTTGTAAAAAAAGCTGAAGAAATGCCCTGATGGTTTGCCCGTAAGGATACTGAGTATTTGGAAGTGTGCTAGAAAAGCCTTGCTCGCCCATTATCGCAATAGAGAGATTGCATTGAGGATCAAAGTCAATAAGAAGGACTTTCTTGTTTAGCCTGCCAAGTGCATCCGCCAAATACCATGAGGTCGTCGTCTTCCCAACGCCGCCTTTGTTGTTGAATATAGAGATTACTCTCGTCATGCTCTCAATCCCTTACTACGAATGTATAATCGGGCCGGTCTAGATAGACTAAAAGTAAATCCTATTTAGCTCATATCACCAATGAATTGAACATATTTTTCGTTGGGCATTGGTTGAAAATGCCATTCGTATTCCCTGAGAAACAAATTGAAGCCCTATCTGGGATGCCATTGAAGGGGCATAAGTGACGTTTGACTCGGCTTCAGAAATTCCCCATCTCATTGATATAATTGGGCTCCCCAACACCCTCGCGCATAACCCGATATGCCGCATCATAAGAATCCGCCTCTCTAACAAACGAACAACATTTCCTTGCCGCCAAAGTGTGGCGATTTTCTGCTGTCCGCAAACGCGAACGGTGCTTTCACGTGAAACACGCACCATACAAGCCAGCGCTTATTCATCGAACTCCGCGCGTTCGGGGATGCGGTTGAAGGCGATCTTGGCGCCCATGAATTTCGCCGCTTCCCTCGCTTCATTGCCTTGGCCCTGACCGGGTGCCGGGCCGATATGCACGGTGTCGCGGCCATAGCGCTTGTTCAGCTCGTCCAGCGCCTTGGCGAGATCGACGCGGGCGGCGGCGCGCGCCGGTTCGGCCTCGAAGCCCGAGCCGCCGCCGAACAGATCACCGGTGGTGGCTTCCTCGGGCACCAGATCGGCCAGCACCACGCCCACCTTGCGCAAGCGGCGCTGCAACGGCCCCACCGCGTCCTTGCGCATGCGGGCCCACAGCGTCTGCACGGCTTGCAGCACCACGAAGCTGTCCTGCGTTTCGGTGAGGCGGAAATCGCCCGACCATTTCTCGCGCCCGCCATCGTCGAACCGCACGCTGAGATGCAGCAGCCGCGCCTTGTGGCCGATGCGGCGCACGCGCGCCACGGTTTTGGCGGCCAGCCGCCGCGCCACCGCTTCGGCGGCCTCCACCGGGCGCAATTCCGGCGGCAGCACATGGCTATGGCTGATGGTGTGGCGGCCATGTTCGGCGCGCTGCACCTGCTCGCCGCGCAATTCGCGCCAGAACAATTCGCCGCCGATGCCGCCCCAGATGCGGCGGGCTTCCTGAACGCCGAGATCCCACAAAGCGGGCATGTCGGTAATGCCGGCATCCAGCAGCCGCCGCTCCATATTGGCGCCGATGCCCGGCAGGTCGCGCAGCTTGAGCTTCAGCAACGGCCCCGGCAGATCGGCGAGATGCAGTACGGTAAGGCCATCGGGCTTTTGCAGATCGCTGGCCACCTTGGCGAGAAACGCATTCGGCGCGATGCCGATGGAGCAGCGGATGCATTCGCCGACATTGCGCCGCAGCCCGGCCTTGAGCCGCTTGGCGATGGCGACGGCATTGCGCGGCAGGCGCTCGTCGCCCATCAATTCGCAGGCCATCTCGTCGATCGAGCCGATCTTGCTCACCGGGATATGCTTGTCGATCTCGTCGAGAATGCGGTGATGGTAATCGACATAAAGATCATGCCGCGCCGGCACCAGGGCGATATCCGGGCAGAGCCGCTTGGCCTCCCAGATCGGCGTGCCGGTCTTGATGCCGAAAGCCTTGGCCTCGTAGCTGGCGGCGATGGCCGAGGTGGCGTCGGTCATCACCGGCACCACGGCCATCGGCCGCCCGCGCAGGCGCGGCCGCACTTGCTGCTCCACGCTGGCGAAATAGCTGTTGAGATCGAGATAGAGCCAGCGCAGCGAGGATGATTCCCAGGCTTGCGTCATGCCCCCCAGTCTAGACCGGCGGGGCGCCGAGTCAACATTACAAGAACATAATCGGATCAATAAGCTATATGCCGCAGCGCTTCCAGGGCCCGATATCCACATGCAGATGCTTGGCATGGGCGGCATCGGAATTGGGCGACAACACCACCTGGAAATAGTCGCAGGCCTTGCGCGCCACCTGGCGCAGATAAGTGCCGAACGGGCCGCGGTCGCGCCAATGCTGGTCCACGCTCACTCGCGTTTCGTCCATCAGGGCGAAGCCCCAGATATCGATGGCGCGGCCATGGCCATGCTCGGATGTCCGCGCGCCATTGCCGGTCATGCGCTTGCACACGAAGCCGCCGGCATGATTGATGCGGCGCAATTCCTTGCCGAAAATCTGCAAGGCATCGGGGCGCAGGATGTCGCGCTCGAATTCCATCAGCCGCAAGGCCAACGGACAAGTGATCTCCACCGGCCGCGACAATTCCGCCTTCATGCGCAGCAGCTTCACGCCGTTTTCCAGAGTGCAGCCGTTGCGTCCCACCTCGGCCTGGGCGATCAGCTCGAATTGCGCGCCCATGGCTTCCAGATCGTTCAGGCAGGCGGATTGAATGGCATCGCGGTTGGGCCACATTTTCAGCATCGGGCTCGGCGCGGGCACGGCGACCGGCGCGGGCGGCGCGCTGGGGCGCGGCGGCGCGGCGGCGCAGGCCGCCAGCAGCAACAAGCCGAACAGCGCGGCAAGACGGCGCGCCATGCCTAATCCGCGACCGGCAGCCATAGCACCTCCTCGATCCGCGCGGCATCGCAGAACAGCATGACCAGTCGATCAACGCCCAGCGCAATGCCGGCGCATTCCGGCAGGCCATGGCGCAAGGCCGCGATGAAATCCGTGTCGATGGGATAATCATGACCGTAGAGCCGTTTTTTCAGCGCCATATCGGCCCGGAAGCGGCGCAGCTGCTCGTCGGCATCGGTCAATTCGGAAAACGCATTGGCCAGTTCAACGCCGCAGGCATACAGCTCGAAACGCTCGGCCAGACGCGGATTGCCCGGCTTGGGCCGGCTCAGCGCCGCCATATGGATCGGGTAATCATAGAGGATCGTCGGCGCGCCCTCGCCCAGACGCGGCTCGATACGCTCCAGCGCCAGGCGGAAATACAGATCGTCCCAACCATCGCCCGCATCCACCCGCAGGCCCAGGCCGGCGCAGGCCGCGCGCATGCGGGCCAGATCGGGCCGCAACGGATCGGCGCCGATGCAGGCATCCAGGTCGATGCCGGCATAGGCATGGCAGGCCTCCTGCACGCTGATGCGCTGCCAGGGCAAGGCGATATCGCAGCTTCGTCCTTGATGGCGCAGCCGGCTTTCGCCCAGGGCCGCCGCCAGCGCGCGCAGCAGCGCTTCCGCATCATCCATGATGGCGCGGTAATCGGCAGCGGCGCGATACCATTCCAGCATCAGGAAGGCCGGATGATGGCTGGCCGCGCGCTCGCCGTTGCGAAAGACCTGGGCCAGTTGAAACAGCCTCGGCTCGCCGGCCGCCAGCAGTTTCTTCATGGCGAATTCCGGCGAGGTGTGCAGATAAAGCGGCCGCCGGCTGCCATCGGGCCGCTCAAGCGCGGTGGCGAAGGCCTTCAGATGCGGCTCCAGCCCCGGCGAAACCTGCAAGGCCGGGGTTTCCACCTCCACGAAGTCGCGTTCGCTGAAAAACCCCCGTAAAGCCGCCAGCAAAGCGGCGCGGCGCAGCAGATTGGGCCGGCGCCGGGCATAAAGTCCGGGCCGCCACCATTCCGTCATCCCCGCCTGTTCCGCCATGATTTCGGCCCGAATCGGGTTGTTTCGCCACCCCTGACCTGATAGTTTCCCGCCGAATTTTTAGCAAGCGGGCCGAATTCATGGCCCGCTTTTCGGTTCCGAGGGATACGCATGAAGGTCAATGCCAACCAGTTGCGCAAGGGCAACGTGGTCGAGATCAACAACAAGCTCTATGCCGTGATCACGGCGCAGAACATCCAGCCCGGCAAGGGCACGCCGGTCACGCAGCTCGATCTGCGCGACCTCGCCACCGGCCTGAAGATCAGCGAACGCTACCGCACCACGGAATCGGTGGAGCGCGTGTTCATCGACACCCGCGAATTCAGCTTCCTCTATGCCGAAGGCGATATCCTCACCTTCATGGATACCGAGAATTACGAACAGCTCGGCGTGCCGACCGACGTGGTGGGCGACTCGGCCGTTTTCCTGCAGGACGGCATGAAGGTGGAAATCAGCCTCTACGACGGCAAACCGGTCAGCGTGGAAATGCCGCAGACCGTGATCCTGGAAGTGAGCGAGACCGAGCCGGCCGTGAAGGGCCAGACCGCCGCCTCCTCCTACAAGCCGGCCATCCTGTCCAACGGCGTGCGCATCATGGTGCCGCCCTTCATCTCCACCGGCACTCGCATCGTGGTGAACGTGGGCGAGAATGCCTATATGGAGCGCGCCAAGGATTGATCCTTGGCTGCATAGGTTTTACGGCGGGGCGCCCATTGCGGCGCCCCGTTTCGTTTTAAATTCAGCCGAAGCGCAGATCGGCGCGGCGGCGCCACAGATACAGCGCGCCCAGCGCACCCAGCAAAGTGAGCGGCAGCATCGCCGGATAGATCCAGCCCGGCCCCAGGCCGGGCAGGTTGGCGGCGTAAAGCGGCCCCATCGCCAAAGTGGCCGCCGCCAGCACCATGCCGTTGCCGGCGCCGTATAAGGTCTGCGCCGTAGCCGAAACCGAAGCGTCGCAGCCATCCGCCAGCATGCGCATCGCGCCGAGATGCGCGGCGGCGAAGGTGGCGGCATGCAGCAATTGCAGCAGCGACAGCGCAACCATGTCGCCGAGCAGACCATGCAGCGACCAGCGCAGCACGCCGCCCGCCACGGCAACCCACAGCAAGCCGACGCCGCCCACCCGCAAGGCCACGCGCTGGCCGACCGCGAACAGCACCACTTCCGCCACCACGCCGATGGCCCAGAGGAAGCCGATCTGCGCATCGCTCAGCCCGATGCCGCGCCAATGCAGGGTGCCGAACGTGTAGAAGGCGGCATGGGTGGATTGCAGCCCGGCATTGGCGATCAAGAAGGCGCGGAAATTGCCGTCGCGCAGCAGCCGCACCATCGGCGCGCCGGCGCGCGGGCGATCCAGCGGCAATCGCAGATCGGGCAGCAGATGGCCGGCCAGCGCCGCCGCCATCATGCAGCCCAGCAAGAGCCAGAAAATCCAATCGTCATCGCGGCCCTTCAACCATAGCCCGGCCAGATAGGCCGCCAGCAGGAAGGCCAGGCTGCCCCAAAGCCGCATGCGGCCGTATTGCACGCCATGCCGCGCCGCCACCAGCATGGACAGGTTTTCGGTGAGCGGCGCCAGCGGCGCCCAGGCCATGGCGAACAGCGCGCCCACCAGCATCAATCCGGTAAAGCCATCGACGAACCGGAAAGCAGCGAAGGAAAGCAGGCTGGCCCAGCCGAGCAGGATCAGCGCCAAGCGCCGCTCGCCCGACTTATCGACCAGATGCGCCGCCATCGGACCGGCCAGCAGACGCAACCAGATCGCGGTAGAGAGCATCAGGGAAATCTGCCAAGGGCTGAGCCCGCGCGATTCCAGCCAGACCGCCCAGAATGGCAGATGCACCCCGGCCACCGAGAATATCGCGGCAAAGTATAGGCTGACCCTGAGGCCGGCATTCATGGACGGAAACATGGGGAGAAGGCTATGCGACTCGAATGGTGCGGCGGCCAGCATATGACAACCGCCGCGCTGCGTCATGCCGGGAAAGCCAGGGAAAACGCAAACACCCCATTGCCCAAGCATTTCCGGTTGCGCATACTAGAAGTTGGAGAGAGCCATGAGCGGACCCGAGACCGTCACCTTCCAGAAGGGCGACCTGATATTGGAGCGCGGCCAAGCCGGCAAGGACGCCTATCTCGTACAGGCTGGCCGGGTGGCGATCTTTCTGCCAGAAACGGAAGGACCGAAAGCGCTCGGCATGGTCAATCCCGGCGGCGTCTTCGGCGAAATGGCCTTGATTGATCCGGCGCCGCGCTCGGCCAGCGCCCGCGCCCTGGAAACCACCCTCTGCTTCCGCATCACCCCCGATGTATTGCGGCGCGCGTTGAACCAGGCCTCGCCCCTGGTGCGCTATCTGCTGCGCAGCTTCGTGCGCAATATCCGCACCAGCAATGGCGAACTCCTGGACATGCCTGACGATGCCTCTGGCCGCAAGCATATGTCGGAAAGCGATTCCTCGCGGCGCATTCTGGAGCGCCGCTCCTACTCCGATGGCAGCGTGATCTTCCGCCAGGGCAGCCATGGCAAATCGGCCTATCTGCTGCAAAGCGGCATGGTGGATTTGCTGCGCCAGGAAGACGACGGACCCGAAACCCTGATCCGCCGCCTAGGCCCCGGCGAGGTGTTCGGCGAACTGGCCCTGCTGCGCGATAAGCCGCGCTATGCCACCGCGCGCGCCGTGGGCGGCGTGATGCTGGAGGTGATCCGCCACGATCATTTCGACGACATCCTGGGCAAGGCGCCGGCTTTCCTACAGGCGCTGATCCGCATTTACGTGGAAATGATCGCCAGCAGCAAACCGCGCTGAATCCTCGAAAGCCAGTAAAAATGCCGTTGCCGAAGCCCCGAGCCTTGCGCATACTGACGCCATGAGCGGCCCCGAAACCATCACCTTCCAGAAGGGCGAAGTCATCCTCAGCCAGGGTGAGCGCGGCGATTGCGCCTTTCTGATCCAGATGGGCAGCGTGGAAGTTTTCCGCATGGAGGGCGGCCAGCAGAAGCAGCTCGGCGTGGCGTCGCCCGGCGGCATCATCGGCGAAATGGCGCTGATCGACCCCGCCCCGCGCAGCGCCGCTGCCCGCGCGCTGGAGCGCACCATCTGCACCCGCATCACCCCCAACATGCTGGAACGCGCGCTCAGTCAGGCGCCGCCGCTGGTGCGCTATCTGCTGCGCAGCTTCATTCGCAATATCCGCGTCGCCAATGGCGATACGCTGGATTTGCGCGACCAGCTGGGCGATAGCGTGTTCGTTTCGCAAAGCGATTCCAACCGAATCCTGGAACGCCGCGCCTTCGGCCAAGGCGAAATCATCTTCCGCCAGGGCAGCGAAGGCGCATCGGTTTATCTGCTGCAATCCGGCCGGGTGGAACTGGCGCGAGACGAGGATAACGGCCAGCATACCGTGCTGCGCCAATTGCGGCCGGGCGATATTTTCGGCGAAATGGCCCTGCTGCGCGCGGCCCCGCGCTATGCCACGGCGATTGCCTCCGAAAACGTGGTGGTGGAAATCCTGCGCGCCGACCGCTTCAACGAAATGCTGACGAAAAGCCCGCCCTTCCTGCGCGCGCTGGTCCGCATCTACGTCGAAACCATCACGCGGCCGAAAAAGCGTTAATCCGCCTCTATCGGCAGCCGTGCCAGCATGGCCTCGCGCCGGCGCAGGATATCGGCGGCGGCGGCGATGGCGATTTCGCCCGGCTGCTTGCCGGAAATTCCCTCGATTCCGATCGGACAGGCCAGCGCCTGGATGCGCGCTTCCGGGATATCCAATTCGCGCAGGCGTTTTTCGAACCGCGCCCGCTTGGTATCCGAACCGATCAAGCCGACATAGCTGAAGCGATCATTGCGCAAGGCGCGCGCCGTGAGGCTGAGATCGAGTTGATGGCTATGGGTCATGATCAGCAGCCAGGCGCCATCGGGCAAGGCATCCAGCTCACGTTCCGGCGTGGCGGTCACCTCCACGCTGGCATTGGGCGGCACGATATCGGGAAAGGCATCCGGGCGCGGATCGAACCAGCGCAAACGGCAAGTCAGCGTGCCGAATACGCCGGCCACCGCGCGCCCCACATGGCCCGCACCGAACAAAGCCACGGTGAAATGCTCCGGCCGGCGCGGCTCGAACAACAGCGTGACGCTGCCGCCGCAGCATTGCCCCAGGCTGGGACCGAGCGGAAAACGCCGCAGGCTGGGGCCGCCGCGTCCGCTCAACAAACGCCGGGCGATGGCGATGGCCTGGAATTCCAGTTCGCCGCCGCCGATGGTGTGCATCGTCGCATCCATGGTCACGATCATCTTCGCGCCGGCTTCGCGCGGGGCTGAACCATCGACGGATGCCACCGTGACCAGCACGGCGGGCACGCCGCGCGCATCCAGATCCAGCAGGGCATTCAGCCAATCGGCCATGGCGCTTACTTCGCGGCGAGTGCGGCAGGCGATGTCGCGCGGCGCTTCACATCCTCCACCGCCATCAGCACCCGTTCGGGCGTGGCCGGCGCATCCAGCCGCACCGGCAGGCGATGCGCACCCACGGCGGCCACCGCATCCTTCAAGGCCAACCAGGCCGAGATGCCTAGCATGAAGGGCGGCTCGCCCACCGCCTTGGATCGGAAAACCGTGCCGGTCGGATTGGGCCGGCCATGCACCAGGGCCACGCGGAAATCCGCCGGCATGTCGCGCGCCGTGGGGATTTTGTAGGTGCTGGGCGCATGGGTGCGCAGGCGGCCCTTGGCATCCCACCACAGCTCTTCCATGGTCAGCCAGCCCAGGCCCTGGATATAAGCGCCTTCCACCTGGCCGCGATCGATGGCGGGATTGAGCGATGTTCCGCAATCATGCAGCAGATCGGCACGGGTGAAGCGGTATTCGCCCGTGAATGTGTCGATCAGCGCTTCCGTCACCGCCGCGCCATAGGCGAAATAGTAGAACGGCTTGCCGCTAGCGCTCTTGCGGTCATAGTGAATGCCCGGCGTGGCATAAAACCCCGTGGCGGAAAGCTGCACGCGGGCCAGATAGGCGTGATGCACCACGTCCTTGAACGGCACGGATTTGCCGCCGCCGCTCACCTGCCCCTGGGCGAAAACCAGATCGCCCGCCGACGCATGCAGCATATGGGCGGCCACCTCCGCCAGCCTTTCGCGCAACGTGAGCGCGGCATTCTCGGCCGCCTTGCCGTTCAGATCCGCGCCCGACGAGGCGGCGGTGGCCGATGTGTTCGGCACCTTGTCGGTGCGCGTGGCGGTGATGCGGATATCCTCCGGCGCCAAGCCCAGAACCTCGGCCACCACCTGCGCCACTTTCATATAGAGGCCCTGGCCCATTTCGGTGCCGCCATGATTGAGCTGCACCGAGCCGTCTTCATAAATCAGCACCAGCGCGCCGGCCTGATTGAGGAAGGCGGTGGTGAAGCTGATGCCGAACTTCACCGGGGTGAGCGCCAGACCCTTTTTCAGATACGGGCTTTGCGCGTTGAAGGCGTCGATCTCCTGGCGGCGGCGGCGATAATCGCTGCTCTGTTCCAGATCGGCTAGCAAGTCATGCAGGATATTGTCTTCGATGGTCTGGCCATAGGGCGTGACGTTGCGGTCCTGTTTGCCATAGAGATTGGCCAGCCGCACATCCAGCCCGTCGCGGCCCAGATGCCGCGCGATCTCGTCGATCACATATTCCGTGGGCGCCATGCCCTGCGGGCCGCCGAAACCGCGAAACGCGGTGTTCGACACCGTGTTGGTGCGGCAGCGCAGGCCGGTGATTTTCACATGCGGCAGCCAATAGCTGCTATCGGCATGGAACATCGCGCGATCCACCACCGCGTTGGTGAGATCGGCCGAACAGCCGCCGCGGCCGGCCAGCAGGATATCGTAGCCCTGGATGCGGCCTTCATCGTCGAAACCCACATCGTAGCGGATCAGGAAATCATGGCGCTTGCCGGTAGCGACCATGTCTTCGTCGCGGTCGAGGCGGAATTTCACCGGCTTGCGCGTGCGCAAGGCGAAAATCGCCGACAGCGCGGCGAATTGCGCCGCCTGGGTTTCCTTGCCGCCGAAGCCGCCGCCCATCCGCCGGCATTCCACCGTTACCGCATGGATCGGCCGCGCCAGCACGCGGGCAACCAGCTTCTGCACCTCGGATGGATGCTGCGTGGAGCACCACACGAAAACATCGCCGTCTTCCATCGGTTGGGCCATGCTGATCTGGCCTTCCAGATAGAAATGGTCCTGCCCGCCCAGGTCGATCTCGCCTTGCAGGCGATGCTTCGCCGCAGCGATGGCGCTTGCCGCATCGCCGCGCGTCATTACATGGGGATCCCCCACCCATTGTTCGCGCGCAATGGCCTCGCGCAAATCCAGCAAGGGCGGCAATTCCTCGTATTCCACTTTCACCAGCCGCGCCGCCGCACGCGCAATGTGCAAATCCTTCGCCACCACGGCCGCCACCGGCTGGCCATGGAATTCGACCGTGCCATTGGCGAGCACCGGATCGCCGGGAAAGACCGGCGCGATATCGGGATCGCCCGGCACATCCGCAACGGTGATGGCATCCACCACGCCGGGCAGCGCCAGCGCGGCGGACAGGTCGATGCTTTTGATGCGGCCATGGGCGATGGGCGCCATGGTCAACCCGCCATGCAGGCAGCCTTCCGGCTCCGGCAGATCGTCGATATAGCGCGCGCTGCCGCAGACATGCTTGGACGCGCTATCGTGCTTCAGCGGCTTGGCGACGACATGGGTGTTCATTCCGCCGCCTCCCCGAACAAGCGGATCGGCTTGCCCGTCTTGGCCTCGGCGGCGAATTTGCGCAGCAGATTCTGCGCCGCCAGCAGGCGATAGGCGGCCGAGGCGCGCATATCGTCCAGCGGCGAGAAATCCTCCGCCAGCGCCGCCACGGCAGACTCTATCCCGGCCCAATCCTGCCCGATCAACGCCGTTTCCGCCTTCGCCGCGCGCTGCGGAATCCCGGCCATGCCGCCAAAGGCCAGCCGCGCAGTTAGGATGCGTCCATCCTTCACGGTAACGGCAAAAGCGCCCAGCACCGCCGAGATATCCTGATCGAAACGCTTGGAGAGTTTGTAAACCGCATAGCGGCTATCGGCGACCGGCTTCGGTACATCGACACGGGCGACGATTTCATCCGGCGCCAGCGCGGTTTTGCGATAGGCGATGAAAAAATCCTCCAGCGGCATGCGCCGTTCGCCGCGCGCCGACAACAAGGTGAGCGTAGCGCCCAATGCGATCAACGCCGGCATGGAATCGCCGATCGGCGAGCCATTGGCGATATTGCCGCCCAGCGTGCCGGCATTGCGCACCTGGCGCGACCCGATCCGCCGCAGCAGCGCGCCGAGATCGGGATGCAATTTCGCCAGGGCCGGCAGCGCATCGGTGAAGCTCGCCATCGCGCCGATGCTTACGCCTTCGGCGCTCTCATCCACGCCATGCAAGGCCGCAAGCTGGCCGAGATGGATGATGGCGGCCGGCTTGCGATGCTGCTTGGTGATCCACAGGCCCACATCGGTGCCGCCGGCCAGCAGCCAGCGATCGGCGGGGTCGGTCGCGGCCATCGCGGCCCAAAGCTCGGCATAATCGCGCGGGGCATGAAACGCGCCGGCCGCATTGGCATGCCGCAACGGCGTTTTGCGCTGCAAGGCTTGCAGCTTCGCCAACATATCGGCTTCCCAAGCGGCAACGGCATTCGCATCCTCGCCGGTTTGCAGGGCCTGCTGACCGGCGTCCAGGATCGGGCGATAGCCGGTGCAGCGGCAGAGATTGCCGGCCAACGTATCGCACAGCGCATCGCTGTCGGCGGGTTCATGGTTGCGCTGATGGGCGAACAGGCTCATCACGAAGCCCGGCGTGCAGAAGCCGCATTGCGAACCATGGCAATCCACCATGGCCTGCTGCACCGGATGCAAGGCCTGCTCGCTGCCGATATCCTCCACCGTGATCAGCGCCTTGCCATCCATCTGGCCGACCAGCTGGATGCAGCCATTCACGGCGGCGTATTTCAGTTTGCCATCCGGGCCGGGTTCGGCCACCACCATGGTGCAGGCGCCGCAATCGCCCTCGGCGCAGCCTTCCTTGCTGCCGGTGCGGCGCAAGCCGACGCGCAGGAAATCCAGCACAGTGGCGGTCGGCGCCAGATCGGCATCGACCTCCACGATCCGGTCACGCGAAAGGAAGCGGATCGGCTCCGCGCGAGTCTGCTCTGTCACGCCATCCCACTCCCTACGGTCTGGCCCGGCTGCGAACCGGCGGCGCGATCAGGTCATCAGATCGCTGCCGCGGAAGGCCCAGCCGGTCATGCGCCGCTCGAAGGCGGCCGCCACAGCATACATCAACACGCCCATGATGCCCACGACGACCAGACCCGAGAAGACCAGCGGCACATTGTAGCTGGACGAGGCCGACAGCATCAGATAGCCGATGCCCTCGTTGGAGGCGACGGTCTCGGCGATCACCGAGCCGACGAAAGCCAGCGTGATGGCGATCTTGAGCGAGGCGAACAGATAGGGCATGGCGCGCGGAATGCCGATCTTGAACAGAATTTCCGTGCGGCTGGCGCCCAGACAGCGCAGCACGTCGCGCAATTCCGGCTCGATGGTGGCAAGCCCGGTGGCCACGTTCACCACGATGGGGAAGAACGAGATCACGAAGGCGGTGATGATGGCCGGAATGGTGCCGATGCCGAACCAGATCACCAGCACCGGCACGATGGCCACTTTGGGGATCGAGTTGAAGCCGACCAGCACCGGATAAAGGCCGGTATAGATCAGCTTGGAAGCGCCGATGAACACGCCGAGCAGCATGCCGCCCACCACGGCCAGCACGAAGCCGGCGGAAGTGGTGAACAGCGTCTGCAGCGAATGATGCAGAATCTGCGGCGCGAATTTCACTGTTGCGGCCCAGACCGCCGTGGGCGACGGCAGCACGAATTCGGCGACGCCGGTGACCAGACAGGCCACTTCCCAGATCAAGAACAGGCCGACGGTGACCGCCCAGGGCATCAGGCGGAGAATCATCTTTTCGCTGATCATGAGTGCTTGACCTCCACGATGCGTTCGCGCAGTTCATGCACGATTTCGCCGAAATGCGGCTCGAAGGTGGTATCCAATGTGCGCGGGCGGGGAATATCCACCTCGCGCTCATAAACGACGCGGCCGGGCCGCTTGCTCATCACGAAAACGCGGTCGGCCAGATACACCGCCTCGCGCAGATCGTGGGTGATCAGGATCGCGGTGAATTTGCGCTCCATCCACAGCTTCTGCATCACGCCCCACAATTCCTCGCGGGTGAAGGCATCCAGCGCGCCGAAGGGTTCGTCCAGCATCAGCAGACTGGGTTCGTGGATGATGGCGCGGCAGACATTGGCGCGCTGCTGCATGCCGCCGGAAAGCTGCCAGGGGAATTTGTCGGCGAATTCATGCAGGCCCACGGTGCGCAGCAGGTTCATGGCGCGCGCTTCGTAGCGGTCGCGCTCGCGGCGCAGCTGGCGCTTATGCGGCTCGACGATTTCCAGCGGCAGCATCACGTTTTCGAGCGTGCTGCGCCAGGGCAGCAGGGTGGAGTTCTGGAACGCCATGCCCACGCCCTGGGTGGGGCCCTTCACCGGCTTGCCGCCGATGGTGACGCCGCCCTTGGTGCAATTGATCAGGCCGGTGACGATCTTCATCAGGGTGGATTTGCCGCAGCCCGAGGGGCCGACCACCGCCACGAATTCGCCCTGCTTGATACTGAGGGAGAGATCTTCCACCGCCAGCGTGCTGGTCTCGGCCTGCTGATAAACCAGCGAAACCTTATCCAGGGTAACGAAAGCCGCGTCGCTCATGCCTCGCTCCCCATCAGGCTGCTCCACGTCAGGCGGCCATGCTGCATAAAACGATCCCCCGTGTTGCATGCCTGTCGGCGGTATTTTTGTGCACCGCACACAAGGCTGAATTGTAATCACGGGGCGGCGGATTTTGTAAACTCTTTTCGCCTATCTGCTGGCGATTTTTTCAGCACGCCCCAAAAAACGGCAAAAAACCATCAAAGTCCTAAAATCTGCAACTGTTCCTCCAACTCCCCCTTCGACAACGGATAATCCGTGCCGTTGCGGGCATTCAGCATGGCTTTGGGCGGCACCTTGGCCACATCGCGCTGGGCCATCACGGCCGTCCGCATGCTGAATTTCGCCCGCCAGATCAGGGCGGTGATCAATCGGCCATTCTTCGACTCGAAGGCGCGGGTAACGGCCTGGATCGGCGACTTGCCGGCCTGGGCGACCGCCTGGAGCACGAAATGCCGGTCGCCGCGCTCGATAGCGTCCTGCACCCGGTCATTATCCAGCTTGCCTTCCTTGATCAGCCGCTTCACCTGCGCTTCGGCCTCGGAAGGCGAAGTGGTTTCCTCGCGCGGCGCGGCGCGGCGTTCGGCAGCCGGTTTGCCGGGCAGTTCCAGGCGCTGGCTGACCACCGCCTTGATCTCGGCCATGGCGGCTTGCGGCAGATCGGCCCGGGCGGCGAGTTTGGAGAGCAGCGATTCCGCCACGAAGCCGGCAATGCGCTTGGCCGCCGGCGCCGGCAGATTGGGCCGCTGCACCAAAGGCTCATGCCAGGCTTCCACGCTGGGCGCGGAATCGAGCAGCAGGTCCAGCGTCTCCTCGCGGATCTGCGCGGAATCATTGGCAAGCAATGCCGCCACCGCCGATACGTCGCGGGTGGCGGCAATGGCGTCCGACACGCCGGATGAAAGGCCGACGCGGCGGGCGATCGCCGACAGCGCGCCCGATTGCGCGGCACCCACGACGATCTCGCGCAGGTCGTCGTCGGTGAGCAGCGGCGAAAATTCCAGCACCGGGGCGGAGACGATCAGCTCCACATCCTGCGCCAGTTGCTTCACTACATGGTGCGGAACATTGACCGCCGATTTCAACGCTTCCGACAATGTGGCGCGGATGCGGGTAAGTTCGTCGCGCGCCAGCAATTCCACCGTCTGGATCGCAACCTCGCGCGCCTTG
>JAYSEE010000028.1:0-19595 GCA_041914045.1 Ferrovibrio sp. | reverse complement strand
GCGTGGTGGGCGGTACAAGGATCGAACTTGTGACCCCTACCATGTCAAGGTAGTGCTCTACCGCTGAGCTAACCGCCCGTGCCGCGCTGGCACCCGCCGCGAGGCGGAAAGCCGGCCCCGTTGCGGTAGGGCTGGCGTGGCGTGCTTTTATCGGCTGCGGCGGCGGTTGGCAAGCGTCACGCCCCCGGGCCATAATCGGGGCCCCGGACCCTAAAAGGCGACCCATGTCTGCCGCACCGCAAAATTCCAGTTCCGCGCGTTATATCGCCCCGGTCGACCCGCCGATCAGGCTGAGCCTGCCCGAGGGGCAGCGCGGCGGATTGGTGTTGTCCTCGCCCCATAGCGGCAATGTCTATCCGGAGGAATTCCACCGCCAGAGCCGGCTCGATCCGCTCACCCTGCGGCGTTCCGAGGATGCTTTTATTAACGAATTGATGGGGGCCGCGCCCCGTCATGGCGCGCCGCTGCTGGAAGCCCTGTTCCCGCGCTCCTATTGCGACCCGAACCGCGAAGCCTACGAGCTCGATCCGGCGATGTTTTCCGATCCGCTGCCGGCCCATGTGGTGACGCAAAGCGGCAAGCTGCGCTCCGGCCTGGGCACGATTGCCAAGGTGGTGGCCGGGGGCATGGAAATCTATGCCGGCAAACTCCCCTTCGCCGAGGCCGAGCGCCGGGTGGAAACGCTCTGGCGGCCCTATCACGACGCCCTGGCGGGCCTGATTGCCGAGGCCAAGCAGGCCGCCGGCGTGGCCCTGCTGCTGGATTGCCATTCCATGCCGTCGGTGGGCGGGGCCAACATGCCCGATCAGGGCCAGCGCCGCGCCGATATGGTGCTGGGCGATTTCCATGGCACATCCTGCGCGCCGCAGCTGATGGACCGCGTGGAAGCCTATCTGGAAGGCCGCGGCTTTTCGGTGCTGCGCAACAAGCCCTATGCCGGCGGCTATATCACCCAGCATTACACCGACCGCGCCAATGGCGTGCACACATTGCAAATCGAGATCAATCGCGATCTTTACATGGATGAGCGCGAGATCAGCCAAGCGGTCGGCTTCGAACGCGTGCGCGCCGCCATGACGGGATTGATCGAATTGCTGGCCGGTTCGGCAACGCCGGACTTTCTCAAGAAATAGGCAGCGGCAGTTCCGTCGTCTGCTTGATCCGGTGCAGCACGATGCTGGACCGCAGGCTGCGCATGCCCGGCAGACGCAGCAAGCTGTGGCTGACGAAATCGGCAAACGTCGCGAGATCGGCGGCGACGATGCGCAGGATGAAATCCGCTTCTCCGGTCACGGCATAACAATCCAGAATTTCCGGCCGCCGCGCCACCAAAGCCTCGAATTCATGCACCACCGCCTCGGCATGGCGCTCCAGCGAGACCGCCGAAATCGCCATCACGCTCAACCCCACCGCCTCGGGCCGCAATAACGCGGCATAGCCGGCGATCACGCCGATCTCTTCCAGCTTGGCCAGCCGGCGGCTGACCTGGCTGGGGCTGGCCGCCACGGCTTCGGCCAGGGCCAGGTTGCTGGCTCGGCCATTGCGTTGCAGGGCGGCCAGTAGGCGCCAATCCGCGCTATCCAGGGCGATCATGCAATACTCTCCCGGTAATGAATTTAATAATGGTTTTATATTGCAATTATAATCAGATATCCGCCCAAATCGACGGATAAATGCATAGATACCGGCATATCCTGGCAGAAAGCCGCAGGAGGCCGCCATGTCCGTCACGCTTCTCGAAAGCCCGCCCGCCATCAGCTTTCCGCAGCCGCTCGCCCGTTACGGGGCCGAGGATCACGCCGTCTGGCGGCATCTGTTCCAGCGCCAGGCCGGCTTGGTGGCCGACCGCGCCTGCCCGGATTTCCTGCGCGGCCTGACCTTGCTGGGGCTGGACGATGGCGGCATCCCGGATTTCGAACGGTTGTCGGATCGCCTGGAGGCCGCCACCGGCTGGCGGCTGGCCTGCGTGGAGGGCTTTCTGCCCGATGCGGATTTCTTCCACCTGCTGGCGGCCCGGCGGTTTCCGGTCACCTGGTGGATCCGGCCCTGGGCCAAGCTGGATTATTTGCAGGAACCGGATGTGTTCCACGATCTGTTCGGTCATGTGCCGCTGCTGGCGCAGCCGGTTTTCGCCGATTACATGCAGGCTTTCGGCCAGGGCGGGCTGAAGGCCGAGCGGCTGGGCGCGCTGCACCGGCTGGCGCGGCTTTACTGGTACAGCGTGGAATTCGGCCTGATCCAGACCCCCGATGGGCCGCGCATCCATGGCGCGGGGATTCTGTCCTCCAAGGGCGAATCGGTGTTTTGCCTGGATTCCCCGGCGCCCAACCGGGTCGGCTTCGATCTCAAGCGCATCATGCGCACCCGCTATCGCATCGACACATTCCAGAAGACCTATTTCGTGATCCGCGATTTCGAGCAGCTTTTCGAGGCGACAGGGCCGGATTTCGCACCGATCTATGCCGAACTGGAAGGCCAGCCCGATCTGGCCGCCAGCGATCTGCTGCTCGAGGATGCGGTCATCAGTCGCGGCAGCCTCGATCCGGTTGCCGGCGGCTGGCTGGATGAAACGCCGGATACGTAATTCCTGATTTTTCCGGGCGGATTTTGGCGGCCTGAATCTTTTTCCCAACCGGGCGGTTGGGTAGACTGCGCCGCAATGCGCAAGCTGTATCATTTCTGGTTGTCGCCCTATTGCCGCAAGGTCCGCATTCTGCTCCGCGAGAAGGGGTTGGATTGCGAATTGGTGCTGGAGAAGGTGTGGGAGCGGCGCGAGGAGTTCCTCGCTCTCAATCCTGCCGGCTTGGTGCCCGTGCTGGTGGAGCATGACGGCCGCCCGTTGGTCGAGAGCCTGGCGATCTGCGAGTATCTCGACGAGGTCTATCCCAACAAGATGCTGATCGGCTTCGATCCGCCCAGCCGCGCCGAGACGCGAAGGCTGGTAAGCTGGTTCGATCTGAAATTCAGCCGCGAAGTTTCCGACGCCTTGATCTTCGAGAAAGTGCTGCGCCGCTTCATGGGCGGCGGCACGCCCGATAGCCGCAATATCCGGCTGGCGCATCAGAACTTGAAGCATCACCTGGATTACATCGGCTATTTGGCCGAGCGCCGCAAATGGCTGGCCGGCGACGATTTCAGCCTGGCCGATATCACGGCCGCCGCGCATCTGAGCTGCCTGGATTATCTAGGCGATGTGCCGTGGGACGATCACCCGGCGGCCAAGGATTGGTATGCGCGGGTGAAATCGCGCCCCAGCTTCCGGCCGCTGCTGGCCGATCACATTCCCGGCCTGCCGCCGCCGCGGCATTACGCCGATCTGGATTTCTGAACCGCTTTCATCAACAGGAGAGACCGATGAGCATCCGTCGCATCGAAGTAGGCCCCCGCATGTCGCAGGCCGTGGTGCATGGCAACACCGTCTATCTGGCCGGCCAGGTGGCCGCCGATCCGAGCGGCGACACCAATGCGCAAACCAAGGCGATTCTGGGCCAGATCGACGCCCTGCTGGCGACGGCGGGCACCGACAAGACCCGCATCCTTTCGGCTACCATCTACCTGCCCGATATCGCCGATTTCGCCGCCATGAACGCGGCCTGGGATGCCTGGGTGCCGAAGGGCAACACGCCGGCCCGCGCCACCGTGGAAGCCAAGCTGGCGGCCCCGGCCTATAAGGTCGAGATCGCCGTCATCGCCGCCTTGCCGGGCTAAGGCCGGCGGCGTTTTGAGCCTGGAGGCGCGCATTCGCGAACGCGCCCTGGCCGAAGGCTTCGACGCCATCGGCTTTGCCTCCGTTGCGGCTATCGGGCCGGAACTGGCCGAACGCCTCGATCATTTCGTGGCGCTCGGCCATCACGGCAGCATGCATTGGCTGGCCGAGGGCGAACGCGCCCCGCGCCGGCGGCATCCCCGGGCCTTGTGGCCCGAAGCCAAAAGCATCATCGCGCTCGGGCTGAATTACGGCCCCGACGAAAATCCCATGCAGCGGCTGGCGCAGCGCGAGCGCGCGGCGATCTCGGTCTATGCTCAGGGCCGCGATTACCATCTGGTGGTGAAGAAGAAGCTGAAGGCCCTGGGCGGCTGGCTGCAACGCGAAAGCGGCGCGGCGTTGAAGGTATTCGTCGATACCGCGCCGCTGATGGAAAAGCCGCTGGCCCATGCCGCCGGCCTCGGCTGGCAAGGCAAGCATACCAATCTGGTATCGCGCGCATTCGGCTCCTGGCTGTTCCTCGGCATCATCCTCACCGCTGCCGAATTGCAGCCCGACCAGCTCGAAAGCGATCATTGCGGCAATTGCCGCGCCTGCCTGGATGCCTGCCCGACGGCGGCTTTCCCTGCACCCTATACGCTGGATGCGCGGCGCTGCATTTCCTATCTCACCATCGAACATGACGGCGGCATCGCGCCGGAATTCCGCGCCGCGATCGGCAACCGCATCTATGGCTGCGACGATTGCCTGGCGGCCTGCCCGTGGAACAAATTCGCCAGCCTGGCCAATGAAGCGGAACTGCATGCCCGCACGGCTCTGCGCGATCCGGCCTTGCTCGATCTGGCCCGACTGGACGATGCGGCTTTCCGCGCCTTGTTCAGCGCCAGCCCGATCAAGCGCATCGGGCGCGACCGCTTCATCCGCAATGTCTGCATCGGCCTGGGCAATAGCGGGCAGGCGGAAGCCGTGCCGGTGCTGCGCGATCTGGCGGCGGATGCGGCGCCGCAGGTGCGCGCCATGGCGGCCTGGGCGTTGCGGCGATTGCTGGCGGAGGATGCGTTCCGGATTTTCGCCGCCGCGCGTCTGGCGGTGGAAGGCGATGTCAGCGTGCGGGCGGAATTGCAGTAAGGTTCAATGCGGCTCGCTGCCGAAACCATGCATGCGGCGGGCGAATTGCAGGCCGATCAGCGCGCCCTTCACCCGGGGCAGCAGCCAGAGCGAGAGCAGCAGGGTCAGCGGCAGCCAAAGCACCATATGCAGCCATTCCGGCGGATGGACATTCTGCTCCAGCAGCAGCATCAGCGGCACGATGATATGAGCGACGATGAAAATCGTGAAATAAGGCGGCGCATCGTCGGCGCGATGGCCTTCCAGCGCCAGGCCGCAATGGGCGCAGCGCGGCTCGACCTTGAGATAGCGGCCGTATAGCCGGCCATCGCCGCAGCGCGGGCAGCGGCAGGACCAGCCGCGCCGCATGGCCAGCAGCATGTCGCGTTCCAGCCCGGTATCGTCATAGGGATCGAGAGCGGCGGGATCGAGTGCGGGATGATCGCGGCTCGGCATCACAGCCAGCCTTTGCGCTTGAACCACCAATAGGGCAGCACGGCCGAACCGATCATCAGCAGGATCGCCATCGGATAGCCAAAAGTCCAATCCAGTTCCGGCA
This sequence comes from Ferrovibrio sp., assembly GCA_041914045.1. Lineage (GTDB taxonomy): Bacteria > Pseudomonadota > Alphaproteobacteria > Ferrovibrionales > Ferrovibrionaceae > Ferrovibrio. The sequence continues at coordinate 14,223 of JAYSEE010000028.1, read as the reverse complement.
TGGAATGGAAATTCATGCCGTAGATGCTGGCGATCAGGGTGGGCGGCAGAAACACGGTGGCGGCCACCGAGAAGATTTTGATGATCTTGGTCTGCTGAATGTTGATCAGGCCCAAAGTGGCATCGAGCAGGAAGTTGCCCTTATGCGCCATGAAGGCCGATTGCTCGGACAGCGACTGCACGTCGCGCGACAAGGTTTTCAGCCATTGCCGGCTTTCCTTGGTGCCGCGCTGCTCGGCCATGTTGAGGCTGAGGAAGGCCACCAGGCGGGTGAGGGTGATCAGGCTGTCGCGGATGCGGGAATTCAGATCCTCGATGCGGCCCAGCCGGCGCACCGTGGCTTCCAGATCGGCATCGGTCGGCTCGGCGGTCTGCCCGTCGCGGCGATGGCCGAATACGGTGCGCGAGGTTTCGTCCAGGTCGCGGCCGGTCATTTCCAGAATATCGGCGGCGCGGTCGATGATGGCATCCAGCAGGCCGCACAAGGTGGCGTCCGGCGTGGCGCACAGGCTGGGCGTGCGCTGGGCGCGGCCGACGAAGGAGCGGAATGCCTGCGGGTCGGCATAGCGCAGGGTGACCAAAGCGCGATGCGAGCGGATGAAGGTGATCGGCGTGGTCTGCGGCAGCGGGGTTTCCGAATGGAACAGCACGCTGGCGGTCATGTAGCTGACATCGCCCTCGCGATAGAGCCGGCTGGAGATTTCGATCTCCTGCATCTCCTCGCGGGTCGGCATGTCCAGGCCAAGCAGGGCTTCCACCGCTTTTTCCTCGGCCGGCGTCGGCTCCATCAGGTCGAGCCAGACCGCGCCCTCGGGCAAGGCATCCCCGGGCGTCAGGTCTATCTTTTGCAAGAGGCTGCCCTGAGGCAGATAGGCCGAGATCATGGCGGGCCTTTTAGACCTGTTGCGCGGCGATGGAAACCCCGGAAATGGCCCATGCGGCGATTTTGCTGGAAAGACCGTTAGGGGGAGATCAGGGCAATGCCACCGGGCGCGGGGCGGGCAAGGGCATGCCCTTGGATTGCAGCACGGCCCGCAACCGATCCGGGTAGTCGGTGATGATGCCGTCCACGCCCATGTCGATCAGTCGCGCCATGTCGGCCGGGTCGTTGACGGTCCAGGGAATCGTGCGCAGGCCCTGCGCCTTGGCTTCCTGCACCGCCTCGACCGTGACATTGCGCCAGAACGGCGACCAGACCTTGCCGCCCGCCGCTTTCACCAGCCGGGGGGCGGAGCCGCCGAAATCGTCGATATCCAGGCCAGCCAGCCAGGGGCTGGGGCCGGGCTTGCCGCGTTCCAGCGTATCGAAGCTGGGGCTTTCCACGGTAAGCATGGCCAGTTCGATCTCCGGGGCGATCCGCGCCGCCACGTGCAGGCTGCGCCAGTCGAAACTCTGCATCACCGCCTGCTTGGTCAGGCCGTGTTTGCGGATTTCCGCTACCAGCGCCGCAGCCAGTTGCTCGGGGCTGGCGGTGTCGTCGGGCTTGAGCGGCGAGAGCTTGGTTTCGATATTGTAGCGCACCGGCGGCAGGCCCGGATTGGCCTGAGCGGCGCGGGCAGCCAGCGCGAATACGGCGGCCAGTTCCGGCATGCGCGTGCCATCCACCGGCTTCTGTTCGGGAAAGCCTTTTCCGTAGCGATGATCGGGATTGAGCCGGCCGACATCGTAGCGCTGCAGATCGGTCAGGCTGAGGTTGCGGATGGCCGGGCCGGGTTCGGCGAGGAAGCCCCCATCTGGCTTGCGGGTGACCGTGGGCAACAGCACCGGATCGTGACCCACCGCCAGCTTGTCGTCGGCGGTGAGGTTGATATCCAGTTCCAGCGTGGTGACGCCCAGACTCAGCGCAGTGGCGAAGGCGGGCAGGGTGTTTTCCGGGGCCAGACCGCGCGCGCCGCGATGGCCTTGCAGGTCGAAGGCAGTCGCCGGCATGGCCGCGAGGCCGATACCGACAAGGCCGGCGTAAAGCGCGAGAACAGGCAAAAACCGCATGGCAGGCTCCGGAAAAATTGCGCCCCCGGCAACCTATCCGGGGGCGCGTCACCCTTAGCAGGGATTTGTTACGGTATCGGGTCGGAACCTAGCTGCCCAGGCTGAGCGGACCGTCGATCAGAATGAATTTGGCCTTCTGCACCTGGAACAGGAAGGAGGAATTCGAGCCCTGGCGCTTCTCGGGTCCGAAATCCACCACCGGGCCGCCGAAAATGTCGCGGTAGCCCTTGATCGATTCCATGCCGGCGATGAACTTGTCCACCGTCAGATCCTTGCCGGCGCGTTCGATGCCGATGGCAATCATGTCGGCAAGCGCATAGCCATAGACCGAGCCGATATTGATGTCGGCCTTGTACTTCTCCTTGTATTTGTCGATCCAGGCGGCCAGATGCGCCGGGGCCGTGTCGCGATAAGGCAGGATGGTGCCGGCCATGGTGTAGAAGCCTTCCGTGACGCCGCCGGGCGCGCCGGCCACGATCTGGTCGTAGGAAGCCGACTGGCCGATGAAATCCACGTCCATCCAGCCCATCTTGCGGGCCGTGGCATAGGGCACGATGGCATCGCGCACGATGGAGCCCGAGGCGATCAGATCGCAACCAGCGCCGCGCAGCTTGGCGAGCTGAGCGGTGAAATCGGTATCCGCCGGCTTGTTGGTGGCGGAGTCCACCAGCGCGATTTTCATCGCCTGGGTCTGGTCGCGCGCGGCCTGGAAGATTTCCTGGCCGAAATCGGTGTCTTGATACAACGAGCAGATTTTCTTCTTGCCCTTCTTCTCCACCATCCATTTGATGCCGATGCGCATCTGTTCGTAATAGGTGGAGCCGGTGGCGAATTTCAGCCGATGCATCGGCTCATGCATCTGCCGTGCGGCGGTCAGCGGAAACATGTTCGGCACATTGGCCTTGAGCTGATCGGCCATCACCGCATTGTTCATCGGCGTGCCCAGCGCGCCGGCCATCAGGAAGATGTTGTCGCGGTTGATGAGTTTATTCACCGCCTGCACGGCGCGCGGCACCTGGTATTGGCTGTCTTCCACGATCAGCCGCAGCTTGCGGCCATTGATGCCGCCGGCTTCGTTGATTTCGTCGAAGCGCATGCGGATGCCGTTGGATGACGTGACGCCATAGCTAGCGGCGGGGCCCGACAGATCGGTATGCATACCGATGATGACCTCGCTCTTGGTAACGCCGCGCACTTTCTGCGCCAGCGCGTCGGCGGCCGGCAGCGCCACCAGCGCCGCCGCACTCAACAGAACGATCCTGGACATAATCATCATACCCCGGCCTCCCGTTTTGTGTGTTTTATAAGGGCTGTTGCCCATGCCGATATTATCTCGCCTGCAAAGACGAGCCAGCGGAATCTTCATCTCGCAAATGCGAAAAGGCCCGCGGTTTGCGCCGCGGGCCTTCCGTTTCAACCGCTAAGGATGCGGCTTAGTAGTGTATCGGGCCTTCCACCAGTTGGAAGCGGCCGGATTTGATCTGCGACAGGAAGGTCGCCGTGGAGCCCTGATGCTGGGTCTTGGAGAAGGTCAGCACCGGACCGCCGAAGATGTCGCGATAGCCCTGGATGCTTTCCAGCGCGGCCACGAATTTTTCGGTGGTCAGGTCTTTGCCCGCGCGATCCAGCGCGGTGACGATGATGTCGGCGGAAACCTGGCCGTAGATGGCGCCGATATTCGGATCGGCGTTGTACTTGGCCTTATAGGCATCCCACCAGGAGGCGACGGTGGGGTTGGCGGTGTCGCGGTAGGGCATGATGGTGCCGGCGCCGACATAGAGGCCTTCCGTCACGCCGCCGGGCGCGCCGGCCACGATCTGGTCGAAGCTGGCGGCCTGGGCCACGAAGTCCACATCGTTCCAGCCCATTTTGCGCGCGGTGGCGTAAGGCAGGATGGCGTCGCGCACGATGGCGCCCAGCGCGATCAGATCGCAACCGGCCGAACGCAGCTTGGCGACCTGGGCAGTGAAATCCGTGTCGGTAGGCTTGTTGGTGGCGGTCTCGACGACCGTCATGTTCATCGCCTTGGCCTGATCCTGCACGCCATCCAGGATTTCCTTGCCGAAATCGGTGTCCTGATACAGCGAGCAGAGCTTCTTCTTGCCCTTCTTCTCCACCAGATATTTCACGCCGGTGCGGATATGGTCGTAATAGGTGGAATAGGACTGGAACTTCAGCGGATGATGCGGCGCGCTCATCGAGCGGGCAGCGGTCAGCGGGAAGAGATTAGGCACATTGGCCTTGAACTGGTCGGCGAAGACCGCGTTGTTATGCGGCGTACCCAGCGCGCCGGCCATGATGAAGATGCGGTCGCGGTTGATCAGCTTGTTCACCGCCTGCACGGCGCGCGGCACCTGATACTGAGTGTCTTCCACCACGAACTTGATCTTGCGGCCATGGATGCCGCCGGCGGCGTTGATCTCGTCGAAGCGCAGGCGCAGCGCGTTGGACGAGGTGACGCCGTAGCTGGCGGCGACGCTGGACAGATCGGTGTGCATGCCGATCACGACCTCGGTCTTGCTCACGCCTTGCAGCTTCTGCGCTTCCGCCTGGCCGGCGATGGCGAGCCCGGCCGCGATGGCCGCTGCGCCGATCAGTTTGCTTCCCTTAAGCATAGCTTTTCCTCCTGGGGTTAGCTTTTTCGGTTTCACATCATTAACGCACTCGATACTGCCCGCGCCGGCTATTCGCCGCCGCGATACATCTCGTCGATCATGTCCTTGTATTTTTCGTTCACGAATTTGCGCTTCAGCTTCATGGTCGGGGTGAGTTCGTCATCCTCGGCGGTGAGCTGCTGCTCGATCAGGCGGAATTTCTTCACCGTTTCAACCCGCGCGAAATTTTTGTTCACCTTCTCGATCTCCAGCCAGATCAGCTCCTGCACTTCCTTGGTGCGGCAGAGCGAGGTGAAGTTGGTGAAGGGCACGTTCAAATCCTGCGCATGCTTCACCACATTGTCGTGGTCGATCATGATCAGGCAGGTGAGGAATTTGCGGCGGTCGCCGATCACCACGGCATCCGAGATATAGGGGCTGAATTTCAGTTGATTCTCGATTTCCGAGGGCGTGATGTTCTTCCCGCCGGCGGTGATGATGATGTCTTTCATCCGGTCGGTGATGCGCACCCAGCCTTCATTGTCGATATTGCCCACATCGCCGGTATGCAGCCAGCCATCCACCACCGTTTCGGCGGTCTTGGCCTGATTGTTGAGATAGCCGAGGAAGACATGCGGGCCGCGCAGCAGGATTTCGCCTTCCGGGCTGATTTTCACTTCCGTATTGGGTACCGCTTTCCCGACGCTGCCGAGCTTCAGGCGGTTATCCTGCGGCGCGGTGGCGAGGCCGACATTCTCGGTCTGGCCGTAGACCTCGCGCATGTCCATGCCGATGGCGAGATACCATTTGATCAGGTCGGGCGAGATCGGCGCCGCGCCGGTCGCCAGCCAACGGCAGCGATGGATGCCGATGATGGCCTTTATGTTGTGCAGCACCAGCTTGTCGGCCAGCCAGAAGGCGGCTTTCAGCCAGGCCGGCTGTTGGCGGCCTTCCAGGATATGTTCGGCGCGCATATAGCCGATCCCGAGCGCGGTCTTGTAGGCCCATTTGCCGAAGCCGGTGGCATCCTTCATGCGGATCGCAATCGCCGAGAAGAATTTCTCCCACAGGCGCGGCACGGCGAAGAACAAGGTGGGCCGCACCTCCTGTAGATTCTGCGGTACGGTATCCGGGCTTTCGGCGAAATTCACCGTGGAGCCGGATTTCAGCGGCCACAGCACGGTGAAGCCGCGCTCGGCGATATGACAGAGCGGCAGGAAGGAAAGCTGCTCGTCGTCGGGATACTGCTCCATCATCTTGTAGCTGTTTTCCAGCTGGAACAGCAGATTGGCATGGCTGATCATGGCCCCCTTGGGCGCGCCGGTGGTGCCCGAGGTGTAGATCAGGATGGCGAGATCGGAGGGGCTGCCCTTGGCGAGTTCGGCTTCCCAGTAATCGGGGTGCTGGGCCTCGAATGTGCGGCCTTCCTCCAGCAATTGCTCGAAGCTGATCACCATCGGGTCGTGGAAGTCCTTCAGGCCTTCCATGTCGATCACCACGATCTTGCGCAAGCTGGGGCAGCGCTCGCGCACGTCCAGCGCCTTGTCGAGCTGCTCGTCATTCTCGGCGATATACACCACCGAACGGCTGTCGTTGATGATGTATTCGATCTGCTTGGCGGAATCGGTGGTGTAGATGCCGTTATTGACCGCGCCGATGCCCTGCACGCCCATGTCGGTGTAAAGCCATTCCGGCTTGCCTTCCGAGGTGATCGACACCGTATCGCCGCGCCGCACGCCTAAAGCGGCCAATCCCAGGCCGCAATGCTTGGCGTTTTCGCCATATTCGCGCCAGGTGATGGATTTCCAGATGCCGAATTTCTTTTCGCGCAAAGCCACCTTTTCGCCGCGCTCCTTGCAGCGGCGCCAGAAATAACGCGGCACGGTGTCGCGCTGGATGACTTCCAGAATATCCTGGTCCCGCATCGTGTCGATGCCGGAAACCTTGCCGCTTCCCGCGGCCGTATTGGCCGTCATTGTATCGACCGTCATGTCCCGCCTCCCGATAACGCTTTCCCGGCTTTGCGCGTTCAGCGCCAGGTCTTGCGTTTCTTCCAGCGCCGCTTGCCGCGTGCGCTTTCTTCCTTCTGGCCCAAATAGAATTCCTTAATGTCTTCTTTTTCCAGCAGCTTTTCGCAGGTATCGGCCATCACGATGCGGCCGACTTCCAGCACATAGCCGTAATGCGCGGCATGCAAAGCCACATTGGCATTCTGCTCGACCAGCAGGATGGTGGTGCCCTGCTCGGCATTGATGCGCACGATGATCTCGAAGATATCCTTCACCAGCTTGGGCGAGAGGCCCAGCGACGGCTCGTCCAGCAGCAGCAGCTTGGGCTTGCCCATCAGCGCGCGGCCGATGGCCAGCATCTGCTGTTCGCCGCCCGACATCGAGCCGGCGGGCTGATGCTCGCGCTCCTTCAGGCGGGGGAAATAGCCGTAGACCATGTCGATATCGCGGGCGATGCCGTCGCGGTCCGAGCGCGTATAGGCGCCCATCTGCAGGTTTTCCAGCACGGTGAGGAAGGGGAAGGTCTCGCGGCCCTCCGGCACATGGCCGATGCCCAGACGCATCACCTTGTCGGGATCCATCTTCTGGATTTCGCGGCCCTGGAACACCACGCTGCCTTTTTGCGGGTCCATCACGCCGGAAATGGTTTTGAGAATGGTGGTCTTGCCGGCGCCGTTGGCGCCCAGCACCGTGACGATGGAGCCTTCCGGCACTTCCAGGCTCACGCCGCGGATCGCCATGATCGGGCCGTAGAAGGTTTCGATATTGCTCAGGCGCAGGATCGGTTCCGCCACGGTCAGCCCCCCAGATACGCCTTCACCACCTCGGGGTGGCTTTGCACTTCGCGCGACGTGCCGGTGGCCAGCACGCGGCCGTAATTCAGCGCCAGCACTCGGTCGGAAACCTCGCTGACCAGCTTCATGTCATGCTCCACCATCAGCACGGTGATGCCGAGATCGTTCTTGATGTCCTGAATCCACCAGGCCATGTCCTCGGTTTCCTCGGTATTGAGGCCCGAGGAAGGCTCGTCCAGCAGCAGCAGTTCCGGCTCGGTGCAGAGCGCGCGGCCGAGTTCCACCACTTTGCGCGCGCCATAGGGCAGGTTCACGATCATGGTGTCGCGGTATTGCTGGAGATCGAGGAAGTCGATCACTTGCTCGGCCTTTTCGCGATGAGCCACTTCCATCTTGCGTACGCTGGGCAGGAACAGCAATTCGTTCAGCAGATTCGACTTGCGATGGGCATGGCGGCCGAGCAGCAGATTTTGCAGCACGGTGGCATGCTCGAACAATTCGATATTCTGGAAAGTGCGGGCGATGCCCATGCCGGCGATGGCATGCGGCGGTTCGCGGGTGATGTCGCGATCCTGATAGATCAATCGCCCTTCGGTGGGATTGTAGATGCGGCTGATCAGGTTGAACACCGTGGTTTTGCCGGCGCCGTTCGGTCCGATGATGGTGAACACCGTGCCCGGCTCGATCTCGAAATCCACGCCGTCCACGGCGCGGATGCCGCCGAAGTTGATGGCGATATTCTCGGCCTTGAAGAAGGTCACCGGTTGCGCTCCGACTTGGTGTAGGTTTTCTGCTTCTTGAACGTCGCCTTCTTGTAGAGCGGGAATAGCGAGAAATAGAGCTTCACCTTCAGCCAGCGGCCATAGATGCCATAGGGCTCGAACAGGATGAAGAAGACCAGGATCAGCCCGAACAGGCCGGGTTCCAGGCCGGGCTGGCGGGCGATGGTTTCGGGCAGATAATCGCGGCCGATGGCGATCGCCTGCGGCAGCGCGCCCACGAACATCGCGCCGAAGATGGCGCCATGGATCGAACCCAGGCCGCCCACCACCACCATCAGCAGCAGTTGGATGGAGAGCAGGATGTTGAAGGCATCGGGCGCCAGATAGCCGATCTTATGGGCGAACAGCGCGCCGCCGAAGCCGGTGAAGCCGGCCGAGACCGCGAAGGCGGCGGTCTTGTAGCGCGCGAGGTTCACGCCCATGGATTGCGCGGCGATTTCGCTGTCGCGGATGGCGATGAAGGCGCGGCCGGTGGGCGAACGCAGCAGGTTCAGCGCCGCCACCACGGCCAGCACCAGGCAGAACAGGCTGAGATAGTAAAAGGGGATGTCGTCGGTGATGGCGATGCCGAAATATTCCGGCCGGTCCACCGCGAAGCCCTTGAAGCCGCCGGTGACGCTTTCCCACTTGATCAGTACATGCTCGATGATGAAGGCGAAGGCCAGCGTGGCGATGGCAAGATAGATGCCGGTGAGCCGCAGGGCCGGAAAGCCGATGGCGACGCCCACGGCCGCCGACAGGAGTGCTGCCGCCGCCATTGATACCGGGAAAGGCGCGCCGTGGCTCAGCAGCACGGCGTGGGTATAGGCGCCGATGCCGAGGAAGGCGGCATGGCCCAGCGAAACCTGGCCTGTAAAGCCGGTCAGCAGCATCAGGCCGATGCCGACGATGGACAGCACGAAGACGTAGGAGATTTCGCCGAGGTAGAAATCCTCCAGCGCCAGCGGCGCGGCCAGCAGGGCCAGCATCAGCAAGCCGTACCAGAAGCGGTCGACCTTGTCGCGGAACAGGTTGATGTCCTGATTGTAATCGGTCTTGAAGAAGAAACGCATGGCGTTACACCCGCTTGCGGCCGATATTGCCGAACAATCCCTGCGGGCGCAGGAACAGCACGGCCAGGATCACGATATAAGCGGCCACATCTTTCAGGTCCGATTCCATGTAGCGGCCGGAGAATTGCTCGATCACGCCGATCACGATGCCGCCGATCACCGCGCCCGGGATCGAACCGAAGCCGCCCAGCACGGCTGCGGCAAAAGCTTTGAGGCCGAGCAGGCCCATGGTCACGTCGATCAACGCCACCGGCGCCAGCAGCACGCCGGCCACGGCGGCCACGGCGGCCGAGATCGCCCAGATCAGCGAGAAGATGCGCTTCACCGGGATGCCCATGTAATAAGCGGCCAATTGATTTTGCGACGCCGCCTGCATCGCCACGCCGACGCGGGTATAGCGGAAGAAGGCAAACAACGCGGCGCAGAGAATGGCGGTGCCGGCAATGATGGACAGGCTGACATGGTTGAGCACCAGTCCGCCCACCTGGCTGACGCCGCTGGTGAACGGCGTTTCGAAGGCGCGCGTCTCGGTGCCCCAGATCATCGAAGCCGCCGAGCGGAAGGTGAAGCCGAGCCCGATGGTGAGCATCACGATGGCGAATTGCGGCTGGCCGATCACCTGGCGCAGGATCGCGGCATCCAGCAGATAGCCGAACGCGGCCATGAACAGCACCGCCACCAGAAAGGCCAGCCAGTAATTCAGCCCCAGCGCATCAATAGCGGCGAACGCCACGAAAGCGCCCAGCATCATCAAGTCGCCCTGGGCGAAATTGACCATTTCGGTCGCCTTGTAGATCAGCACGAAGCCGAGCGCGACCAAGCCATAAATGCACCCCGAAGCCATGCCGTTCAGCAATGACTGCACGATCTCAGACAGCTTAGCCTCCTCCCCTGCCGGCGCTGTTTCGCGCCAGGCGATTCTGTGCTTGTAGTTATGCCGTCTGGCGCGAACATTATGGAAGCATGCTCGTCCGGTCAATCCGTTCACTGTCGATTGCAGCATTGATGCGGCGTATGCTGGATGTTACGTAACGTCAATTTTGGGAGTTCCGGGATGAGCCCGCCTTTCATCAAAACCCTCGATTTCAACTACGGCGCGGCGGCGCGGCTCAGCCCATTGGTGCGGCGGGTGGTGGCGCAAAACCCGTCCGCCTTCACCTTCCATGGCACCGGCACCTATATCATCGGTCAGTCCGGCGGCGGCCAGGCGGTGATTGATCCCGGCCCGGCCGATCCTGTGCATTTGCAGGCATTGCTGACGGCCCTGGAAGGCGAGAAGGTCAGCCATATTCTCATCACCCACACGCATCGCGACCACTCGCCCCTGGCGGCTGAATTGCAGCGCCGCACCGGAGCGCCCACTTATGCCTACGGGCCGCATCCGCAGCCGCGCGGCGGTCTGGCGGTGGAAGAAGGCGGCGATCATGAATTCCGGCCGGATCATCTGCTGGCCGATGGCGCGTGGATCAAGGGCGATGGCTGGTCGGTGCAGGCATTGTATACGCCGGGCCATATCTCCAATCATCTCTGCTTTTCGCTGGCCGAAGAGAATGCCTTGTTTTCCGGCGATCATGTGATGGGCTGGTCCACCACCATCATTTCGCCGCCCGATGGCAACATGACCGACTATTACAACAGCCTGGAAAAGCTGCTGCCGCGAAATGAGGCAATCTATTATCCCACCCATGGCGCGCCGATCATGCAAGCCACCACCGGCGGCGATCCGCAGGCTTTCGTGCGCGCCTTGATCGCCCATCGCCAGGGCCGCGAGGCGCAGATCATGGCGGTACTGGAAGCCGGCCCGCAAAGCATTCCGGCCATGGTGTCGCGCATGTATGCCGATGTGCCCAAGCAACTGCATGGCGCGGCCGCCCGTTCGGTGTTGGCGCATCTGATCCATATGGCGGGCGATGGCCGGGTGAAGGCGGATCCGCAGCCGGATGAGCGGGCGACCTACCGGAGAGCTTGAAATGCGCCGGGCCTTGCCGGCCGGTTTGCAGCGGGGGCGGATCATTCCGCCTTCGCTGCATCGGCGTCACTCATTTGCGGTTATACAGCGCACGTAATTTCGACGCCGCATCGTTGATATCCGCTTCGGCCCAAACACTCGAATTTGCAAAATATATTCCCTGGGGATCCCTCACCGGAACACAACGTGACGCAACGCCGATAACTTCGGGCCGGGCGGCAATGTCTGGCGGCAACCACCAGTCGGTCGCCAAGACCGGAATACCGACATCCGCGGCCTCCATCATCGTGAGGCCGTATCCCTCGCTCCGATGAAGCGAAACATAAACATCTATGATTTGAAAAAAATCGAAAATGGAGATATCCCGCGTGAAACCATCGAATAGTATAATCCGCTCATCGCTTTGCGCAAAAGCGCGTAATGCCTCAAGGCCTGGCGGCCATAACGCCACATCGTAAGCGCGCATCAAGAATCTTACCTGATCAATTTCGGGCGGAAAGGCCAACTGAAAAGCCTTGAGCGCCGCTGCGGGATTTTTGCGCGCTAGGCTTGATCTGGCGGAAAACGAATAACCTGCGATGAAAGACCGTGCATCTAAACTATGAACGCCGCGCAGTTTTGCTTTTAAGATTGGCGATTGCCGTGGACCAATTGGCAAGACCTCGGTCGCGTGCGGGACAACTTTAATCGCTACCGAATTTTTTCCGGCGAGAACTCCCGAAATTGCGTGAGCCACAAGGGGAGAGGGAACCCAAATCTCATCTACAAGAACGGCGGCTCTTGCCCAGGACTTGGGCGCCAATTCCAATTCCCATACCCAATAACCAATTATCCGAGAATGTTCCCGTAGGTGCTCAGGAATTTGGATGAGGGCATTAAGAAATTCTGGCGGATTGAGATGAATGATCAGGCAAGACCCAACGAGATCTTTAACGTCGTCGACCCGCACTACACCCTCTGGCAACTGCCCTTCGGGTAGGTTGAAGTATTTTGTCAAATCGACGCCGATAACAGCGATATTTTTTCGTTGAAAGTCGCGCAACATGAGGAGGGCGCCGCGACCCAAGCCAGTGGTTGAGGAGAATAATCCCGCAATAATGACAGGTCCTTGAACGACAGGCCCTTGCGCATTTTTTTGTGATTTTGGTTGATTTCTTATGCGGCGCAGTTTGAACCAAAGCAATTCGCTTCGAAGGCCGCTCACAAGACGCAAATAAAACGGGCGAAGAAATAAATAAAACGGGCGAAGAAATGCAGGGCAGAACCTAATCAGATTGAAACCAAACAAATCCAATCTCCATTACCAACGAGAAAATAACTGGAGAAACTTTATCTATTTATATTAGAAAAACCGCGCTGAAAAGCCCACTCAGTATCATTTCAATTAATGATTTTATAGAGATTTATTGAAATCGGGCCTAGGGGTGCAATTGCGATATTCCCCTAACATTGGCTGCATTTGAAGCAGGCCGCGCGGAAACTGCTCGCCGCAACCGGGCATTCTCCTGGCGCTGCATCGCAGTGCGCCGCAGGAGCGACAAAACATATTTACGGTAGGGGCAATTCCAGTGAACAGCATATAACTATTTGTTATCGCTGTATAAGAATGGTGCCGGCGGAGGGAATTGAACCCCCGACCTCGACTTTACGAAAGTCTTGCTCTACCGCTGAGCTACGCCGGCCCGAAACCACTTGTCTGCGCCCTGTCACACGGGCTGGGTTGACCCCGCCCTCGGGCGCGCGGAAAATACGGCCCATGGGGCCGCTTGGCAAGCATTCCGATGCGGCTCCGCAACAGGGGGAGATTGTCGTCGCCATGGCCGAATCGATCACGCTTTACGGCAGTTTCCTGTCCGGGCCGACTTACAAGGTCGGGCTGATGCTGGCGCTGACCGGCCAGGCCTATGGCTATCGCCATGTCGATCTTTCCAAGGCCGAGCAGAAGAGCCCCGAATTCCTCAAGCTGAACCGCTTCGGCCAGGTGCCGGTACTGGTGCATGACGGCCGCGCGCTGGCGCAATCCTGCGCCATCATCGAATATCTGGCCGACCTGACCGGCCGCCTGGGCGGCAAGGATGCTATCGAGCGCCAGGAAGCCCGCGAATGGCTGCATTGGGATGTCGATCGCCTGATGCCCTGGATGAACCGCACGCGTTTCTACACCCGCTTCGTGAAGCCAGATCCCGCCGTGATGGAAGCCACCCGCAAGGCCGCGTTGATGGGGCTCGACAGCCTGGAAAAGCTGCTGGAAGGCCGGGAATTCCTGCTCGCTTCCGGCCCCAGCATTGCCGATATCGGCTTGTTCAGCAGCGTGGTGCATGCCGCCGAGGGCGAATTCGATCTGGATGAATATCCCACCATTCAGGGCTGGTGGCAGCGTCTGGCTGCCCTGCCGGGCTTCAAGCTGCCCTACGATCTGCTGCCCAAAAGCTAACCCGTTTCGAAATCGCCCGGCTGCGGCGGGGCGATGGGGGTGAACAGGCAGCGATCCGGCTTGATATCCAGCAGCGGCGTGCCGTTCAGGCAATCCAGCCCGCGCACCATCAGCCAGTTATCCTTGCGCTCCACGAAAGCCGCCATCGACGTGCCGATGGGATTGGGCCGCACCGGCGTGCGCAGCGAAAACGCGCCATGGGTTTCGCCGTTATTGGCCGGGCTTTGCTTCACGATGTCGCGCCGCGACCGATCCAGCCAGTAAAGCAGCTCCAGCCGTTCGAAGCGCTCCACGCCATCCAGCGCCGGCACCCAGGGCTCGAAGATTTCCAGCCGGCAGACCGGGCCGTCCTGGCGGCCCTGGCGTGGGCAGAGCAGGCGGTTGCTCCAGGGCGTATGGATGCGGCCGATGAAGACCAGCCCGGCATCGCTGGCCGTCGGCGGCGCGACGATGATTTCATTCGCGCGGATTTCATTCTCGCGGACCATGGGGATATTCCAGCTTCGTTATGTTCGAAAAACTATAACGAAGCGAGGGCGCGGAAACTACAGTTTCGGCCCGCTCAGCAGCAAAGGCTGCGCGGCTTGCTGCGGAGCTGTCT
>JAYSEE010000027.1:4085-19663 GCA_041914045.1 Ferrovibrio sp. | reverse complement strand
GCTCCGCTGCCCGGCGGCAGCCGGGTGACCAGCACATCGAGCCGTGGGCGGGTAACCAGCACGCATTCGCCGCCGGCATCGCCATCCAGCGGGCCAACGGTTTCGTCATGGGTGTTGGCTTGCCAGATCGTCGCGATGGGATAATCCGAGGCCAGCCAGCCGACAGCAGGATGCAGCCGCAAGCGCATGTCCGGCAGCAGCGCCGGATCAATGGCGGCAAGCGCCGTCAGCGGTATAGCCGAGGCGTCGGCAGCATCATGGGCAAGGTTGCGCAGCCATTCCAGGCGCGCCATGTCGGGCAGATAAGGCATTTCCTGCGCCGGTTCGAAAACTTCCAGAAAGCCGGCGAAATCGCCGCCGTAAAGCGCCAGGATGGGCGAGGCGGGCGGATGCCGGCCAACGAAGACCAAGGCCATGGCCTGGAAGAATTCCTCGCCGACGATGCGCTGCACTACCGGAAAACGCGCCGCCAGCGCGGCTGCCAAGCTGGCATGCATGTTGTTGCGATAGACATTGAACCGCTTCAGCGCGGAAGCCGGCGAGGCTGCGGCGATCCCTTGCGGCACAACGCCGCCTGGTTGCAGCAAGGCCGCCGCGAAAGCCTGCTGCAACCCCACTAGCGACAGGGCTGTGTCAGGCAGCATGGGCGGCCTCGCGGCATGCGGCCAGGATGGCATCGGCCTGTTGCGCTTCGGCAAGCAGGATGTCCAAGGCCGGAATGTCGTTATCCCATTCGATCAGCGTGGGGCGCGGACCGGCGCGCAGCAGGAAGCGGCGATACAGCGCCAGCACCGCCATATCCACCGGGCGGTCATGCGCGTCGATCAGCAAGCATCCGCCTTCGCCGTCATCCCCCATAGCGTGGCCGGCAAGATGAATCTCTTCCACGGCGGCGGCGGGAACACCGTCGATATAGGCTTGTGCATCGAAGCCATGATTGACGGCCGAGACATGCACGTTGTTGATGTCGAGCAGCAGGCCGCAGCCGCTGCGCCGCGCCAGTTCGGTCAGAAATTCGGTTTCCGCCATCTCCTGATGCTGGAAGCGCAGATAGGTGGAGGGATTCTCGATCAGGATGCGGCGACCGAGCGCAGCTTGCACTTGATCGACATGGCGGATCACCAAGGCGAGCGTTTGCTGCGTATAGGGCAGGGGCAGCAGGTCGTTCATGAAGGCGCCGCCATGGCTCGACCAGGCCAGATGTTCGGAAAAACTGGCGGGCTGATAGCGTTCCAGTAAATTGCGCAGGCGTTGCAGATGATCTTGCGCCAGGCCATGCGCCGAACCGATGGAAAGCCCGACGCCATGGAAGGACAGCGGATGCCGCGCGCGCAGGCGTTCGAGATAATGATGCGACGGACCGCCGGCTCCCATGTAATTCTCGGGATGAAGCTCCAGCCAGCCGATATCCGGCTGCGTTTGCAGGATATCGGCGTAATGCATGGGCTTCAGCCCCAAGCCGGCGCGTAGCGGCAGTCCGGCTGTGGGAGAGCGGCGGTCCGTCATAATGGCTGCGGCCTTAGCTCTTGACCGGCATCAGCGAGCCCATGCGCTTGCTGCCATCCTTCAGCGTCACCGACATCGAAGTGCAGGTACCCTTGGCGACGTATTTCCAGGCGCCCTTGTCGAAGTCCATCTTCGAGGTGCCGGCGCAGGAATTGTTGCCGGTGGCGGCGCAATCGTTCTTGCCGGCCATGGAGATGCCGAAGCAGCGTTCCTTGTCGCCCGATTGCTGGGCATTGGCGGGGGCGGAAATGGCGATGGCGGCGCCGACGGCGGTGGCCAAGGCAAGACCAAGGGTGCGATAGGACATGGTGAAGTCTCTCCGTTAGGCTCAGGCCCGATCTGGCCTGCAAGAGGGTATTCGTCGTCAGGCGGCCGGGCGTTACAGCCTCACGGTTTCGTGTTGCGAAAAATCTTTCGCAAGGATTCCGAAGCCGGCCTGTAACGTTTGTTTGCCTTGCGCCGAATAGGGGGATATACGGCGGGTGCGATGCAGAAGCAGCAGCAGGATCTTGCCGAATTGATGCGCATGGCCAATCGCGGCGATGCGTCTGCTTACCGGCATTTGCTCGAGCTGCTGGCGCCGCGCCTGCGGGCCATGGTGCGGCGCGGCCTGGCGCGGGCCGGGCGGCCGGATGGCGATTGCGAGGATATCGTGCAGGAGGTTTTGCTG
This sequence comes from Ferrovibrio sp., assembly GCA_041914045.1. Taxonomy (GTDB): domain Bacteria; phylum Pseudomonadota; class Alphaproteobacteria; order Ferrovibrionales; family Ferrovibrionaceae; genus Ferrovibrio. The sequence continues at coordinate 17,487 of JAYSEE010000027.1, read as the reverse complement.
GCCGTGCATCTTAAGCGCCAGACCTGGGATGAAAGCCTGCCGCTGGAACCCTGGCTGCATGCCATCATGCGCTACAAGCTGGTGGATGCTATGCGACGCCAGGGCTTTCGCCAGCATCTGCCGATAGACGCCTTCGAGGATCTCGCCGGCAGCAGCGGCCAGGAAGCCGAGCATGCGCTGGATGCCGACGATCTGCTGTCGCGCCTGCCGGATCGTCAGCGCCGCATCGTGATCGGCATGGCCATGGAAGGCCGCAGCGCGCGCGAAGTCGGCGAAAGCCTCGGGCTGGCCGATGGCGCGGTGCGGGTGGCGCTGCATCGCGCGCTGAAATCGCTTGCCGATATCGTGAGAAAGGGAACGCTATGAAAACCGGCGATCTCATCGCGGCTCTGGTGGCCGACGCTCAGCCGCAGAACCAACCCCAGGCGCAAGCATCGGCGCAATTGCTGTCCGGCCGGACGCTGACCGGAAAATTGCTGATCGCGGCGGCGGCTGGAACCGCATTGGCGGCGCTCGGCTTTTTCGTCAAGCTCGGCGTCAGGGCGGATTTCGGCTTGGTGCTGGCGACCTGGCGCTTCGATGCCAAACTGGCTTTCGTCGGTTTGGCGGCGGCCTTGGCCTTGGCGGAATGCATCCGGCTTTGCCGGCCGACGGCGAAAACGGTTTTTTTGCCGGTTATGGCGGCGGCGGGGTTGCTGGGCTTGGCCGTGCTGGCGGAATTGCTGCTGGTGCCCAGCGAAGCCTGGCGGGCCAGGCTGGTGGGGCAGAATGCCTTCGTCTGTCTGACGGCGATTCCGCTTTTCGCCATCGCCCCCATGCTGGCTTTGCTGCATGCCATGCGGGCGGGCGCGCCGGCTTCGCCATTCAAGGCCGGCGCGATGGCCGGCTTCGCCGCCGGCGGCATCGCGGCCAGCCTCTATGCCCTGCATTGCCCGGATGACTCGCCGCTTTTCGTGGCGGTCTGGTATAGCCTCAGCCTGCTGCTGCTGACGCTGATCGGCGCCTTGCTGGGGCGTCGGCTGCTGCGCTGGTGAATTGCGAGTAGTATCATTTAGTTAGTGGCGGACAGGGTGAGATTCGAACTCACGGTACCCTTGCGGGTACGGCGGTTTTCAAGACCGCTGCCTTAAACCACTCGGCCACCTGTCCATCCGGTATGTCTCCGGCCGGAATCTCTCCAACTGGCGTTTTTCCGGGCCGGCGAGCGCCGGTGGGGTTTGATAAGGCGGGTGGAACGGCCGGTCAACCGCTCGGCAGGGGTAAGAAATTCAACCAAAGGTGGTTGCGGCCAAAATACTACCCTCGGATCGGCTTTTCTTTCCAGCGGCTTCCGCAGATAGTGGGGCGTCAGAGGGATGCATGGCGAGTCGGCTGTACAATAAACGTCTGGTTATCGCGGCGGTAAGCATGCTGTTGGCTGCGGGTTTTCTGCTGACCAGCTTGGCGAGCTATCATGTTTCGCGCCGTTCGCTGCGCCAGGCCGTCGGCCAGACCGAGCTGCCGCTGACCGCCGACAACATCTATTCCGAAATCCAGCGCGACTTGCTGCGGCCGGTGCTGATTTCGTCGTTGATGGCCAACGACACGTTCCTGCGCGACTGGGTGGAGGAGGGCGAACTGGAGCAGGGGGCGATCACCCGCTACTTGTCCGAAATCAAGCAGAGCTACAACACCATCACCAGCTTTTTCATCTCCGACCGTACCCGCAACTATTATTTCGCCGATGGCGTGCTGAAGACCGTGCGCGAAAACGATCCGCGCGATGTCTGGTATTTTCGCGTGCGCGACATGAAGGAAGACTACGAGATCAATCTCGATCCCGATGAGGCGAACCGCGACACGCTGACCATCTTCATCAACTACCGCCTCACCGATCAGCAGGGCCGCTTCCTCGGCGTGACCGGCGTGGGCCTCACGGTGGATGCGGTGCGCCGGATGATCGACGATTACCAGCGCCGCTTCCAGCGCACGGTGTATTTCGTGGATCGCCAGGGCGTGATGGCCATGGTGGGCCAGGATGGCAGCGTGCCGGAACGCAAACTGGCCAATCGCGGCAATCTTGGGGATATTTTTCCCCAATTGCGCGAAGGCGAAACGCAATCCTTCCAATACCATCGGGGCGGCGAGGATAGGCTGCTTTCGACCCGCTTCATCCACGAACTCGGCTGGTTCCTGTTCGTGGAGAAATCCGACGATGCGGTTTTGAGCGATGTGCGCGACACGCTGTATGCCAACCTTCTGATCAGCGCCGTGATTACCGTTATCGTGCTGATCGGGGCCCGCATGGTGATCGCGCGCTATCAGGGGCGGCTGGAGGAAATGGCCACCACCGACCGTCTTACCGGCCTGGTCAGCCGCAATGCCTACGACATGCTGATGGCGCAGGCATTGAAGGATGCCCAGCGGCGCAACCGCCCGGTTTCGGCCGTCATGCTGGATGTCGACCGCTTCAAGCTGGTGAACGATACCTATGGCCATTTGGCGGGCGACCGCGTGCTGCGCGGCGTGGCCCAGGCGATGCGCGCCTCGTTGCGCGCCTCGGATATCGTCTGCCGCTGGGGCGGCGATGAATTCCTGGTGCTGCTGCGCGATTGCGATCTGGTGAATGCCGAGCGCATCGCGGAATCGATGCGCGCCGTGATCGAGGAGGCCGATTTCGGCGCCGATGGCGCCGAACTGCGCGCCACGGTGAGCATCGGCATCGCGCCGTATCGGGCCAACGATTCCGTCGATCGCCTGCTTAGCAAGGCCGATGCGGCGCTCTATGCCGCCAAGCTGGCCGGCCGCAACGCCGTGCGCTTGGCCAACGAGCCGGAGACGGACGCCAAGTCCGGCTAAATGGCCGGCTTGCAGTTTAATGCGGGCCGGGCAGCACCAGCACGGTGGGCTTTTTCGGCAGGGTATCGCGGCGCAGCAGCAGGCTGCTTTCCTGGCTCAGCTTGATCTCGTGGCTGTCGCGCAGCAGGCTGAGGAAGCGCTCCAGCGTGGACTCGCCGAAATAATGCATGGGCACCACCAGCGGAGCCTTGAGTTGCAGCAGCACGTCGCGCATGCCTGCTTGATTCAGCGTGTAGCCGCCATCCACCGGCACCAGCACCACGTCGGCTTGGCCGATATCGGTCAGATGGCCGGGGGTGAGCGCGTGATGCAGATGGCCGAGATGGACGACGCAGAGATCGGCCGCCTCGAAAATGAAAATCGAATTGCCGTCGTATTCCGTACCGCCGCCCCAATTGCGGATATTGGTCGGCACGTTGCGCACCCGCATGTCCTTGTAGGTCAGGTTATGCCGGGCCGGTTTGCCCATATGCGGCCAGCCGCGCAGCAGATGGCGGATATTCGGGTCCGGATTGTCGGTGAAATGCGTGCCATGGGCGTGATTCATCGTAGCGATGTCCGGCGTCATCGGCGGCCGCAGATAGTCGTTGTAGTCGGTCGCCGCCGAAACCCCGCCCGGCGTTTGCAGCAGGAACGTGGCATGGCCGATGAAGGTGAGGCGCAGCTCGTTTGCCTTGGGCGCGGTCTGCGCCAGGGTCAGGCCGGCAAGCTGCGGCTTGGGTTTTGCCAGGGCCGGCCAATAGAGCGGGCTTTGCGCCACGGCCCCGAGGCAGGCGGCGAAGACCGCGCCGGGCAGCATCAGGGCAAGGCAGAACAGCAACGCGAGGCACAGACGATTGCGGGAAGGCGTCATGGCGGTCTCCTGCTCGGGCAATTCTAGGCAAGTTTCGCGCCGGGTTTCGATGAAAAAGCGGTGAGCGGAAGAAATCTTCGCCGGCGGCGGGCCTGCCGGGATGGCCGAAGCCAGGGCATAGCCCTATATCCAATCTTTGGTTGTTGCCCGGCCGTCTGTTTTCCGGCCGCTTGATTCGGCCGCCGCAATGCCGGGCTGAGCTTGCGGGACAGCCTTATGGATCGTGTTCGGGGCGGCTTGTCCGCAGCGCTGAAAAGGCATCATGCGCGGCGGTTTATTTGCTGAAATTCCGCGCCGACGAAGGCATTCTCGATGCGTTGTCGGCGTTGCGTAAAAATGACGAAAAGCCGCATCGAATATGATCAAAAGTGACATGCTTGACACCCCGCCATGGGGGTGTCGTATAGCAAGGACAGGAAAGTTTTCGAGCGAAGAATTCGGCGATGCGTATGACTGTTCTGCAACGAGCCAGCCTGATCCTGGCGGGGAGTTTCGTGGTGCTCGGCGCTGCCGGCGCTGTGGGCTTTCAGGCCTTCTCGCAAAGCGGCGAGGATGCCTATTTCCAATCCGGCAAGGCAATTCCCAGCCGCAGCGACTGCATCAACGAGGGGTTGCGGGATGCGCAGGGCCGCGGCTTCTCCCGCCAGACCGCCTACGATATCGAAGTGCGCTGCGAGCAGCTGATTCAGTCGCTGGAAGGCCACAAGGCCGCGCGGCGCTGATTTTTCAGGCCCGGCTGCGCAAAGGCCTCAGCGCAGGTTGATGCCGTAAACCGTCTGCGCCTCAGGAAAGCCTTTCAGGCTGCGGCTGCCCATATCGGCGAAACTGAAGCCGGCGCCCGAGCAAGCGGCGGTGACGGCTTCCGACACCACGATCTGTCCCACATCCGCCAGGGCGCAGACGCGCGCGGCCAATTGCACCGTCGAGCCGAACAGATCCTCGCCGGCCTTGATCGGCTTGCCGGTGGACAGGCCCACCCGCAGCTTCAACGGCAGCAAGGGCATGATCTCGTTATGCACCCGTACTTCGCTCTGGATCTGCACGGCGGCGCGCACGGCTTCCAGCGGCGTCTTGAAGGCCAGCATGGCGCCGTCGCCGGTATGCTTCACCCAGCGGCCGTGATGATCCTCGATGGCCTGGCGCACGATGCGGTCATGCGCCTGCACCAGTTCCATTTGCAGCTTGTCGCCATGGCGCTGGGTGAACTCGGTCGAGCCGATGATGTCTGTGAACATCACGGTCACCGCTTCCACCGGCTGGCCGTCGGATTTGTTGACCCAGCGCTCCACCAGGGCCGGCCCGGCCGGCATGCCGTCCTGCAACTGGCCGTTCCAGCCCAGTCCGGCCTGGTACATGTCGAAATAGCGCGGCTCGGTCAGGTATTCCTGGAAATTGCCGGCGAAGCGGCGGGCGCTGGCGGGGTCGCCGAAAAGCTGGCCCAGGCTTTCCGCCAGCACGAATTTCTGCTCATGCAGCGCCCATTGCTTCAGCTTGCCGGCCTGCTCGCACAGCCCGGCCAGGAAGAGATGGATGCCGAAGCTCATATGCCGGGTGATCTGGTTCTGCTCCGCCGCGCCGGGCGTTTGCAGCAGCTTGCCGATCCAGGCGCGGGCCAGGGTGACGAAGCCGTTCACCACGCCCATCAGGCTGGCATGGCGCTCCGGGGTAACGGCGGAATCCGGATCGTCTTGATCCAGATGCACCAATTGGCTGTCAGGCGGCGTTTCCGGCTCCAGCGGCTGGATTTCCAGCGCGGGCTGCGGCTCGGCCGTCTTCTGCTGCGGCGCGGCTTGCGCGGCGGCGGCAGGAACCGAGGCTTCTTTTTCGCTCAGGAAGCTGCTGAGCGCCCGCATGATCATGCCGCGTTCGTCCGGGGCCGTGGCGAGCAGGCCAAGGCCGAGCGTTGCGGCGACCGCGAAGGCGGCCCCCATGCTTGCCAGCGTGCCGCTGCCCAAGGCAAGGGCGCCCATGGCGTTCAGCGCCACGAAAAGCACGGCCACCAAGCCGATCGCCATGGCCGCCAGCAACACCAGGATGGCCTGACGGCCGCGATTGCTCAGCGGCTGCATTTCGGCGGCGGCTTTGTCGGGTGCAGCCGCCGAAGCAGCCGCTTGCTGCTGGCCGCCGGCGCGGGGAGCCGCCGCCCGGGGCGCTGCCGCCCGCGCCGGCGCCGGCCGCTTGTTCGGCAACTGGTCGACCTTCTTGCGATTGAGGATTTTCCGCTCGCGGATTTCTCCGGTTTCCGGGTCCTGGCTTTCCTCGATCACCCGGAAGGCGATGATGTGCTTCTCGCGATACACATGCTCAGCGAATTCAACGGCGGCTTCCTTTTGGTGCCGACCCTGGAATTGCTTCACCAACTGCCAACGATAATCGGTGAAAGTGTATACGTCATAAACGACATCGCTCATGGGCGGATATTAAGTTGCGTTTGCATTTAACTCAATCGCACAGAGGGTTGTTGTTTTGCAGTTTAAATATGTCTGATAATCGCATGATTTATAAATAAAATCATGTTGTTTTTCGGGGGGCGGACTCGTTCCCGCGAGCCTGCGCTTGGGCGGATCGCATGGCCGTGACGATGCGCTCGAAGAAATTGCGCGCCTGGGGCGGCTTGGTGACGAAGCCGTTGATGCCCAGTTTCTTCACCCGTTGCAGGGTTTCCGGGTCGGAGCGCCCGGACATCACGATGATCGGCACGCGCGGATCGGGGGCTTTCATGCCGAGCCGGACCTGCTCGATAAAGTCGAACCCATCCATCACCGGCATGATCAGATCGACGATCAGCAGGTCGATGGGGAAGGCGGAATTGGCCAGAACGTCCAGCGCCTCCGAGCCGTTGGTGGCCTCGATCACCTCGGTGAAGGAGAATTGCTCCAGCAGGCGCAGCGCCATGCGGCGCGACAGCAGGTCGTCGTCCACCAGCAAAATCCGCCGCAGCCGGATATCCACCGGCAAGCGGGTGCCGTCGTTCAATGGCGGCCTTTGGCTCAAGCTGGGCTCCTGACTCGGCGGAAATTCGCCCTCAGAGTGTGGGCCGGCGCGCAGGCAAATTCAAGATTTGCCTCGCATATCGGGGGCTCGAACCGTATTGTACCAACCGCTAGTGGTCGATTCATCGGTTCGAGGCAAGGGTATGTTTCAGCGTGGTCCCGAGTATATGCGGAAAACCGCCAACATGGTGCTTGATGCGCTGTTGCTGGCGGTGCGCGAAGGCTATGCGGACAAGCCGCTGCATCTCGAGGACCTGACCCGCATTGTAGAGGCCACCAAGGCTTCCACCGATCTGGACCATTTCTATCGCGCCTCCTTCGACGAATTGCAGCGCGTGGCGGAGGACGATGCCCGCCGCACCACCCGCATCAACGCTTTCGGCCGGTTGGTGGTGCATCCGCTGAGCGAGCATTTCGAGGCCGGGCGGCTGGATCGCCGGGTGATCGGCAATTTCTTCTTTTTCATCCGCTCGCTGTTCGGCGACCGGATCGAGGAATTCGCCGATGCCGCCAATGCGGTGGCCGAGGAATTCCGCGCCAAGGGCGAGTTGGAGAATTGGGATAGCTTCTACGCCGACCCGCGCATGAAGCGGATCTATTACGAGGTGATGGCCAGGGTGGTGCGCGCCTTCAAGATATTCGAAACGCGGCGCGATTGGCTGATGAAGGTGATGCAGCACGATCCCACCAACACCGCGCTGTCCAGCACGGTCTATGTGGAGCGCAGCTTCGATGGCGAGGCGATGCCGTTCGGCCCGCGCGAATTCTACCTGTTCTTCGACAGCCTGATCCGCCCGTTGCGCGACCTGCAAGGCGAAAACAAGGCATTGTTCATGGAAGTGGTGGGCGAGGACCCTGCCGCCGTGTTCGGCGATTTCATGATGAGCCTGACCAAGGCAAAGCCGGCCGATTGAGCCGGGCTACTTGCCGCGAATGAACGGTAACGTCAGCGCGGTGGGCGGATCGCGCCGGCCGACCACGCCGGCCACGGCCAGCAAAGCCAGCAGATAAGGCAGCATCAGCAGCAGGGCGGTGGGCATTTCGATGCCCATGGCGGGCAGTTGGAATTGCAGCGCGGTGGCGGCGCCGAACAGCAGGCAGGCGCCGAGCGTGCGCCACACCGTCCAGCCGCCGAAGATCACCGCCGCGATGGCCAGATAGCCGGCGCCGTTGGTCATGTTTTCGGTGAAGGTGTTGATATCCGCCACCGAGAGGAAAGAGCCGGCCAGCCCCGCCATCAGGCCGGCGATCAACACGGCCTGGAAGCGGATGCGGGCCACCGGAATGCCGGCCTTGTCGGCGGCGCGCGGGTCGTCGCCCACGGCGCGGATGCTGAGGCCGAAGGCGGTGCTTTTCAGCATCCACCAGATGCCGGCCACGCAGGCCAGGCCGAAATAGACCAGATAGGATTGCTGCAACAGGGCAGGCCCGATGAAGGGGATTTCGCTCAGGCCCGGCACCGACAGTTTGCCCAGGCCGGGAATTTCCTCGCGCGACAGGCCGCCGAAGATGATGCGGTAGAGCAGGGTGGTCGCGCCGAGCGCCAGGATATTGAAGCCGATGCCCACCACAAGCTGGTTGGCGCGCCAATGCACGCTCAGCACCGCCTGCACCACTGATACCACGAAGGAGGCCAGCACGGCGCATAGGATGCCCAGCACCGGCGAGCCGGTGGCCCAGGAGCCCAGCGCGCCGAAGAAGGCCGCCGTCAGCATCATGCCTTCCAGGCTAAGATTCAGCACGCCGGCGCGCTCGCTCACCAATTCGCCGGCGGCGGCCAGGATCAGCGGCATCGCCAGCCGCAGCGTCGAGGCGATGAAGACGGCGAGGGTCTCATCCATCAGCTTGCTCCGGCATCAGTTTGCCCGGCATCACCGCGTCTCCAGTTTTTCCAGCAGGATGGCCGAGCCGGCCACCGCGATCACGATCAAGCCTTGAATCACCAGGGTGAGCGCGGCGGGCACCTGCGCCATGATTTCCATCGAGATGCCGCCCGAGCGCAGGAAGCCGAAAAACAATGCGCCCGCCAGCACGCCGATGGCCGAACCGCGCGACAGCAGGCCGACCACCAGGCCGTCGAAACCGTAGCCCGAGGAGAAGCCGGCTTTCAGGTAATATTGCTCGCCCTGGATCATGATGGCGCCGGCCAATCCGCCGAAAGCGCCGGCCATCGCCAATGCCGAGATCAGCAGCAGATCGCACGGCATGCCGGCGCGGCGCGCCGCCAGTTCGTTCAGGCCCACGGCGCGCAGCTTCAGGCCATAGGTGGAGCGGCCGAGCAGGATGGCGGTGAAGATCGCCGCCACGGCGCAGATCGCCAGGCCGATATGCAGCGGCGATTCCTCGAACGGCGTCAGCGGCGGCAATTGCGTGGCGTCGGGGATCGGCAGCGATTCCGGCAGGGTGGCCGAGGAAGTGCGCGGCTGGCGCAGCAGGTTTTCCGACTGCACCGACCAATAGACCATGAGCAGCGCGATGAAGCCCAGCAGCAATGTGCTGATCACCTCGTTGGTGCCGAAGCGCACTTTCAGCAGGCCGGCCGCGCCGCCCCAGACCGCGCCGGCCAGGCAGCCGGCCAGCATCGGCAGCAGCACCGCCAGGCCCAGCGGCAATCCGGCCACGCCGCCATGCAGGGCCATGGCGGTGGCCGCGATGCCGCCCATGGCGATCTGGCCCTCGCCGCCCACATTGGTGAGATTGGCGCGGAAGGCGAGGATGAAGCCAAGCCCCACCAGGGCCAGGGCCACCGCGCGGTTGATCGAGGCGCCGATGGCGAAGGCCGAGCCGAAGGCGCCGTCGAGAAACGCCTCGATGGCGTCGGGCACCGAACGGCCGCTGACGGCGATCATCAGCAGCCCAATGATCAATGCGGCGGCTGTGGCGCCCAAGGGCACGCCGAGCCTGAGCAATATGCGGCGGTCGAACGGTGTGGAAAGCGCCATTGCCGTCATCAGCCATGCCCCGACATGAGCGCGCCGATCGCTTCGCGCTGATCCGGCCGCGCCGGTTTTTCTCCCACCACCTTGCCGCGATAGAGCACCAGGATGCGGTCGGAGGCGGCGATCAGTTCGTCCAGTTCGCTGGAAATCAGCAGCACGCCCACGCCGCGCGAAGCCGCCAGCCGGATCTGGCGATACACCGCTTCCACCGCGCCGATATCCAGGCCGCGCGTGGGCTGCGCGGCAAGCAGGAAGACCAGCGGATCGAGAGTGAGTTCGCGGCCCAGCACGGCTTTCTGCTGATTGCCGCCCGACAGGCTGCCGAAGGCGATCTCCGGCCCCGCCGCGCGCACGTCGTAGCTTTGCATCATCTGCTTGGCCGCCTCGGTGAGGGCGGCGCGATTGAGCAGACCGAAGCGGGTAAAGCGTTGCAGCTTGTTGAGGAAGATATTCTCCGCCAGGCTCATGCCGGTGACGCAGGCCACCGCATGGCGATCCTCCGGCACGATGCCGCCGCCTTGCGCGGTGATCGCCGCCGGGCTGGCCTGGGTCATTTCCGCTTCGCCGATGAAGAAGCGGCCGGCGGAAGGCGGCGACAATCCGGCCAGCACGCGGCCCAGCTCGGTCTGTCCATTGCCCTCCACGCCGGCCAGGCCGACCACTTCGCCGGGCGCGATTTCCAAGGTGAAATTATCCAGCCGCACCGCGCCGCCGGCATCGCGCACGGTCAGTCCGTCGCAGACCAGGGCGTATTTATGCGGGCCATCGGCGGGCAGCGCGGCGCGTTCGATGCCGGCTAGGCTGCTGGCCAGCGCGCTTTCCAGCGAGGTGACTTCGCGGCCCACCATGGCGCGCACCAGATCGGCCATCTGGGTGCCCTGCATGGCCACGCTGGTCACCAGCTTGCCGCCGCGCAGCACGCTCACCCGGTCGGCCACCTTGGCGATTTCGGCCAGCTTATGCGTCACCAGGATCACCGCGCGGCCATCGTCTGCCACCCGGCGCACGATATCCAGCAGCGCGCCGATTTCCTCGGGCGGCAGCACGGCGGTGGGTTCGTCCAACACCAGCAGGCGCGGCTCGCGCATCAGGCATTTCACGATCTCGACGCGCTGACGTTCGCCCACCGAAAGCTCGCCGACGATGGCATCGGGATCGACTTCGAGGCCGAATTTGGCGGCCATGGCGCGGATCAGCGCGGCCTGTTCGCGATGGCGCAACCGGCCGCGCGCCTGGCCCAGCATCAGGTTTTCCACCACGCTCATGCGCGGCACCACGCTGAAATGCTGGTGCACCATGGCGATGCCGTTCTGCAACGCCTCGGCCGGGCCGGATGGCGACCATTCGCGGCCCTGGAAGCGCATCACGCCGGTATCGGGCGCATGGCTGCCGAAGATCAGATTGCAGAGCGTGGATTTGCCGGCGCCGTTCTCGCCCAGCAGGCAATGCACTTCGCCGGCCTTGAAATCGAGCGATATCTCGCTCAGCGCCTGCAATTTGCCGAAGCGCTTGGACACGCCTTCCAGCGCCAGCAGCGGGCGGCTTTCCGCCGCCCGCGCCGTTTCGATGGAGATTTCGGCTGCTGCGCTCATCGCGCGGCGGGCCTGGCGATCAGGCTTCCAAAACCTTGATCTTGCCGCCCAGGATATCCTTCTTGATCTCTTCCAGTTTGGCGAGCTGATCGGCCTTCAGGAGGTTGTTGCAGATCGCGATATCCGAGGCTTTCGGGCCCATGCCGAGGCCGAAGGGCTTGAAGTCGGGCGCCCAGGTGCCGGCCACCGCCTGTTCGATGGCGTATTCCACCTGGAAGCCGACGCCGGTGATCGAATAGGCGATATAGAGCGGATCGGTGCCGCAGCGGTTGGTGTAGCTGCCGATGATCTTGGTGCCTTTCTCGCGCGCTGCCTGTTCCATGCCGCGCAGGCCGAGATTGAGGATGTGGTAATGCACATCGGCGCCCTGGGCGATGGCGGCCAGCGTGGCTTCCTTGGATTTCGCCACGTCGTCGAAATCGCCGGTGTAATTCTCGAAATACTTGATCGCCGGATTGATGTAGCGCGCGCCGTTGCCGAATTCCTTGCCGGTATTCACGATGGCCGGAATTTCCAGGCCGCCGACATAGGAGACCGCGCCGTTCTTCGACAGCATGGCGGCCGCCGCGCCGGCCACGAAGCCGATCTCGGCCTGGCGCACGTCGTAGGACGATACGTTGGCCGGCTTGGCGGCATCCTTGTTGCCGCCGATGATGGCGAATTTCACCTTCGAGAAGCGCGGCGCCACCTTGAACACCGAACCCTGGGTCTGGCCGCCGACGCCGATCACCATCTGGTTCTTGCCGGCCAGCGCGACAAGCACCTGCTCCATGTCGCCGAATTTCACATTCTCGATGAACTGCACCTTGATCTTGCCGCCGAACTTGGCTTCCGCGGCCTTCAGGCCGTCATAGCCGCTTTCCATCCAGCCCTTGTCGGATTTCGAGCCGGGGATCAGCACGCCCACGGTGAGCGGCCCGGCGGCGCGCGCGATATACGGCATGCTCAGCATGCCGGTTGCGCCGATGCCTGCTACGGCCGCGCTGCCCTTCAGAAAACCACGACGATCGAAGCCAGCCATGTTGCCCCCCATTGGTTCGGCTGCGGATTGATGCACAAGGCTGGTAAGCAACGGCCATGCCACGCGCCTGCCGTATGCCGAAGCGACGGAATTCCCAGGCTTTTTCATTGTGTGCATAAACTGTCGAGGGAGCCGCGTTCTCGGCCATGGATGCCGTATTGAGGCGCATAGGATTAAAAAACAGGCATCTACAAGCCGCTGCATGCACGAAAATCGAAGAGAATCCCAAGGCCAAGGGCTGGCAGAAGTTTTGCTTATGATCTGACCGGGGCTGTCTTTACCGGCCAGCCATACGGAGCAGGAGACGCAAATGGCCAAGCAGGGCAAGGCGAAACCACAAGCCATGAAGCCACAAGCCATGAGACCGCTGGGCGCGAAGCTGGCGAGCTTCAAATGGGGCGCCAGCCCGAAGCATATAGATATGGCGACGCCGCCCGCGCCGGTTCGCCCGCTGGCCATCCGTTCGGCGCCGCAGAACGTCACCCTCGATCTGAACCGCACGGCGATCATCGTGATCGACATGCAGAACGATTTCTGCGCCAAGGGCGGCTGGGTGGATTATCTCGGCGCCGATTACACGCCGGACCGAGCGCCGATCAAGCCGCTGCAAAAATTGCTGCCGGTCCTGCGCGGGGCGCGCGTGCCGGTGATCTGGGTGAATTGGGGCAACCGGCCCGACCTGGCCAATATGCCGCCGAACCAGATCCATCTCTACAAGCCGAGCGGCAGCGGCATCGGCCTGGGCGAACCGCTGCCCGGCAGCGGCGCGCATGTGCTGGAGAAAGATAGCTGGGCGGCGGCCGTGGTGGACGAGTTGGAACAGAAGCCGGAAGACATCAAGGTGGACAAGCACCGCATCAGCGGCTTCTGGGATACGCCGCTGGACAGCATCCTGCGCAATCTCGGCATCCGCAGCATCCTGTTCACCGGCGTCAATACCGATCAATGCGTGCTGCACAGCCTGACGGATGCGAATTTCCTCGGTTATGGCTGCGTGCTGGTGGAGGATTGCTGCGCCACCACGTCGCCGGATTTCTGCACCCAGGCCACGGTGTGGAACGTGAAGAAATGCTTCGGCTTCGTCACCGATTCAAAGAAGATATTGCAGGCCCTGAAAGCCTGACTGCGGTCATCTCGCTCTCGGCGAGGCGGCGAGGCCGAGAAAC
>JAYSEE010000027.1:0-4075 GCA_041914045.1 Ferrovibrio sp. | reverse complement strand
GGTTGAGGCGCAGCATATCCTCGTCGCCCAGGCGGCCGATGCGATTGCCCAGCTTGGATTTCGAAACAGTGGTGATCTTGTCGGCCATCAAACGGCTGGCCTCTCGCAGGCCATTCTGTGCATTCGCCGCGACAGCAGGGCGGAACAAGGGCGCTTCGGCCGGGTTGGTGGTGAAAGCGCAGACCGTGATCGAGTCCGTCGCGTCGAAACTGTCATCCTGGATGATCACCACGGGCCGAGGCTTGCCGGCATAATCCTTGCCGCCGGCGACAGTCCAGATTTCGCCGCGCTTCATTCATCGCTCCAGGCTATTCGTCGCCCCAGGCTATTCGTCGTCCCAGTCCGATATGGCGTCGATGAAAGACTGATCCTTATGGGCATGCCGGCTGCTTGCCACCGCCTGCGACTGGCGGTGCGCTTCGGCGCGGAAAGATGGCGCCCGCACATCCGGCACCCAAATCTGGATCGGCCGCAGGCCCTGAGACCGCAGACGGTCACGATGCTCCCGCACCTTGATGCGGGAGGGCTTTGCATTGCTTGAAGGCTTGGACTTGGAAATTGAGGCCATGAGACGGCTCCGCGCTGGTTACATGTAACCTATCATGGCGGAGCCGGAACGGCCAGTTTTTTATCCGCCGGTATTTGCGACGGGCAGCGCAATGTCAATTCGAATTCGCCGGCTCGCGGTGATCCAGCTTGGCGGCGAATTGCTCGAACAATTCGCTCACGCAGCGGGCCACGGTGCGTTGGTGATTGTCGTTCAACTGATCGGCGGCGCGCATGCAAAGGTCGGCGAATTTGCGCGCCAGCGCCACGGCATCGCGGTTGCTCTCGGCGCGCACATCCTCGAACACCGTGAGGATATAGTCGCGGGTCTGGTTGCTTTCGTGATGCGTCACCGGCCGCTCGCCCATCAGCGAGTCCAGCATGGCGTTGAAGGTCTGCGAAGTGTCGATGGCGATGCTGGCCAGGATCTTCTCGATCCGCTCGTTGTCCTTGGGCGAGACATGGCGGGGCGGGGCGGCGCGTTCGCGCGGCTCAAGATCGCTGCCGGATTTCGCGCCGGGTTGGGAAGAGGAGCGGGGCCACATCGCATTCACCCTGATTGAAAACACCGTGCTAGAATAGCGAGGCTATCCTAGCACGGTGCGCGATGGGTAGGGCAAGAATTCCGCCAAGAGGAAACGGGCAGAGGAAGCCCGGCAGGGCGTCAGCTGATGACTTCCTTGGCGGCGCGGATCAGGTTGTCCACATGCCAGCCCTGGAACAGGCGCACGCCCGCGGCCTGACCGGCCCGCAGGGCTTCGTCGCTTTCGCAGCGGGCCATGATCACGCGGTTCGGATCGGCATCGGCGATCTTGTGCTGGATGTCCTTCGACACCCAATCGTCGTGATGGTCCTTGAAGTAGAACAGCTTGATGAAGTCGGCGCGCAGCTCCTTGCGGCCGAACAGGCCGAGCAGATCGGGCGTGATGCCGTCGATCAGGAGGCGGTAGCCGCTATTCTGCAGGAATTCGCAGGCCAGCAGATATTCGTTGTAATCCCAGAACACATCCCAGCGCTGCAGCTCGATGATGATCTGCTCTTTCTTCAGGATGTTGCCGATGCGGGAGTCGAAATCGCGGAACTGGTCGGACAGCACGGTGGAGACGTTCAGATTGATGCTGAACGGGCCGCTATTGCGGGTGACATAGCCATCCAGCAGGGCGCGGAAAACGCGGCTGTCGAGCGTGCGGGTGAGGTATTGGAACAGCGCGCGCGAGCCGCGCAGGTTCACGTTCGGCGCGATCGCCTGGCGCAGGTCGTTCACGCCGACGAAGATTTCCTGGAAGATCGGCTTGGGCGCCTGGTTGCCGAACACCACGCAGATCGGCTGGCGCTTCATAAAGGTGGTGACGTCGGCCTTTTTCAGGATGTCCTCGATCTGCTGCAGGGCAGCAGGGGTCATCGGCACGCCGTCGGTGGCGCCGGCGCCGGTGCCGGCCTTGGCCAGCAGGCGCTTGCGGCGCTCGGAGAACACGCGGAACCGCTGCGCGATGGAATCCATCCATTCCTGCAGCTCTTCCAGGTTGTTGTCGAAACGGTACCAGCGAACCGCGTTTTCCGCCTCTTCGGGGGTCAGGCCGATGGCGACGTTGTTGCGCGTCAGCACATCGTCGACTTCCAGCACCAGCTTTTCGAAGCTCTGCTCGAAGAAGCGCTCGGAAAGGCGGGCGAAGAGAACGATGGAATAGTCGTGGAGAGTGTAATAATTGCCCTCGTATTTCGACATCAGCGACCGGATCGCATGCACAACGATGTTGTAGCTTTCCCGGTTGCGCTCGAAATTCTTCGGGTTGACGAATTGCATGATGGCGCAGATGCGCCCGCCGAATATCTTGCCACGGACGATCCGGTCGTAGTCCGTGAACATCTTTTCGTCATCGGACGCGGGCGTATTATTGGCAACTTCGCTCATCTGCGCTTGCCGCTTTCCTCTCCAGAATTGCCGCCCGAACCAGATTCCGGGCCAAATTTGGGGCCTGCCTCCCCAACACTATGACAAATTATGGCGGCGCAAAAAAGCCGCACGAATGGTTAATACCCCGGCCGAAGCTAATAAATCCTTACCGCTGCACGATTTTGTGACATTTGCCGGTTGCATCTCGCGTTGATATTGCGCCCCGCAATTTTAAGTGATTATTGCCCTAAATGAAACAGTTCTTAGCAGTTGTTTACGCGCCGCCGTTCATGTCGCGCCGCTCGGATCTAGGGCGTCCGTTTCCTGCGCTCGGCCAGCGCCTCGGCGGTGTCGATGTCGTTGAGGATGCCGGCTTCGTCGCACGCCACTTCGCAAACTTTCTCGGCGAAGTCGCCGAGCAGTTTGCGCGCGCCGGCATCGCCGGTCAGGGTTTTCAGCCGGGGCAGGAATTCCGCGCCCCAGAGTACGGGATTGCCGCGTTTGCTGCCCACCACCGGCAGGCAGATGGTGCGGCCCTCGGTGGGATTGAAGGCGGCGATCAGGCGTTCCAGCACCTGGGCTGAAACATCCGGCATGTCGCCCAGGCAGACCAGCACGCCATCCAGCCCGTCGGGCAGGGCATTCAAGCCGGCGACCAGCGAGGAAGCCAGGCCCTGGGCGTAATCGGGGTTATGCGCGAAGCCGAGTTCGGCTGCATTGCCGGCCGCCTGACGCACCTGCTCGGCCATATGGCCGGTCACGATCACGATGGGCCGCGCCTCGGAGGCAAGCACCTGCTCGACGACATGGCGCAGGATCGGTTTGCCATCCAGATCGGCCAGCAGTTTGTTGCCGCCCTGCATGCGGCTGGACAGGCCGGCGGCCAGGATCAGCGCGCCCACTTTCGGCCGCCGCTGGATGCCGGCCGGATTGCCGGGACTGCCGTCGCGCGGCATCGGGCGGGTGGGAATTTCCTTCAGCAAGCCGCCGGCGCCCATGCGCATGATGTCGGCGCGGTTGACCGTGAGGCCGGCGCAAAGCCGTTGCAGCACCCAGTCGAACCCGTTCAGCTTCGGCGAGCGCGCGCAGCCCGGAACGCCCAGCACCGGCACATCGTCCAGCCGGCCGACCAGCAGCAGATTGCCGGGATCCACCGGCATGCCGAAATGCTCCACCACGCCGCCGCTGCGGATGATGCCGGCAGGCACCACATCGCGGCGATCCACGATGGCGCTGCCGCCCACCACCAGGATCGGCGACAGGCCGGCCTTGCGCATGGCCGATACCGCATCCGCGATGGCGGCTTCGTCATGGCCGCAGATGCAGGTTTCGCCGATATCGCTGCCCAGGCGGCGCAGGCGTTCGCGCATAACGGCTTCGGTCTTCGCCAGCACGCTGTCCTTGGTATCGCTCACGCGGGTCAGCACCAGGCCGGCCTTGCAGGCGCGGAACCGCGCAACGCGCACCAGCGGGCCGGTTTCGGCCGCCACGGCGGCGGCTTGCCGCACGGCCTCGCGCGGGGCGGCGAAGGGGATGATCTTCACGGTGGCCAGCATCTGGCCGGCTTCCACCACATCGAAAGGCTGCAAGGTGGCGATGGTGACGGCTTCATCCAGCAGATTGAGCGCATCCACC
>JAYSEE010000026.1:1672-19785 GCA_041914045.1 Ferrovibrio sp. | reverse complement strand
TGCGGCGTTCGGCCAGCTCGGCATCGCTTACCGCCAGATGGATGCGGCGGTTGGGAATATCAATCTCGATGATATCGCCGCTCCGCACCAGGCCGATGGCGCCGCCCTCGGCGGCTTCCGGCGAGACATGGCCGATGGAGAGGCCGGAGGAGCCGCCGGAAAAGCGGCCATCGGTGACCAGGGCGCAAAGCTTGCCCAGGCCCTTGGATTTCAGATAGCTGGTGGGATACAGCATTTCCTGCATGCCGGGGCCGCCGCGCGGGCCTTCATAGCGGATCAGCACGATCTCGCCGGCCTTCACCTTGCCGGTGAGAATGCCGGTAACGGCATCGTCCTGGCTCTCGAAGATATGCGCCGGGCCGGAGAATTTCAGGATCGACTCATCCACGCCGGCGGTCTTCACGATGCAGCCATCTTCGGCGAGATTGCCGAACAGCACCGCCAGGCCGCCATCCTTGGAGAAGGCATGCTCGGCATCGCGCAGCACGCCGGCCTTGCGGTCGGTATCCAGGCTGTCGTAGCGCCGCGATTGCGAGAAGGCTTCCTGCGTGGGCACGCCGCCGGGCGCGGCGCGGAAGAAATCATGCACGGCGGCATCCTTGCTGCGCATCACATCCCAGCGGTTCAGCGCATCGGCCAGCGTGGGCGCATGCACGGTGCCGACATCGGTATTGAGCAGGCCGGCGCGATCCAGTTCGCCCAGAATGGCCATGATGCCGCCGGCGCGATGCACGTCTTCCATATGCACATCCGACTTGGCCGGCGCCACCTTACACAGCACCGGCACGCGGCGCGACAGGCGGTCGATATCGGCCATGGTGAAATTCACCTCGCCTTCATAGGCGGCGGCCAGAAGATGCAGCACCGTGTTGGTGGAGCCGCCCATGGCGATATCGAGCGTCATGGCATTCTCGAAAGCCGCCAATGTGGCGATGTTGCGCGGCAGCACGCCGGCATCGTCTTGCTCGTAATAACGGCGTGCGAGATCGACGGCCAGGCGGCCGGCTTCCAGGAACAGCCGCTTGCGGTCGGCATGGGTGGCGAGCGTTGAGCCGTTGCCGGGCAAGGACAGGCCCAGTGCCTCGGTAAGGCAATTCATCGAATTGGCGGTGAACATGCCCGAGCAGGAGCCGCAAGTTGGGCAGGCCGAACGCTCAATGACCTTCACATCCTCGTCGCTGACATTGTCGTCGGCGGCCGCGACCATGGCATCCACCAGGTCGAGCGCCTTCTGCTCGCCGCCCAGCAGCACCTTGCCGGCCTCCATCGGGCCGCCGGAGACGAACACCGCCGGGATATTCAGCCGCAAGGCGGCCATCAGCATGCCGGGGGTGATCTTGTCGCAATTGGAGATGCACACCATCGCGTCGGCGCAATGGGCATTCACCATGTATTCCACGGAATCGGCGATGATCTCGCGCGAGGGCAGCGAATACAGCATGCCGTCATGCCCCATGGCGATTCCGTCATCCACCGCGATGGTGTTGAATTCCTTGGCCACGCCGCCGGCCGCCTCCACCTCGCGCGCCACCATCTGGCCGAGATCCTTCAGATGCACATGGCCGGGCACGAACTGGGTGAAGGAATTGACGATGGCGATGATCGGCTTGCCGAAATCCTCGTCCTTCATGCCGGTGGCGCGCCAGAGGCCGCGCGCACCCGCCATGTTGCGTCCGTGAGTGGTGGTTCTGGAGCGATAAGCAGGCATGTCACACCCTAGTTTGCTGGTTTTGTTATTTCATGGCGGTTGCGTGGAAAACGCAACTGAAAACGGCCGCCGGGACAATCCGGCGGCCGTTCTTATTCGAGCCGGAAAGACCTTAGTTCGAGCGGTCCTTGTCGACCAGCTTGTTCTTGGCGATCCAGGGCATCATGGCGCGCAGCTTGGAGCCCACATCCTCGATCGGATGCTGGGCATTGCGGGCGCGGATGGCCTTGAACGAGGTCTGGTTCACCTTGTTTTCCAGCATCCAGTCGCGGGTGAAGCGGCCGGTCTGGATGTCGGCAAGGATGCGCTTCATCTCGGCCTTGGTCTCCGGCGTGATCAGGCGCGGACCCGACACATAGGAGCCGTATTCGGCGGTGTTGGAGATCGAGTAGTTCATGTTGGCGATGCCGCCTTCGTAGATCAGGTCCACGATCAGCTTCACTTCATGCAAGCACTCGAAATAAGCCATTTCCGGCGCATAGCCGGCTTCCACCAGGGTTTCGAAACCGGCCTTGATCAGTTCAACCAGACCGCCGCACAGCACAGTCTGCTCGCCGAACAGGTCGGTTTCGCATTCTTCCTTGAAGGTGGTCTCGATGATGCCGGCCTTGCCGCCGCCATTGGCCGAGGCGTAGCTGAGCGCGATTTCCAGCGCGTTGCCCGAAGCATTCTGATGCACCGCAACCAGCGAAGGCACGCCGCCGCCCTTGAGGTATTCCGAACGCACGGTATGGCCCGGGCCCTTCGGCGCGATCATGAACACGTCGAGGTCCTTGCGCGGCTCGATCAGGTTGAAATGGATGTTCAGGCCATGAGCGAAAGCGAGCGCCGCGCCTTCCTTCATGTTGTCGCGCAGGTCGTTGGTCCACAGATCGGCCTGGCCTTCATCGGGCGTGAGCACCATCACCACATCGGCCCATTTGGCGGCCTCGGTGGGGGTCAGCACCTTGAAGCCGGCGCCTTCCGCCTTCTTCACGCCGGCCGAGCCCTTGCGCAAACCGATGGCGACGTTCTTCACGCCGCTATCCTTCAGGTTCTGGGCATGGGCATGGCCCTGGCTGCCATAGCCGATGATGGCGACCTTCTTGCCCTTGATCAGATTCAGATCGGCGTCGCGATCATAATACACACGCATTGTCGTTTCTCCTTGCGGTACTGCGTTTTGGTTGTTGCTTCTCGGGGTTCGGAATAGGCGAAGCGATTCTATTCTCTACAGAGGATTGGCGCCACGGCTGATCGCCACCACGCCGGTGCGCGACACATCCACCAGGCCGAGCGGTTGCATCAGCTTGATGAAGGCGTCGATCTTCTCGGTGGTGCCGGTCATCTCGAAGACGAAGGATTCGGTGGTGCTGTCCACCGCGCGGGCGCGGAAGATATCGGCGATGCGCAGGCTTTCCACCCGCTTCTCGCCGCTGCCCGCCACCTTGATCAGCGCCAGTTCGCGCGCCACATGCGGGCCCTCGACGGTGAGGTCGTGCACGTTGTGCACCGGCACCAGGCGGCCCAGTTGCGCCTTGATCTGTTCGATCACCGGCGCGGGTCCGGAGGTGACGATGGTGATGCGCGAGATATGCGCGGCGTTGTTCACCTCGGCCACCGTGAGGCTCTCGATATTGTAGCCGCGGCCCGAGAACAGGCCGACGATACGGGCCAGGATGCCCGGCTCGTTGTCCACCAGGACGGACAGGATATGCGATTGAATCGGCAAAGCGGAATGCGCAGACATGACTTGATTTCCAGTTGAACGCGCCGGCTTAAACCAGCGCCATGCCTTCCTCGCTCACCGAAGCCCCCGGGGCGGAGGCCGGCTGATCGGGAAGGATCATCTCGTTATGGGCAGCGCCCGAGGGCACCATCGGGAAGCAGTTCTCGGCCTTGTCGACCGCGACATCCACCAATACCGGCCGGTCGATCTTGATCATCTCGTCGATGACGCCATCGAGATCGGCGGGGTCGGTGCAGCGCAGGCCGACGCAATGGAAGGCCTCGGCCAACTTCACGAAATCGGGCAGGGATTCCGAATAGCTCTGGGAATAGCGGCCGCCATGCAGCAATTGCTGCCACTGGCGCACCATGCCCATATATTCGTTGTTGAGCACGAATACCTTAACCGGCAGGCGGAATTGCGCCGCCGTGCCCAATTCCTGAATATTCATCAGGATCGAGGCCTCGCCGGCGATATCCACCACCAGTTTGCCGGGATGGCCGAGCTGCACGCCGATGGCGGCAGGCAGGCCATAGCCCATGGTGCCGAGGCCGCCCGAGGTCATCCAGCGGTTCGGCTGCTGGAATTTATAATACTGCGCCGCCCACATCTGATGCTGGCCCACCTCGGTGGTAATGAAGGTGTCGCGGTTCTTGGTCTTCTCATACAGCCGCCGGATGGCGTATTGCGGCTTGATGATCTGCTTGCCCTGGGTGAAATGCAGGCAATCGCGGGCGCGCCACTGGTCGATCTGCTCCCACCATTTCTTCACCGCCTTGGTGTTGGGCTTGTAACCGCCCTCCTTCCAGGCCGCGATCATCTGCTCCAGAACCTTGCAGGCATCGCCGACGATGCAGAGATCGGCGCGCACGGTCTTGTTGTGCGACGACGGGTCGATATCCACATGGATTTTCGTCGAGCCCGGCGAGAAGGCGTTCAGGCGGCCGGTGATGCGGTCGTCGAAACGCGCGCCGATGGCGATCATTACGTCGCAATCATGCATGGCGTGATTGGCTTCCCAGGTGCCATGCATGCCCAGCATGCCGAGGAAATGCTTATCGGTGCCGGAAACCGCGCCCAGGCCCATCAGCGTGTTGGTGATCGGAAAGCCGGTCAGCTTCACCAATTCGCGCAGCAATTCCGATGCCTTCGGGCCGGCATTGATGATGCCGCCGCCGGTATAGAAAATCGGGCGTTCCGCCTTGGCCATCAGCTCGACGGCCTGCTTGATCTTCTCGGCCTCGCCCTCGACGCGCGGGCGATAGGTTTTGTGCTTCACATTCTGCGGGCCGGTGTAATGGCCCTTGGCCACCTGCACATCCTTAGGCAGATCAATCACCACCGGGCCGGGGCGGCCATTGGTGGCGACGTAAAACGCCTCATGCACCACGCGGGCCAGGTCTTCGGCATCCTTCACCAGATAATTATGCTTGGTGCAGGGCCGGGTGATGCCGGTGGTGTCGCATTCCTGGAAAGCATCCGAGCCGATCAGATGCGTGGCCACCTGGCCGGTGAGGCAGATCACCGGGATGGAATCCAGCAACGCATCGGTCAGGCCGGTCACCGCATTGGTGGCGCCGGGGCCGGAAGTGACCAGCACCACGCCGGGCTTGCCGGTGGAGCGCGCATAGCCTTCGGCGGCATGCACCGCGCCCTGCTCGTGGCGCACCAGGATATGGCGGATGGCATTCTGCTTGAACAGCGCGTCGTAAATCGGCAATACCGCGCCGCCCGGATAGCCGAAAATGACCTCGACGCCCTGATCCACGAGCGCCTTGATCACCAGCTCCGCGCCGGACATGGTCTGCTGTTCACGCTGTTCGGTAGCCATAACTCCGTTCCTTGTGCTTTGGCCTTGTGTCGGACTTGCAAAAATAAGGGGGCGAAAAGACCGTCCGCCCCCGGAAAAAAGCGCGCCAACCTATACGGCGTCCTGCCGGGTGGTCAACAGGTATCTGACAATGAATGGAAAGATTTTTGCCTCTGGCTTGAAATTTTCTTTCTCGCCCAGGTCGGTTTCCTCAACCAGTTGGGCATCGCCGGGCAGCAGGTCATCACCGGGCCGGGCCGGAATCTGGTGCCGGAACCAGGTGGTCTGCCGCTTGGCGTAATGCCGGGTATTAAGCTGCCCGATCCGGATGGCTTCCGCCAGGGAAATCTCGCCAGCCAGATGCAGCAGCAATTCCGGCAAGCCATGCGCCTTCCGCATGGGCGCGTCGGCGGGCAGGTCGCTGCGCGCCGCGATGGCGCGGGCCTCGTCCAGCGCGCCGGCCGCGATCATCGCCTCGAAACGCCGGTCGATCCGGGCATAAAGCGCAGCCCGCGGCGGCCGCAGCAGAATCCAGGCGGCGCGGTTGGGCAGGCCAGGCGCATTGCCATTGCCGCGCCAGGCGGCCAGGCCCTGGCCGGTGGCCAGCAGCACTTGCATGGCGCGCAGCACACGCTGGCTGTCATGCGGCTGCAAGCTGGCGGCGGTTTCGGCATCCAGCCGGGCATGCAGGGCGGCCGGGCCTTCGGCGGCAAGCATTTGCTGCGTTTCCTGCCGCACGTCCGGCGGGATCGGCGGCACATCCGCCAAGCCTTCCAGCAATCCGCGCAGATACATGCCGGTGCCGCCCACCAGCACCGGCAGCCGGCCATTGGCGGCGGTTTCGGCTATCGCCTGCAAGGCCAGGCCGCGCCAGCGCGCCGCCGTGCCATGCTCGGCGCCATCCAGCACGCCATACAGCCGATGCGGCGCCCGGGCTTCTTCCTCCGGCGTGGGCCGGGCCGAAAGAATGCGCAGGTCGCGATAGACCTGCATGCTGTCGGCATTGATCACATCGCCGCCGAAATGCTCGGCAATCGCCAAGCCGAGCGCCGACTTGCCGCTGGCGGTGGGGCCGGCAACGATGACAAGCGGCAGATCGGCAGGTATATCCTTCATCCGCTTTTCATACATTGGGATGCCGCCATGCAAAACCTTCTCACCCTGATTGTCGATCCGCATGGCTCGGCTTTGAGCGAACGCATGGCCGGGGCGGTGCGCGATGCCCTGGCGCTGGCCGGCGCCAAGGTGGCCAAGCTGGACTGGCTGGATCAGGGCGTGGCCTGCGATATCGGCTATGAGCGGCTGGACAAGGCGGCGGCCGTGAAGGCGGCGGAGGTCGCCCTGCGCGGCGCGCCGGTGGATGTGCTGGCGCTGGAAGCGGAAAACCGCCGCAAGAAGGTGCTGGTGGCCGATATGGAAAGCACCATCATCCGCAACGAAATGCTGGATGAACTGGCCGATATCGCCGATCTCGGCACCGGCATCGCCGAAATCACCCGCCGCGCCATGAATGGCGAACTGGATTTCGAGGCGGCTTTGCGCGAGCGCGTCAGCCTGCTGAAAGGCCTGCCGGAAGATCTGCTGGACCGCGCCGGCGCGCGCATCAAGCAGATGCCCGGCGCCGCCGTTTTGCTGCGTACGCTGAAGCAGCATGGGGTTTATTGCGCTCTGGTTTCAGGCGGTTTCGATCATTACACAAGGCGCATCCAAGCCGAATTGGGCTTCGATGAGCAGCAGGCCAACCATCTCGTCGTCACCTTCGACAAGCTGGCCGGCAGCGTGCGCGAGCCGATCCTCGGCCGCGACGCCAAGCTGCAAGCCGTGCAGCGCATCGCCGCCCAGCAGGGCGTGAGCGAAGCCGATTGCCTCACTGTCGGCGACGGCGCCAACGATCTCAGCATGCTGCTGGCCGCCGGCATGGGCATCGCCTTCCGCGCCAAACCGACTGTGCGCGCCCAAGCCAAGCTGAATGTGCGCCATGGCGACTTGACCGCCCTGCTTTATGCCCAAGGCTATCGCCGCGCCGATATCGCGGGGCGCGCATGAGGCCGGTTGAGCCTGCGCCGCAAGGATCATTAAAAGAACAATCGCCCTCGAATACCTACACCCTTATTTGATTTGCTGTGGCGGAAAGCGCCTCAATTGCAACAAGAAGCGTTTTCCCGGCCTGCAAAATCATCCTAAATAATTGATATTATTATATTGAAAGCAGCAAGCGCGCTTATCTGGCCGGTTCGCCCAATGAAACGCCTATGCGACCAAAGTTCAATGGGACAGAACAAAAAAGGGGGTATACCATCCCATCACCCCCTTTTAGGCGTAATACAACCAGAATAGTAAAACCAGATCGTGAGAAAATCGTCGCGTAGAGCGAGAATTTTCCCTATTCTACGCGGGATCAAGGGAAGAAAGCGCCATGAAGACCCAGGCCGGCAATGATAAAGACGCGTCGCTTGAAACGCCGTTGATGCAGAATTTGAAACGCCTGATGCATCGCCAAGGCTGGCGCGCCGCGCCGCTTTCGCTTGCCGCCGGCCTGCACGCTTCCTATGTGCGCGACATTCTGCGCGGTCGCGCCCGGCATCCCTCGGCCGAGCGGCTGGAGCGTCTGGCACGGGTGCTTGGCGTGCCGCTGCAAGACCTTACCGGCGGTGGACGCGACGGCGCCGCGCTGGCATTGCCATCCACATCCCGGCCATACGAGCCGCCAACGCTATCCGAAGCGATGTTCGGCAGCCGCGTGGATGGCGATGGCAATCTGCTGCTTTCGGTGCCGCGGGAATCGCCGCTGCGCGCTCAGGCGACGCAATTGCTTTCGCTGTTCGCCGTGCTGCCGGCGCCACGCCGCAAAGCCTTGCTGTTCTGGCTGCTGCGCGAACAGGATCTGAGCGGCAGCGAGGATCACCTGGGCCTCTGGCCTTCGCCCTTGGACGGCGAATTCATCAACGCCAATCTTGGCGAAGGCGAAACGCGCCGCGCTTAGGCCTCAAGCGGCCAAACAACCCTGGTCCATTCGTCGCCCATACACGTATTCCGCGTTATGTTGCGCGGTATTCCTGTACTCTTGAGTTTTTCAGAATTCGCCGGCCCGGGCCCCAACCTTCGCCGAAAAAAAATTAATAGGCAATTGAAATACACCCTGCTTCCGCTGCCATCCGGTAAAACCGTAACGACCCGTCTTTGCCGTCAGCAAGCCCATGAGCAGGGAGGAAATACACCTCCAAGATGAAGTTACATTTTGTGTAATTTTCTAGAACAAAGATGTATTTCAGTCGAAAATCTATGAATAATTTATATTCTCTCTGATTGATCGAACAATACTCTCTATTTAGTTGTTGCATTCTGCCAAGCTATTTTCTCTGCCTGTTTTGATCCAATATTCATGTCTCCACCGGCCATACTCTCAATACTATGTAGAATGTTTTCGTCATGCGTGTGTGTCGCGGGTTTGTCGAAGAAATATTCTAGCTAAATTGTTTCAGAGGGCGTTTTTCCCATTCCCGATCGGGATTCCTCCCACTATACTTTTTTCCATTCGGACACGAATCCGTCACGGAAACACCCGTTTTTCTAGTGCGCCGCGAGATCGGACAGGATCTGGCGGAGGCTTCTGTTTTTTGACAGTGAACCTTGAGGAGTTGCAGTCATGAGCAAGCGTCGCCAGTTGGGCCCCAGCCCCTACGACATTCAGGTGGGCCAGCGCCTGCGTCAGGCCCGCACCCTCGCCGGCATGAGCCAGGGCCGGCTGGGCGAAGCGGTGGGCGTTACTTTCCAGCAAGTGCAGAAATACGAAAAAGGCTTGAACCGCATCGGCGCCAGCCGCCTGATGCAGTTCTCCAACATCCTGAATGTCACCCCGGCCTATTTCTTCGACGGCATCCAGCCGGCCGATGGCGAGGCCAACGGCAACGCGCCGGTGCAATCGGCCAACAGCTTCGATTATGGCGAGGCTTCGCAGCGCCAGGCGCTGGAACTGGTGCGGCATTTCGGCATGCTGACCGACATGAACCTGCGCACCAGCATTCTCGAACTGGTGAAGACCGCTGCCCGCGCCCAGAATGGCGATAATGGCAACGATGCCGGCGGCGAGTCCGCCGCCGCCTGAGCTTTGCCTTCTTGCTACAGCCCAAGTTGCCCTGGCGGGCTTTCAGTGACAGACTCCGCCAGGGCTGCGGCTTAGCCGCTCCCCGCGAGAGGAAGCCATGGGCGGAGACGGCATCGAACGGCGTTTCAGGCTGGCCGCGGATATCATCCGCGAGGCCGGCAAGCTGGCGCGGGCTTATTTCGACAATCGCCAGAACCTCACCATCGAAAGCAAGGGCGCGCAGGATTTCGTCAGCCGCGCCGACAAGGAAACCGAGGCGCTGATCGTTTCGCGCCTGGGCCTGGAATGCCCGCAGGACGGCATTCTCGGCGAGGAAGGCGGCCGCTACGACAGCAAGGGCCATGGCGATGCCGGCCATGGCGTCTGGGTGATCGACCCCATCGACGGCACGGCCAATTTCCTGCACGGCATTCCCTTCTGGTGCATATCGCTGGCTTTCGTGCATGAAGGCCGGCTGGAACTCGGCCTGATCCACGATCCGGTGCATGACGAACTTTTCGCCGGCCGGCGCGGCCATGGCGCGCGACGCAACGGCCAGCCGATGCGGGTGAGCGGCGTCAGCGATTTCCAGCGCGGCACCGTCGGCCTGGGCTATGGCATGAAGCTGTCGCGCGAGGCGCATGTGGGCGCGGTGGACGCGCTGCTGCTGAAAGGCTGCGAATACCGCCGGCTCGGTTCCGGCGCGCTGGGGCTGGCCTATGTGGCCGATGGCCGGCTGGACGGCTTCTATGAGAGCCGGCTGAATTCCTGGGACGTGCTGGGCGGCCTGCTGCTGGTATCCGAAGCCGGCGGTCGACAGAACGATTTCCTAGCCAATGACGGCCTCAATCGCGGCAACCCGGTGCTGGCCGCCACGCCGGCCTTTTACGATCCGTTGGCGAGGCTGGTCGGGCTCGTATAATCGGTGTTGCTGTTCCAGGCCGGAATCTGCGCGCGCGCCTTGTCCACCTCGTCGAGATCAATTTCGGCCATACAGATGCCCACGCCTTCGCCGGCATCGGCCAGCACGCGGCCCCAGGGATCGACGATCAGCGAATGGCCGTAAGTCTGCCGTGCGCTGGGATGATCGCCCCACATGGCCGGCGCGATCACGAAGGCGCCGGTTTCGATGGCGCGGGCGCGCAGCAGCACATGCCAATGCGCTTCGCCGGTGGTGCGGGTGAAAGCGGCGGGAATGCTGAGCAATTGCGCGCCGGCTTGCGCCAGGCCGCGATAGAGATGCGGAAAGCGCAAATCGTAGCAGACCGTCATGCCCAATGCGCCGAACGGCGTGGGCGTCAGCATCGCCGCATCGCCGCCGGCGATGGAATTGGATTCGCGATAGGTTTCGCCGCTGGGCAGGTCCACGTCGAACAGATGGATCTTGTCGTAACGCGCCTTGATCCCGCCATCCGGGCCCAGCAGATACGAACGGTTGGCGTTGCGGTTGGCGCCGTCTTCGCGCACCGCCAGCGAGCCCACCAGCAGCCAGGTTTCCATCTCGCGCGCCAGATCGCGATAGGCGGCCAGCGCCGGATGCTCGGCTTCCGACCGGCCGGCTGCCAGCGAAGCGGCGGCATTGCGGCCCATGAAGCCGGAATTCTCCGGCGTGGCGA
The DNA here is from genome assembly GCA_041914045.1 of Ferrovibrio sp. Classification (GTDB taxonomy): domain Bacteria; phylum Pseudomonadota; class Alphaproteobacteria; order Ferrovibrionales; family Ferrovibrionaceae; genus Ferrovibrio. Next base: position 8,859 of record JAYSEE010000026.1, on the reverse strand, counting down.
TCAGCTCCGCGCCGGCCGCCTTGGCCTGACGCGCCAGCGCCGAGACTTGCGCGATATTCGCCGCCATGTCGTCGCGCAGATTGGTTTGCAGGCAGGCGACGGAAAAGCGGCGGCGCGGCGGCATCGCGATCAGCTCGCCTGCAGCATCGGATCGAGCTTGCCGGCGCGATCCAGCGCATAGAGATCGTCGCTGCCGCCCACATGGGTTTCGCCGATCCAGATCTGCGGCACGCTGGTGCGGCCGCCGGCCTTCTCGGTCATCTGAGCGCGAGTGGCCGGATCGTAGGATACGTCGATCTCGTTATAGGCGGCGCCCTTGCGCTCCAGCAGCGCCTTGGCGCGGGCGCAATAGGGGCAAAACGCAGTGGTGTAGATGGTGATGGCGGGCATGATGGATGATCCGGGGATGCGGTTGCTTTGCCGAGTATATGGTGCGGCCCGCCAGGGAAACAACGGGCTCAGACCAGTTCTGGCCGCACCACCCGGGCCAGGGTAAGGATATCCACCGCCGCCGCCCCGGCCTGCTGCAAGGCGCGCAAACAAGCGCCCGTCGTGGCCCCGGTGGTGAACACGTCGTCGATCAGCAGGATGCTTTTGCCGCGCACCGCCTCGCGCCGCACCGGATCGACCCGGATCGCCCCGGCCAGGGCGCGGCGGCGCTGCTGCCGGCCCAGGCCGCCCAGGCTTGGCGTTGCGCGCAGGCGTTGCAGCAGATCGGGCAGCGCCGGCTTGCCGCTGCGTTTTGCCAAGGCCTGCGCCAACAGGGCGGATTGATTATAGCGACGCCGCCAGAGCCGTCCGCGATGCAGCGGCACCGGCACGATCAGATCGGCATCTTTCAGCAAATCCGCTCCGGCGCGGACCATCAGATCGGCCAGGCCGCGCGCCAGATCGGTGCGGTCGGCGCGTTTGAAGCGCAGCACCAACTCGCGCCCGCCGCCGCCATAAACCAGCGCCGCCCGCGCCCGGCGATAGCGCGGCGGCTTGGCCAGGCAGGCGCCGCACAGCATGCCGGCCGGCACCGGCAGCGTAAACGGCGTGCCGCAGCAGGGGCAAAGCGGCGCGGCGATGAAATCCAGTTTCGGCCAGCAGGCGGCGCAAAGCCGGCCCGGTTCGGCCACCGCTTCGCCGCACAGCATGCAGCGCGGCGGCAGCAGCATGTCCAGCGTCCAGCGCGCCAGTTGCCCGGGTATGGTGGAAAAATTCTCCATGCGCTGACGTTGGGGCAGGCATTGCCCTGCCGTCAACCGGGTTTAGACTGGGAGCATCATTCGGGAGGAAAACATGGGCGGCAAAATCATCCGCATCGGCTGCGCCTCGGGCTTCTGGGGCGATTCCATGATCGGCGCGCCGCAATTGCTGCGCCAGGCCGAACTGGATTATCTGATTTTCGATTATCTGGCCGAGATCACCATGTCGATCATGGCCCGCATGCGCGCCAAGGACCCGAGCCAGGGTTACGCCACCGATTTCGTGGCGGTGACCATGAAACGCATCCTGCCGGAACTGGCGCGGAAAAAAGTGAAAGTGGTGAGCAATGCCGGCGGCGTGAATCCGGCCGCCTGCGCCGCCGCGATCCGCGCGCTGATCGCCGAGGCCGGGCTGGACCTGAAAGTCGCCGTGGTGCTGGGCGACGACCTGCTGCCCGAAATCGAACGCCATCGCGGCGCGCTGGTGCCGATGCAGCCGGGCGAGAAAGCGCCGGCGAAATTCATGTCGGTCAACGCCTATCTCGGCGCGCGGCCGATCGCCGCGGCAATGGCTGGCGGCCCTGATGAGAGGGGGGCCGATATCGTGATCACCGGCCGCTGCGTCGACAGCGCGCTGGCCTTGGGCCCGTTGATGCACGAATTCGGCTGGTCGGCGGAGGATTGGGATCGCCTCTCCGGCGGCAGTCTGGTCGGCCATATCCTGGAATGCGGTGCGCAGGCCACCGGCGGCTTGTTCACCGATTGGCGCGACGTGCCGGATTGGGATTCCATCGGCTATCCGGTGGCCGAGGTATCGGAAGACGGCAGCTTCGTGCTGACCAAGCCGGCCGGCACCGGCGGCCTGGTGAATGTGGGCACCGCCAGCGAGCAATTGATTTATGAAATCGGCGATCCCGCCGCCTATCGCCTGCCCGACGTGACCTGCGATTTCTCCGCCGTGCGCATCGAACAACAGGGCGAGAACCGCGTGCGCATCAGCAATGCCAAGGGCCGTCCGCCCACCGACAGCTACAAGGTTTCCGCCACCTATATGGATGGCTTCCGCGCCGTGGCGCATCTCACCATCGGCGGCCGCGAAGCGCGCGAACGCGCCGAGCGTTCGGCGCAAGCCATCCTCACGCGCACCCGCAAGATTTTCCAGATGATGAATCTGGGCGATTATCGCGGGGTGGAAACCGAAATATTGGGCAGCGAAGCCATGTATGGGCCGAATGCCGCGCCGGGCGCGCAGGCCACCCGCGAGGTGGTGATGAAGCTGGCGGTGAGCCATGCCGACAAAGCGGCGCTGGATGTTTTCGCCCGCGAGATCGCGCCGGCCGGCACATCCTATGCGGCGGGCACCACCGGCTTTTTCGGCGGCCGGCCCTCGCCGCAGCCCATCGTGCGGCTGTTTTCCTGCTTCATCAACAAGGCCGACCTGCCGCTGGCGCTGGATTTCGACGGCACGGCGCGGCCGCTCGATCTTGCCCCGGTGAAAACCGGCAGCGAAGGCAACCCTGCCGGCAAACCCGATTTGGCGGCTCTGCCGGGCGGGCCACGGGTAAGCGTGCCGCTGATCCGCCTGGCCTGGGCGCGTTCGGGCGATAAGGGCGACGACAGCAATATCGGCGTGATCGCCCGCGAAAAACGCTATCTGCCCGCCATCCGCGCCGCCCTCACGCCGGAAACGGTGAAACACTATTTCCGCCATCTCTGCCAGGGCGATGTGGTGCGCTATGAATGGCCGGGCATCCATGGCCTGAATTTTCTATTGAAAAATTCGCTCGGCGGTGGCGGCATCGCCAGTTTGCGCAACGATCCGCAAGGCAAGGCTTTTGCGCAGATGTTGCTGGATCATCCGATCCCGGTGCCGGTAGAATGGGGACTCGAAGGATGACCGAGTCGCAATGTCCGTTGCCCATTTCATCAAGCAGAATCCGCGCCTAGCCTGCCTGTTCTACATCTACGACGGATGGCGCCGCCGTCGCCGCCTGCGGCGCGGCGATATCGGCACGTCGTCGGGCACGCGGCATGCCGCCCTGGATATCGGCCAATCGCTGGATTATATCGAAAAGGTCTGGCGCGATTATCTGGCCTGGTCCGACCGGCCGGCGATTGCCGGCCGCGTGGTGGAGATCGGGCCGGGCGACAATTTCGGCGTGGCCCTGCTGCTGCTTAAATTTGGCGCCTCCTTCGTGGAAGCCATCGACAAATTCGCGCCCTGGCGCGACCAGGAAGCGCAGACGGCGATCTATCGCGCGCTGTCCGAACGCTTCGGACTGGCCGAGCTGTTCGATGGCGCGCCCAGCGAAGCGGCGATCCGCAATCTCGCCTATCATCCCGGCATGCCGGCGGAACGCTATTTCGCCGATTGCCAGCCGATGGATGCGGTGCTGTCGCGCGCGGTGCTGGAGCATCTGGACGATCCGCTGGCATCGTTGGATGCGCAATGGGCGCGGCTTAAGCCCGGCGGGCTGCTGCTGCATCGGGTGGATCTGCGCGACCATGGCATGTTCGCCGGCAATCATCCGCTGACCTATCTCACCATCGCGCCGGGCACCTACCGGCTGATCGCCGAGCAGACCGGGCGGCCCAACCGCATCCTGCTGCCGCTCTATCGCGAACATGCCCGCCAGCGCGGCTGGCCGGCGCGCTTCGGCATCACCCGGCTGGTGGATGTGCCCAACGAATATCCCAATCTACCCTGGGACGCCCTGCCGGAAGCCGACCGCATGCGCGCGCTGGCTGCCGTGATGGCGATCCGCCCCAAACTGGCCGCGCCCTTCCGCCAGTTGGCCGACAAGGACCTGGCCGTGGCCGGTTTCGTGCTGCTGGCGGAGAAGCCCGCAACAACCGGATAGCGCCGGAAGTCGGGCCGGCCTAATTTGCTGGCCATGAGCAAACAGCGCAAATCCATGGGCCGGGCGCCCAGCAAGGCCGAAATCGCCGCCATCCTGGGCAACGATGCCAATGCCGATGGCCGCTTCATCTATGCGGTGAGCAGCACCGGGATTTTCTGCCATCCGTCATGCCCGAGCCGGCCGCCCAAGCCGGAGAATATCCGCATCTATCCCGATGCCGAGGCGGCAGCCGCCGATGGCTGGCGGCCCTGCAAGCGTTGCCGACCGGAGCAGACCGGGCATGACAAGCGCCTGCTGCGCGCCCGCGCCCTGATTGATGCCCGGATTGATGCCGGCGAAGCGCCGCCCAGCCTGACCGAACTGGGCAAAGCGGCGCATGCCAGCCCCACCCATTTGCAACGCCGCTTCGCCGCCGCTTTCGGGCTATCGCCCAAGGCCTATGCGGAGGCGCGGCGATTGCGCAGTTTGAAACGCGAATTGAAAGGCGGTGCCGACGTGGCGCAAGCAATCTTCGGCGCCGGCTTCGGCGCCGCCAGCCGGGTCTATGAAAAATCCGACAAGCTGCTGGGCATGACGCCGGCGGATTACAAGCGCGGCGGCGAGGGCCTTACCCTCACCTATTCGCTGAAAGACTGGCCGCTGAAGCCCAAATTGGGCCGCGTACTGCTGGCGCGCAGCCATCGCGGGCTGGCGGCCCTGCTGCTGGGCAGCCGCGATGCCGAGATGCTCGAAGAATTGCGCGGCGAGTTTCCCGCCGCCAAGCTGGTGCGCGACGATGCCGCAAACGATGCGGCGCTGGCGGCGATGCAGGCGCTGCTGCATGGCAAGGCGCTGCCGAAAAACCTGCCGCTGGATTTGCGCGGCACGCCCTTCCAGATTCGCGTCTGGCAGGCTTTGCAGGCGATTCCCCATGGCGAGACGCGCACCTATGCGCAGATCGCCGCCTTGCTGGGCATGCCGAAAGCGGCGCGCGCCGTGGGTTCGGCCTGCGCCAACAATATCCTGGGTCTGCTGGTGCCTTGCCATCGCGCCTTGCGCACCGACGGCGGATTGGGCGGCTATCGTTGGGGTCTGGACCGCAAGCAGGCGATCCTCGATGTGGAAACGGAAGCCGCTTAGCGGACGCCCTGCTGCTGGGTCAGCAGCGCGTTGAGGTGTTTCCAGTCGCGATAGCCCGATGTGGGATTGGAAACCTGACCGCGGCTCTCGATGCCCGCCATGGCATTCTTGGTAAGTTGGATGTAATTGACCGGCGTGCTGTCGATCCGCGCCTGTTCGGCCGGCGTGAACGGCACCAATTGACCATTCGCGCCCACCTTGCCCAGCGGCCCGGCCATTTGCAGCATGCCAAGCTGATGCAGGTCGATCTTGCCCTGATCGAACAAAGTCTTGGCGGCGGTCTTCATCTGGTTCGGCGTCATGCTGGCGTAATTGCGGTCCAGGCCGGCGGCCTTGGTGAGCGCATCGGCAAAAGCCGCGCCATTGGGTGCAGCCGAGGGGCCGGGGGTTTTCGGCGCAAATGACGGCGTGCGGATGGCGGTATCAATAATCATGCCGGTCTCCTGGCAAAACGGGGATCCGGCAAACCTGTAGCAAGCCCCGCGCCACATTGTTGCAGCGCGGATAATCGCGATATTTTTGAAAATCTGACGGGGACCGGCGGCAAAAACTGCCGGGCGGAAAACCTACAGCGCCACCTCGCGGTAGCGCACATCCGGCTCGGGATTCGGCGTATAGGGCGGGATTTCGTAGAAGCCCAGCGCATCGTAGAGCGCATTGGCCGCCTGCATGCGCCGCAAGGTGTCGATGCGCATGCGGCCATAGCCCCTGGCGCGCGCCTCGGCCATCACCGCTTCGGCCAGCTTGCGGCCAAGCTGCAAACCGCGCGCCTCGGGCTTCACGTAAAGCCGCTTCATCTCGGCAATGCCATCGCCGAGATCGCGCAAAGCCACCACGCCGATCGCCTTGTCTTCGACCCAGGCCAGCAGCAAAGCCCCGGCTGGCGGCGCGTATTTGCCGGGCAGGGTCGCCATTTCGGCATCGAAGCCCTGGAAGCACAGGCTGAAATCCAGCGAATTGGCGTATTCGACGAACAGCGATCGTGCGCGCGCCAAATCCGCTTCGCCTGCCGCCGGCCTGATCTCGATATTCGTCATATCACCATCCTGCGAAAGATGGGCGGGGCGCGCAACAGGGGAGAACGCGCCCCGCCCGAGTTTTCCAAGCGCCCAAGTTTTCTAAGCACAGAGGAGGACGCCTGCCTTGGAAAAATCCTTCACAGCGTGATGCTGCCTTCCAGATACGGCGCGCAGCTGCCGGCCATGCGCACGCGTTGGCCATCAAGCCGGCAATACAGATGGCCGCCGCGCTTGGAGGCCTGATAGGCATGGATCGTGTTGCGCCCGAGCCGCTGGGCCCAATACGGCACGATGGTGCAATGCGCCGAGCCGGTGACCGGATCCTCCGGCACGCCGACGCGCGGCGCGAAAAAACGCGAGACGCAATCCACGCCCGGCCGGTCGCCCGGCGCCGTGGCGATCACGCCGTATTTCTCCAATCCGGCCAGGGCAGCCATATCCGGCTTCAGCGCATGCACCTGCTCGGCGCTTTCGTAAACCGCCAGCCAGGCAGCCGCTTCCAGCACCTCGGCCGGCGCGGCGCCAAGGCCGCCCAGCAACGCCGCCGGCCCATCGGCGGGCTTGGCGATACGAGCGGGAAAATCCATTTCGAGCCGACCGCTCTCGCCCTCGAGGGCGACGGAAAGCAAGCCGCTGCGGGTTTCGAAATCCACCTTGCGCAGATGCGGGGCCAGCTTGTTCAGCAGCACCCAGGCGGTGGCCAAGGTGGCGTGGCCGCAAAGATCGACCTCCACCTCGGGCGTGAACCAGCGCAGGTGATAGCGGCCATCGGATTGCGGCACGAAGAAAGCGGTTTCAGCCAGATTGTTTTCGGCCGCGATGGCTTGCAGCATGGCGTCGGGGAGCCAGTTTTCCAGCGGCACGATGGCGGCCGGATTGCCGCGGAACACCGCATCGGCGAAGGCATCCACCTGATAGATCGGCAAACGCATGCTGGCCTCTTATCTCTTGTAAGCGGGAACTGGCGCCGCTGCGCTGATCGTTCATGCGCGCGGCGC
>JAYSEE010000026.1:0-1662 GCA_041914045.1 Ferrovibrio sp. | reverse complement strand
CACGGTGGCTGCCCTTTTTTTTTGTGGCCGGGGGCCGGGGGCGGCGGCGGTCTTTGTGTGGGGGGGCCCCCCCCCGGCCCGGCTGGATCAGGAACCGAACCTCACTTCATCGAACCCAAAAGGGCTTGCTGCTTTCGAGGACCACTTGTCCCCGATCGAGGCCGATATCCTTCAGTTGGTGTGCGGACAGGCCGGCAAGAACCGCCCTTTCCTCCGAGCGCCGCTGCCAGGTCAGCAGGCCATAGATCATGGCAGTCGCCAGACTGGCGATTGCTGAAAGGCTCTTGTCGATGGCCCGACCTAGCGCGCTGCCCAGCCGCTCGGCCGGACCTAGATACTGAGACTGTCCAATTGTATCGATACATTCAGCCATGACACTGCTCCATCTCCTTGCATTGTGTCTTCAATTCGCAACATTGAACCCTTTCAATGTCTGAATTGAACTTTTATGTTGACGATTGAATGGCGTCAATGTAAATATTGTCACCATGACAATATGGACGCCCGATCTGCAGCAATTCCCTGGCCCGCGCTATCAGGCGCTGGCCACAGCGATTGAATCCGCCGTGCGTTCCGGGGAATTGCCCCCGGGCACCCGGCTGCCGCCGCAGCGCGACCTGGCCTGGAAGCTGGGCGTGACGGTGGGCACGGTCAGCCGCGGCTACATGCTGGCCGAACAGAAGGGCCTGCTGTCGGGCGAAGTGGGGCGCGGCACTTTCGTGAAACCGCCGCACCGGGGCGGCGATTCGGTCCCGGCGGAAGCCGCCGACGGCCAGCCGCCGCTGCTCGATCTGCGCAGCCCCGGCCTGATCGAATTGTCGCGCAACGAGCCCAGCCTGCCCTGCTACGAAGAGCATATGCAGCGCACCTTGCGCGATCTTTCCGCGCGGCAGGGCGTGGGCCATCTGCTGGCCTATAGCCGCATGCTGGGCGATCCGGCGCATCGCGCTGCCGCCGCGCATTGGATCGGCCGCACCGGACTGAAGCTGAGCCCGGATCAGATCATCGCCACCGCCGGCGCGCAGCAGGCGCTGGCGATTGCGATTTCCGGACTGGCCGAACCGGGCGAAACCCTGCTGGTGGAATCGCTCACCTATGGCGGCATCCATGAGAATGCGCGGCAGCGCTCAACGCGGCTGCATGCCGTGGCAATGGATGCGGAAGGCATGTTGCCCGAGGCGCTGGACGAAGCCGCCGCCTTCACCAATGCCCGCACCGTGCTGATCCAGCCCACCCTGCATAATCCCACCAACGCCATCATGTCGGCCAAGCGGCGCGAGGAGATCGTGGCGGTGGCGCGCAAGCGCGACCTCACCATCGTGGAAGACGATGTCTACGGCTTCGTGATCCGCGACCGGCCGCTGCCGCTGGCGGTGCTGGCCCCGGAACGCACGGTCTATGTTTCCTCGGCGTCGAAATGCATGGCGCCCGGCCTGCGCGTCGGCTGGCTGGCGGCGCCGCCGGCATTGATCGAACGCTTCGGCGATGTGCTGCATGCCATCGCGGTGAACAACCCCCGGCTCAATCAAGAGATCGTGCGGCAATGGATCGAAGACGGCACCGCCGCTTCGATGCTGGAGGATATCCGCAGCGAAGTGGAAATCCGCCAGGGCATCGCCGCTGAATATCTGGTCGGCCACACCTATCACGGCCATCCCAACA
>JAYSEE010000025.1:243-19949 GCA_041914045.1 Ferrovibrio sp. | reverse complement strand
AAGTTCCATGGCGTGATCGCCGCCACCACGCCGATCGGCTGCTTGATCACCACGATGCGCTTGTCCGGCGCATGGCCGGGTATCACATCGCCATAGATGCGCTTGGCCTCTTCGGCGAACCATTCCACGAAGCTGGCGCCATAGGCCACCTCGCCGCGCGCCTCGGCCAGCGGCTTGCCCTGTTCGGCCACCATCAGCCGGGCCAGGTCTTCCTGGTGGCGCATGATCAGATCGAACCATTGCCGCAGCAGGCCGGCGCGCTGCTTGGCCGTCAGCGCCGCCCAGCCGCGCCGCGAAGCCTCCGCCGCCGCGATGGCGCGCCGCGCCTCGACGGCGCCCATATCCGGCACCCGGATGATCTCGGACCCATCCGCCGGATTCAGCACCGCAAAGCTGCCGCCGCCTTCCGAGCCAACCCAAGCGCCGTCGATATAGGCTTTGTCCTTGAGCAATTCCGGGTTGCCGAGCTGCAGCATCATTCGATCCTCGATAAATCGCGGTTAGAGCGCCAGGGCGCGCTCCAGCAAAGTCAGGCCTTCTTCCAGCACGTCGTCTTGCACCGTCAGCGGCACGAGAATGCGAATCGTGTTGGCGAAGGTACCGCAGGAAAGCAGAATCAATCCGCCCTCGTAAGCCGCCTGAATCACTTTTTTCGTCGCATCCGCATCGGGCTGGTCGCGTTTATCGCCTTTCACGATATCGAAAGCCACCATGGCCCCGGGACCGCGAATATTGGCAATCGGCACCAAGGCGTTGTGCCTGGCCAGATTCTGCAACCGGTTTTTGAGGCGTTCGCCGATCACATTGGCGCGTTCCACCAGCTTGTCGCGCTCGAATACCTTCAACACCGCCAAGGCGGCGGCGCAAGCCAGCGGGTTGCCGGCATAGGTGCCGCCAAGCCGACCCGGTTCGGCGGCATCCATGATCTCCGCCTTGCCGATCACGCCGGACAGCGGAAAGCCGCCGGCCAGGCTTTTGGCCACGCAGATCAGATCGGCTGATACGTCGTAATGCTCCATGGCGAACATCTTGCCGGTGCGGCCGAATCCGGTCTGCACTTCGTCGGCGATCAAGATGATGCCGTGGGTATCGCAAATCCGCCTTAGCGCGGCCATAAGCTCGGCCGGCACCTGGTGGAAACCGCCCTCGCCCTGCACAGGCTCCACGATGATGGCTGCCACCGCCGAAGGATCTATATCGGCTTTGAACAGAAAATCTATATGGCGCAGCGCATCCGCGACGCTGACGCCATGGCTTTCCACCGGAAACGGCACATGCCAGATTTCCGGCAGCGAACTGCCCATGCCCTTTTTATAAGGCAGCACCTTTCCAGTGAGATTCATCGCCAGCGCGGTGCGGCCATGGAAGGCGCCGGTAAAAGCGATCACGCCATTGCGGCCGGTGGCGGCACGCGCGATCTTGATGGCATTCTCGGTTGCCTCGGCGCCCGTGGAGAACAGGATCGACTTGGCCGGCCCGGCAATCGGCGCCAAGGCATTCAGCCTTTCGCATAATTCGATATAGGGCTCGTACAGCATCACCTGAAAGCAGGTATGCGAAAACCGCTCCAATTGCTCCTGCACCGCGGCCAGCACCGTGGGATTGCTATGGCCGGTATTGAGCACGGCGATGCCACCGGCGAAATCGACATAACGCCGGCCTTCCACATCCCAGACTTCCGAATTCACCGCACGCTGCGCCGAAAGCGGCGTGGTATTGCCCACACCGCGCGCAACGGCGGCTTGGCGACGCTGGAACAAGGCGGCATTCGTTGTCATGGCTTTTCCTTTCAGCAACAGGCAAGCCAGAAGCCTCTGCGCATTCGCATGCGCAGCTGGCCTTCGGCATTTTTCCAAAAAAATAGCTTAGACGAGGCTCTTATACATCGACGGGCGGCGCTGCTTGTTCAGCGGCCACCAGCTCCGCACTTCGCGTACATAATCCAGATCCACCACCGTGGTGGTGCAAACTTCGCGGTCGTTGCAGCAAGCCTGCACCACGCCCCAGGGGTCGACCACAGCGCTGCGGCCGACATAAGCGATGCCGGAATGCTTTTCCTTGCCGGCCATGCCGGTCGCGACCAGGAAAATCTGGTTGTCGCAGGCGCGCGCCTTGATCAGGAATTCCCAATGATCCACGCGCGGGCTGAGGAAAGCGGTGGGCAGAATCACCATCTCGGCGCCAGACAGCGCATAATGGCGGAAGATTTCCGGAAAGCGGATATCGGAACAGATCGCCACGCCGAAACGGCAGATATTGCTGTCGACCAAGGTGAATTGATCGCCCGCCGACACTTTGCGCGACTCATTCAGGATGCTGGGCAGATCGACGCGGCCTTCGCCGTCATAAAGATGCGTCTTGCGATATTTCGCCACCACTTCGCCGCTCGGACCAACCACCGGCGCGGTGTTGTAGTATTTGCCGTCCTCGCCCTTTTCGTAAATCGAGCCGACGATATACATGCCGTATTCGCGGGCCTTCTCGCCCAGCGCACCCGTGATATCGCCGGGAATGCTGTCGGCGATTTCCTTCAAGCGGCCATCGCGGCTGAAGCCCGTGCCGGTCCAAACCTCAGGCAAAGCCACGATCTGCGAACCGCGATCACCGGCAATTTTCAGATATTCCATCATCTTGGCCACATTGGCCGCACGGTCATCATCATCCGCGCAGATCTGGATCATTGATACGGTGACATTGCGATTTTTCGACATGAAGTCTCCTGGAAAAAATCAGACCTGCAAAGCCATGCCGTCATGGCCCGGATCGGCGCCGCCATCCAGGCGGTCGCCATCAATACGGATGCCATGGATGGCGGCAAAACCGAAAGTGTAGGGCGAGCGGATCACCGGATAACCGTCGGCTTCCAATTCGCGCGTGGCGGAAAAAGCAATGCGGTTCGACACATCAATGGCGTCGCTGGTGGCCGAGAAGCGCGGCGCGCTCACCGCTTCGGTCATGGTCATGTCGAAATCCAGCACATTCAACGTGGCCTGCAGCACGCCCATGGCGATTTGCGTGGCGCCCGGCGCACCGATCACCAAGCAGGGCTTGTCGTCGCGGAAAACGATGCTGGGGCAGATCGAGCTGAAACGGCTTTTGCCCGGAGCGATGGAACCGGCCCGGCCCGGACGCGGATCGAACACGCCCATGCAGCCGTTATACATGAAGCCCAGGCCATCGGTTATGGCGCCGGACGGCATGCCGAGCGAATGCGTCATGCTCACGCAGATGCCGTCGCGATCCACCACCGAAATATGCGTGGTATCCTTCGCCGGCAGGCCGCTGTTGAAACGCGGCACATGGGCGATCTCGCCGCGCTGAATGGATGCCGCCTGCTGCTTGGCATAGGCCTTGGATATCAACTCATCCACCGGCACCGGCACAAAGGCCGGATCGCCCACTTTGGCATCCTTGTCGGCGGTGGCGCGCTTCATCACCTCGGCCAGCAGCTTGATATAAGCCACGGAATTATGCCCCAACGCGCGCAGGTCGAAATGCTCGAGCATATTGAGCATTTGCAGCAGCATCAGCCCGCCGCCCGGCGGATGGTTGGTCGATACGCGATAGCCGCGATAACTGCCCCAGAGCGGATCGCGCCAGACCGGCTTATAGCTTTCCAAATCTTCGCGCCGGATCAAACCGCCATTCGCCCGCATATCGGCATCAATGCGCGCGGCGATATCCCCGCGATAAAAAGCATCGGCGCCATCGCGGGCAATCGCCCGCAAGGTTTCGGCATAATCGGCATTCACCACGCTATCGCCCACCTGCTTGGGCGAACCATCGGGCCGACAATACAGCGCGCGGCCGCTCTTGGTATAAGCGATGCGCTGCGGATTGGGCTGGCGGCCGAGCTGCTCTTCAGCGGACCAGAAATAATGCACATGCGGCCGCACGGCCCAGCCGCGCAAAGCCCAATCAATGGCGGGCTGAATAACCTCCGCCCAGGGCATGCGGCCGAAGCGGGCATGCGCCTCGCTGTAACCTTTCAAAGCAGCCGGAATGCATGCCGCCTGATAGCCGAGATCGTTGACATGGCCTTTGAGAATGAAGCCGAAGCCGTCGCGCGTTTCCGCTTCGATCAGATCGGCCCACATATCCGGGCGCGCCGCTTTCGGGGCCGGAGCATGGAAATCCACATAGCCATGGAATTTATGCCCGGGGCTGTAAATCCCCATGCTGCCGAAGCCGGCAACGCCGGTCATCAGCGGATCAACCACGCCCTGCACGAAAGCGCAGGCAATCGCCGCATCCACGGCATTGCCGCCGGCCTTCAGCACCTCCGCGCCGGCATCCACGGCTTCTGGCTGCGGAGCGGAAATCATTGCCGGTTTAGACATCGCGTTGCTTCCCATAATCACTCGGCTTGTGCGCCGCCAAGCCATTCGCGCCCCGGCAGGGCGCTCAATAACTGGCGGGTATATTCATGTTTGGGCGCGGCGAACAAAGCAGCCGTATCGGCCAGTTCAACCACCTTGCCGTATTGCATCACCGCGATCCGGTCGCAAAGCCGCGCCGCCACGCGCAGATCATGGGTGATGAACAATATGGCGATATTCATCTTGTCGCGAATATCCTCGAGCAGTTCCAGCGTTTGCGCCTGTACGGAAACATCCAGCGCGGATACCGCTTCGTCGGCCACCAGGATTTCCGGCTCCATGGCGAGCGCCCGCGCAATCGCGATGCGCTGACGCTGGCCGCCGGAGAATTGATGCGGAAAGCGATCCAGCGCAACCGCGTCGATGCCGACGGTTTGCAGCAAATTGCGGGCGCGCTCAAGCGCTTCTGCGCGCGAAACGCCATAGTTCAGCGGTCCCTCGATGATCGACTCGCCGATCTTGCGGCGCGGGTTGAGCGACCGATAGGGATCCTGGAACACCACTTGGATGCGCCGGCGATAAGGATGCAAGGCGCGCACGCCAAGCGAAGCGATATTCGCGCCATCCAGTCGTATCTCGCCTTCGCTGGGTTCGATCAAGCGCGACAGGCAGCGTGCGGCGGTGGATTTTCCCGATCCGGATTCCCCAACAATGCCAAGCGTTTCGCCCTTGCGCAGGCTGAGATCGACGCCATCGACGGCGCGATGCTGCTTGCCGCCGCCTTGGGCGGGATAGATTTTCGTCAAGCCATGAGCGACGAGAACTTCAGGCTGATTGTTTTCCTGCTTTTGGCGCGGCGCCAGACGCGGCACGGCATCAATCAAAAGCTTGGTGTAATCATGCTGGGGGTTGCGCAACACCTGCGCGGCATCGCCCTGCTCGACCACTTCGCCATGGCGCATCACCACCACGCGATCCGCGATATCGGACACTACGCCGAAATCGTGGGTGATGAACAATACGCCGGTGCCGCGCTGGCGCTGCAATTCCTTCAACAGGCTGAGTATCTGCGCTTGGGTGGTCACATCCAGCGCCGTGGTCGGCTCGTCCGCGATCAGCAAGGCCGGCTGCAAGGCCAAGGCCATGGCGATCATCACGCGCTGGCGCTGACCGCCGGACAACTGATGCGGATAGCGCTGCATGATGCCGGCCGGGTCGGGGAGCCGCACATCCTGGAACATGATTTCCACGGCTTCCGCCGCGCTTAGCCGGCGGCCATCGCGTTCGGAGGCCCAGCCATGGGTATCCAGCACCTCGATCACCTGATCGCCCACGCGATGGACAGGGTTGAGCGCCGTCATCGGTTCCTGGAAAATCATCGACATGCGAGTGCCGCGCAATTCGCGCAGACGCTTCTTGCTCACCTGCAGCACATCCTCGCCTTGCAGCAGGATGCGCCCGCTGCGCACCGGCAGCGGATTGAGCCGCATCACCGAGGAAGCCGTAACGGATTTACCCGAACCCGACTCGCCGACAAGACAAACGATTTCGCCGGGCATAACCTCCAGCGACAGATTCCGCACGGCGAGATCGCGGTCGCCGCCACGCGGCAGCGCTACGGAAAGATTCTGAACGCTGAGAATGGGTTGCGCGCTCATCGGCTCAGTTTCCCATCCGCTTTTGCATACGCGGATCGAGCGTATCGCGCAGGCCGTCGCCGAGGATATTCACCGCCAGAATGCTGGCTGCCAGCATCATGCCCGGGAACAGAATGGTCCAGGGCGCGCGCTGAAACACCGCGCGGCCTTCGGCGATGATATTGCCCCAAGTGGGCAATTCGCTGGGCAAGCCGGCACCGAGGAAACTCAGGATCGCTTCGGTGAGGATCGCCGAGGCGCAAATATACGTGCCCTGCACGATCAATGGCGCGATAGTGTTGGGCATGATATGCCGGAACAGAATCTTGAAGGCCGGCGTGCCGAGGCCGATGGCGGCTTCGACATACGGCTCCTCGCGGATCGACAACACCACGCTGCGCACCAGCCGCGCCACACGCGGAATCTCCGGGATCACGATGGCGATGATCACGGTGTACAGCGTGGCGCCGGAGAGCGCCACCAGCGCAATCGCCAGCAGGATGCCGGGAATCGCCATCAAGCCGTCCATCGCCCGCATCGCCACGCTGTCCAACCAACGGAAATACCCCGCCGCCAGGCCGATCAGCATGCCGCAGGAAAGCGCCACCACCGCCACGCAGGCGCTGACCAGCAAGGAGGTGCGGCCGCCGTAAAGCACGCGCGTCCAGATATCGCGGCCATAAACGTCGGTGCCCATCCAGAATTCCTCAGAGGGCGGCTTCAAACGGAAGCGCGGGGCGATCTGAAGCGGATCGAAAGCCGAGAGCAGCGGTGCGGCCAGCGCGGCGAACAGCAGCAGCAGCAGCAATATGCCGCCGATCAGCACCGAGGGATTGCGGAACGCCGCATGACGGAAGAATCCGGACATCAATACCGAATCCTCGGATCAAGCAGGATATAAGCAACATCGGTTATCAAGTTTATCAACACGTATACGCCCGAAAGCAGCAGGATGACGCCCTGGATCACCGGATAATCGCGCGCCAGCACGGCATCCACCACCAGCCGACCGATGCCGGGGATATTGAACACGGTTTCGGTAATCACCACGCCGCCGATCATCAGCGCGAAACCGATGCCGATCACCGAAACGATCGGCACGGCGGCATTGCGCAAAGCATGCTTCACCAGAATGACGGAATCCGGCAGGCCCTTGGCTTGCGCGGTGCGGATATAATCCTCGCGCAGCACCTCAAGCATCGCCGAGCGAGTGATGCGGGCGAACAAAGCGATATAGATGAAGCTGAGCGCCAACGTGGGCATGACGAGCTGGCGGAAGAATTCCAACGGCTTCACGCCGATCGGCGTGAAGCCCTGCACCGGCAGCCAATCCATCTGCATGGCGAAAAGATAAATGAAGATATAGCCCAGAACGAAAACCGGCACCGAAAAGCCGAGCACGGAAAACGTCATGATCACGCGATCAAGCCAGCTATCATGCCGCCAGGCGGCGACCACGCCGGCCGGAATGGCGATAAGGATGGAGAATGTCAGCGTCGTGAAAGCCAGCGAAAGCGTCGGCTCAACGCGCTGCAGCACCAGATCTATCACCGGCTGGCGCGAAAACACCGACAAGCCGAAATCGCCCGACAGCAACTGGCCGATCCATACCGCGAATTGATACCAAAGCGGCTTATCCAACCCGAGACCGGCGCGAATGGCCGCCACGGCTTCCGGCGTTGCGGTATCGCCCGCCAGAATGAGAGCCGGATCGCTCGGGCCGAGGCGCAGCATCAAAAACACCAGGAGTGCCACCACCCCCATGACGGGGATGGCGGCAACCAGGCGGGATGCAACGAGGCGCAACATGCACGAACGATCCGGTGTTATTCAGTTTTTCTCGACGTTCCAGAACACCGTGGCCGGTCCGATCACGAAGCCGGAGATGCTCTTGCGATGCGCCGGAGGCTGAATATACAGGCCGAGCGGGATGTAGGGTACGGTTTCGTAGGCGCGCTTCTGCACGGCCACGGCCAGTTCCTTCTGCTTCGCCGGATCCGTTTCACGCGAGAAGGCATCGCGCAGCTTCTCTATCTCCGGGTCGTTCGGCCAGCCGAAGAAAGCGCCATCGCCGCGCAGATAGTTATTGGCCACCGGATTCATCTGATCCGGCACCGCCTGAGCGGTGTGGAAGATATGCCAGCCGCCCTGATCGGCCGGCCCCTTATTGGCGCGGCGCAGCATCATGGTCGACCAATCCATGGCCTGCAAATCCACCTTCATGCCAATGGCGCGCAGAGCCTGTACCGTCACCGGAGCCAGCGGCGTGATGATGCCCACATCCATCGGCTGCATGATGGTGATAGTTTCGCCCTTGTAACCGCTTTCAGCCAGCATCTTCTTGGCCTTGGCGATATCCGGCTTCTTCAGCTGCACCGCGCCGACATCGGATTCCAACGGCGTGCCGCAACCATACATCGAACCGCACAGGCGATAATATTCCGGATCGCCCACTTGCGCCGCCAGGTAATCTTCCTGATAGACGGCATGCAGGATGGCCTGACGGACCTTCACGTTATCCAGCGGCGGCTGCAGCCAATTCAACCGCATCAGCGAACCTTCGCCGAGCGGATTGCGGTTGGTGATGACGATATTGGGGTCTTTCTTCACTTGCGGCAACAGATCGTAGGAAGGACGCTCCCACATATCCACTTCGCCCTTGACCAGCGCATTGGCGGTGGTCTGCGCATCGCCGATGATGACCCATTCCACGCGATCCAGCTTCACCACCTTGCCGCCGGACATGCCATTGGCCGGTTCGCTGCGCGGCTTGTAATCGAGATTCTTCTCATACACCGCCTTCACGCCCGGGCGGTATTCCGAGGTGATGAAGCGGAACGGGCCCGAGCCGACATATTCGGTGAGCTGTTCGGTCGGCGGGGTCATCGCAATGCGCTTGGGCAGGATGAACGGCACGATGGCGCTGGGCTTGCCGAGCGAGGTCAGCACCAGACCATAGGGCTCCTTCAGGATCATCTGGAAGGTGGTGGCGTTCACCGCCTTCAGCTCCTTGATGAAGCCGAAGAGCTTGCCGCCCATGCCGTCGACCTTGCTCCAACGCTCCAGCGAGGCGATCACGTCGTCGGTGGTGACCGGTGCGCCGTCATGGAACTTCAGGCCGTCGCGCAGCTTGAAGGTATAGGTAAGCTGGTCCGCGCTCACCTCATAGCTATCCACCATCTGCGGCTTGACGTTCAGCTTCTCGTCCACCGAAAACAGCGTGTCGTAAATCATGTAGCCATGATCGCGCACGATGTAAGTGGTGCCGATGAACGGATCGAGGATGCGCAGGCCGGCATGCATGGCGGCCCGCAACGTCTTTTTCTCTTGCGCCTCGGCGGCCAACGGGCCGGCGAGTACGGCGCTGGCACCAATCGCCAGGCCCATGATCATATGCAGATAACGGAATCGCATTCAGTACCCCCTTCTTTTTCTGCCTACGGCATTGCGAATTTTCACTCCGGCACGACCACAGCAAGAGCTATGCCAGGATGGAAATTGAAAGAAATGTAGCGGTTGCGTGTACTTAATTTTGCGAACCGCGCCAAGCTTGTAGCGTTTGCGCAGCATTGACGCGGATTCGCAGCACCCCTACATCAAAACGATCATCACGTTTGAATTTTCTGTTTGCTGCACTGCATCGCGGCATCGCCAAGAAAAAGCAGGAGATATCCGCAATACACGAAATTGGTGCAGCGATTGGGCGGATGATGGGCGGATGAAATGCGCCGCTTTGCACGCTTCACCCGCCATTCCTGTCATCGCCGGTCAAGCCGCGGCGTGGTAGCCATGCTGCAAATAATAATCCAGCCCCTTGGTGCGCTTGCCATCCTTGTGCCAAGTGATGGGGAAGTAGTTGTCGTCCACTTCCAGGGAACCGAAGCGCATATAACGGCCGTAAACCGGACCCGTGCCGATATTGAGCTGGTTCGGATTATAGCGCACATCGCTCGAAACCGTGTGGATCGAGATGCTGCGGCGCGGCTTGTCGGACTTGTTGACGCGCGAACCATGCCAGACCCAGCCATCATGGAAAGCGCCGCCGCCCGGCGGCACCACGATGGGCACCAGTTTCAATTCCAGACCCAGCTTTTCCGCCCATTCGCGGGCTTCGCGCAAGTCGTCTTCCGGGCCATGGAATTGCAGGATCGGCTTGGCTTCGCCCCAACGATGCGAACCGACGACATACATCAGCGATCCGCCTTCCGCCGTGGTCTGATCCAGCGCAATCCAGCAGGTGGTCATGTCCGGCTTATCCAGCCAATACAGATATGCACTATCCTGATGGAAACCGATGGCGCGGCCGCCCGGCGGCTTCCAGAGCAGATTGTCGATCTGCACGCGTGCCCCCGGCCAGCCGGCGAGCTGGGCGCAAGCGCGGCCGATCTCCTCGCTTAAGGCGATCTTGGCCACGGTGAGATCCGCGCGCCAGCCATTGCAAATCTGCTGGGTATAGGGCGGATTGCCCTGCGGTTTGTTCACTTCATCGGGGCAAAGGCCGGTCTGGTATTCCGCCTTCTCGAACATGGGTTCGTAGCGGGCTTTCAGCTTGGCCGCATCCTCCGGGTCGATGATGCGATCCAGGATGAGGAAGCCTTCTTCGCGATATTGCTCGATCTGAGCCTTGGTCAATTCCAGCATGATGATGCCAACTCCGTGTTAGATCAGGGAATGCTCTCGAGGTAACGGTCGAAATCCCATTCCGTTACCGTGGCGATGAAGCGATCCCATTCGTCGCGCTTGTAATGCATGAATACCTTCAGCATATCGCCGGGCATCGCCGAACCGATCACCGGATCGGCTTCCAGCGCGTCCAACGCGGCCGCCAGATGGCTGGGCATGCGCTTCACCTGTTTGCCGGCTTCCATCGCCTCGTAGATATTGCGCTGCTCCGGCTGGCCGGGGTCGATCTTGTTGGTCAGGCCATCGCTGAAGGCCTTCAGCAGCGCCGCCGACATCAGATAAGGATTCACCATCGAATCCACCGCGCGGTATTCCACGCGGCCCGGCGCGGAAACGCGCACGCCGACGGTGCGGTTCTGGAAACCCCAATCGGCATAAACCGGCGCCCAGAAGCCAAGATCGCTCAGGCGGCGATAGGAATTCACCGTGGAAGCGCCGATGGCGGTGAGGGCGTTCAAATGCTCCATCATGCCGCCGATGCAATGCAGGCCGGTCTGCGCCGGCATCCATTCATTGGTCGGGCGCAGGAATTCGTTCTTGCCGCCGCGGCGATACGCAAAGACCTCGTCCATGCCCGGCAGTTCGTCGGCGAAGCCCAGGCGGTTCACTTCGTCCTGGCCGCCGGTCCAGAGCGATACGTTGTGATGGCAGCCATTGGCCGAAACGCCCATGAAGGGCTTGGTCATGAACGTGGCGATCAAATTGAATTCGCGCGCCACCTGGGCGCAAATCTGCCGGTAGGTGGTGAGACGATCAGCATTGCGCATCGTATCGTCGAAGGTGATGTTCAGTTCGAGCTGGCCCGGCGCATCCTCATGGTCGCTCTGGATCATATCCAGGCCCATGGCGCGGGCATATTCATTCACCCGCATGATCACCGGCGAAAGCTGCTCGAACTGATCAATATGGTAAGCGAAAGGCCGGGTGGTGCCGCCGGCGAATTTGCCATCCGGGCCGCGCTTGAGCCACATCATTTCCGGTTCGCAGCCGATGCGCAGATGCAGGCCGGCATGATCTTTCTTGAACTGCTCGTGAATGCGGCGCAGATTGCCGCGGCAATCGGAGGTGAGGAATGCGCCCGGCGCTTCGGCCTCTTCGCGATTGCGGAACAGCGTACAGAAAACCCGCGCGACCTTCTTGTTCCAGGGCAGCTGACAGAAGGTTTCCGGATCCGGCAGCGCCACCAGTTCAGCGGCATTGGCGGAATAGCCGATATATTCGCCGCGACGATCCACGCACACATCCGCCACCGCGCCATACCAGAGCTGCACGCCCTTGCCGGCAATGGTTTCCCAATGCGGCGCAGGCACCGCCTTGCCCATCACGCGGCCCGTTACGGATATGAACTGAAAATAGATATGCTCGACGCCCAGGGCGTTGATCTTCTCGCGAACCTTGCGCACCAGTTCCTTGCGCTGTTCGTTTTCCACATAAGACTGGATATCGGTAACCGTCTTCGACATTTACTTCCCCTGGTTGTCAGACATATTCGAAATAGCGGGCGCGCTCGGTGGCGCTCACCGCGCGCCGCAAGGCGTCGGATTCAAAGCGTCGCGATTGCACGAAATGGGCGACGAAAGCCTCGCCCAGCAAAGCCTTCGCCATCGCGCTGCGCTCAAGCGCCTCCAACGCCAGCAGCAGGTCATGCGGCAGCGATACTGTGCCCGCCGGCATCTCGGTGCGGCCATCGCCGGTCACCGGCGGCGGCGGCTCGATCTTCTCGCGCATGCCCCACAGGCCGGCCGCCAGGAACATCGCCATGCCGAGATACGGATTGATATCCGAACCCGGCGTGCGGAATTCCAGCCGCGCGGCATCATGGTCGCCGCTGACCGCCCGGATTGCGGTGGAATAGTTTTCCAGGCTCCAGGTGGCGGTGCGCGGCGCCCAATTGCCGGGCGACAGACGGCGATAGGAATTCACCGTATGCAGCGGCAAGGCCAGCATCTCGGGCAGCAAGCGCAGCACACCGCCGATGAACCAACGCGCCGGCTGCGACACCGCCTCGGCATCCTTGCTGCGGAACAAGGCATTTCCCGCCGCATCATGCAGCGACAGATGAATATGGCCAGAAAGGCCCGGCGTGCTGATATCGGTTTGCGCCATGAAGCAGGCGCTGAGATTGTGCCGGCGGAAAAATGCCTTGGTGACCTGCTTGAAGAATACCGCATCGTCGGCCGCCCGCATGGCGTCGGCGGATTGCAATGTGGCTTCGATGCAGCCCGGCCCCAATTCCATGCCGAGATTCTCCAACGGCACTTCCGCCGCGGAAAGCAATTCCTGCAATTGGTGAATCAAGTCGGCGTGGATCGTGGCGCTTTGCGAATCCCAGCAACGGTTATCCGGCGCCCAAGGGGTTAGATTGGTGTAATTCTTGGCGCGCAGGGTTTCGGCGGTTTCGTTGAAAACCAGCCATTCGAATTCGAAACCGGCCTGGACCCGCAGCCCCATTTTCGCCGCCGCTTCGATCTGACGGGCGAGCAAGGCACGCGGGCTGAAATGCAGCGAGGGGCCGGAATAATCCGCCAGAATCCACGCCGCATTCGGCTCGAACGGATAATGGCGCACGGAATCGCGGTCCAGCGAAACCGGCTCGCCGACAAACGGGCCGGCGCCGAAAACCTTGTCGGCGACATCCCATTCATAAAGCACGTTGCAGAAGCTGGCGGCGGGCCCCAGCGGCGCGCCCGCCTCACGGATCGCATGGCGCCGGCCGCGCAGGCCGCCATCGAGATCGGGCGTCACCACATGCAGCGTTTTCAAGCCGCGTTGACGCAGCGCATCGCCGAAGGCGGATAAATCCTTGTTATTCACGTATGCCTCGCCGTCATCACTTTGTTGATCCCCCGTGATTGCGATGACGATGTGCAAAGCATGAATCGCGCCAACTCGCGGATGCTTTTATTTACAAACGCTTAGTTCAGCCTTCATGCGGATTTGCCGATGCATCGCAGCGATGCCGCATCGCTTGCTGCAATATCGCTGCAACTTATCGCCGGGCGAAATCGTGCAACGCTTTGCGATAGGCGGAAAACACCGCGCGCGACACCGGGTCGCTTTCCACGTCGTATTCCGGATGCCATTGCATGCCTAACGTGAAACCCGGCGCTTCGGCGACACGGCCGGCTTCTATCGTGCCGTCATCGGCCACCGCCTCCACCAACAGGCGCGGCGCGCGGCGATCCACCGCCTGGTAATGCAGCGAATTCACCATGGCGGTATCGCTTTTCAGCAAGTCATGCAAAAGGCTGCCCGACGGCAGGTTGACGCGATGGGACGGCAAATATTGTTCGCGAATTCCCGGCACTTTCGGCCTGCGATGATCCATCCGGCCTGGCACCGCGTGCACCTCGGGAAACAGGCTGCCGCCCAGCGCCACATTCAATTCCTGAAAACCCCGGCATATGAAAAGCGAGGGAACGCCCGCATTGATGGCGGTGTCGATCAACGGAAAGACCAGCTCATCCCGCTCTATGTCATAAGGCTCGGCAGCCCGGCTCGGCTCGGAGCCATAGCGTGCGGGATGCACGTTAGACAGGCTGCCGGTGAAGATCAGACCGTCGAAATTGCGCAATGCGGCTTCATCGAGTTTGCCCAAGGCGGGAATCAGCACCGGCATGGCATCCATGGTTTGCGCTACCGCCCGCGCATATTTGTCGCCCACCGTATGGTACGGCATGTCTTCCAACATGCGGATATCGCCGATCAAACCCACCAGCGGCAATTTCGCCGTCATCGCATCCCTCGCTCTGCGCAACCCGTCGCAGCGGAGGACAGCAATATTCGCGCCAATGAAATTCATGGCCTTTTGCAGATAATGCCTGCTTTCGGCGCTGCATTTTTTCCGCGCGCGCTGCAAGCATGCAACGAAAAGCCTCGATTGATGCCGGTTTGCCGGCTTGCAGCCACGGCATGGAAATTGCTGCGGATGTTTCCCGGTATCTCGGGGGCAATCATTCAGAAAGGCCGTTTGCAATGAACAACATGCGTATCGATTGGCATGCCAAAGCGCGCAGCCTGGATTTGCCGCGCCAAGCCTTTATTGATGGCCGCTATGCGGATGCCATTTCGGGCGCCACCATGCCCTGCATCAGTCCGATCGACGGCCGCATCATAGCCAGCGTGGCGGCCTGCGACAGCGCCGATGTGGATGCCGCCGTGCGCAGCGCCCGCGCCGCCTTCGAGGATGGCCGCTGGCGCAACCAGAGCCCGGCCGACCGCAAGCGCGTGCTGCTGGCGGTGGCGGACCGGATGGAAGCCCATGCCGATGAACTGGCCTTGATGGAAACCCTGGATATGGGCAAGCCGATTTCGGATGCCTTGTCCATCGATGTGGCCAGCAGCATCGGCACGCTGCGCTGGTTCGCCGAATGCATCGACAAGGTCTATGACGAAATCGCCCCGACGCCGAATACCAGCCTGGCGCTGATCACGCGCGAGCCGATGGGCGTGGTGGGCGCCGTGGTGCCGTGGAATTTCCCGCTGCTGATGGCGATGTGGAAACTGGCCCCCGCGCTGGCGGCCGGCAATTCTGTGGTGCTGAAGCCCGCCGAGCAGAGCCCGCTGACCGCCCTGCGCCTGGCCAGCCTGTTTGCCGAAGGCGGCTTGCCGAGCGGCGTGCTGAATGTGGTGCCGGGCCTGGGGCATACCGCAGGCAAGGCGATCGGCCTGCATATGGATATCGACGCCGTTGGGTTCACCGGCTCCACCGAGGTAGGCCGGCTGTTCCTGCAATATGCCGGCCAGTCGAATATGAAACGCGTGGGCCTGGAATGCGGCGGCAAAAGCCCGCATATCGTTTTCGCCGATTGCCCGGATCTGGATCGCGCCGCCCAAGCCGCCAACAGCGCGATCTTTTTCAATCAAGGCGAAATCTGCAATGCCGGCTCGCGCCTGCTGGTGGATCGCCGCATCGCCGAACCCTTCATGGAAAAGCTGATGCAGGTGGCGCGCACCAAGTCGGCGGGCGATCCGCTCGATGCCGCCACCAGCATCGGCGCGCTGGTGGAAGAACGGCATATGCAGCGCGTGCTGGATTACATCCAGATCGGCAAGGGCGAAGGCGCCAAGCTGCTGATGGGCGGCCAGCGCGCCCGCACCGATAGCGGCGGTTTCTACGTGGAACCCACCATCTTCGATGCCGTGACGCCGCGCATGACCATCGCCCAGGAAGAGATTTTCGGCCCGGTGCTTTCGGTGTTGTATTTCGACACGCCGGAGCAGGCGATGCAGATCGCCAACGACACCATGTATGGCCTTGCCGCCGCCGTTTGGACCGGCAGCATCGACACCGCCATCAAATCCTCGCGCGCCCTGCGGGCCGGCATGGTCTATGTGAATTGCTACGATGTGGACGATGTGACCGTGCCTTTCGGCGGCTATAAGCAATCCGGCATCGGGCGAGATAAATCCCTGCACGCGCTCGACAAATATACCGAGTTGAAAACCACCTGGATCGCCCTCTCGCCCTGATACGGCCTTCCAAGCGCCTGCTGCATTTTTGCCCCCGGCCTGCTGCATATCCGCCCATGGCGGAAATGCAGCGGCGCGTCTGTCGGCCTATCTGCTTGATCCGCCAAGGCCCGACCTCGGCACGGGACTTGCTTTTCGCTAAGGGTGTTAAGCGAAGCAGCCATCTGGCGCTGCGGATGTTTCCGTGTCATCTTTGGGGCATAGCCCAGGTGAAAAGTGTGATTATCAGCGATTTCGCCCTATCGGCAGATCATATCTCCAGCTTTCAGCATGGCGGGAAACAGCCATGACAGCAGGCAGCGACGCCCAACCGCCCTTTTCGGTTGCAATTCGCACAGAACAGCAACCCGCTTCGATTGCAAGGCTGCAGGATGTATCCAGCGGCGGCGATAGCGGCGTGATCCTGGTGGATGTGATCGACCCGCAGGGCATCGTGGTCTGGGCCAATCAGGCGCAATGCGAATTGAGCGGTCAGCCCACCGAGGATGTGATCGGCAAACCGCTGGAAGCCATTTACGCGGCCGAATCCGCGCGCGAAATCCGCGCCCTGCTAGCCAATCCGCCGCAGGATGCCCGCCTGCCGCCGATGGAATTGGCCCTGCGCCGGCCCAATGGTCGCAATCTGCCCGTGATCGCCGCTGGGCGTTTCCGGCGCTTGCCCACCTCGGATGCCTGGGAATTGCAATTCAACAAGATTGATTTCGGCCCGATGGCGCGGCGCTTCGAGCGCCTGGAAACCGATAATCGCGTGCTGCGCTCCATTGTGCAGGATGCGCAGGAAGCCCATTGGTGCATCGAGTTCACCGAGCCGGTGGATATCGGCCGGCCGGACGAGGAAATCGTCGATCAGGTGTTCAGCAATCCCTCGATCTGGCGCATGTGCAATCGTGCCATGGCGCAGCTTTATCAGTTGCCCGAGCATCTGGAGCTGAACGATCAAAGCGTACGCCTCTATTGGCCGCGCAGCCCCGCCAACGAAGCCTTCGTGCGGCAGATCATTTCATCCGGCTTCGCGGTCAACAACGCTATCTCGGTGGACCGCCGGCACGACGGCAGCAGCATCTTCATCGACAACGATGTGCGCGCCGATATCCGCGATGGCTGGCTGCTGCGCATCTGGGGCAATTGCCGCAACATCAGCCCGCAGCGCGATGCGCAGAACGAGGCGGAAAAGAAACTGCTGTCCTGGACCCGCGTGTTCAACGCCATGCCGCAGGCGGTTCTGGTGCTGGATGGCGAAGGCGGCACCATCTGGCGCAACACCGGCTTCCAGCGCCTGTTCGGCGAGGGAGAGGGCATCGCCGAGCAATTCATGGCCCTGGCGGGCAGAAGCGGCTGGCATACCGCTGCTTTGACCAGCATGGACGGCGTGAGGCGCAATTACAGTTTCCATCTGGATCGAGTTTTGGGCGACGACGACCGGCCCTGGATCGTGATCGCAATCGATCACAAGACCCAAGCGCCTTCCGCGCCCTAGCAATGGAGTGACGGCATGTTGATGGCAACCAACCTCCCCCCTCTGCAGATCGGCGTCATCGACGGCGGCATGGCAAACTGGGCGGAGCTGGTGCAATGCCTCAACTCCGCAGCTTTCCGCGGCTTTTGCGATGTGCATGGCGACGGCATCGTGGTAGCCGATGCCGACCGCAAAATCCTGTTCGCCAACAAGATCGCGGAAAAGCAGCTTGGCCTGGAGCGCAAGGAAATCGAAGGCCGGTTTCTCGACCGCCTGCCCGCCCGCAGCGCGATTGATCTGGAAGGGTTTCTCGCCGCTGCCGAGAACGGCGCTTTTCTGACCGTGCTGAAAAGCCGCAAAGGCCTGAACAGCTATCAAGTGCAAGGCAAGATCATCAATAGCGGCGAAGCCAATCGCCATCTCATCGTGCTGTTCCTGCGCGAACAGCAGGCCGCGGAAGCAGCGGGACGCGGCATGCGGGCGGGACCCGCCCCCGATGCCGATGCCGCCTTTCTTGCCGGCCCCACCGGAAATGCCGTCAGCAAAAGCATCATTGCCTATAACCGCAATGCCCGCATCTTGATCCTGGGCGAATCCGGCGCCGGCAAAACGGCGATTGCGCAATACATCCATAAAAGCGCCGCGCCCAAGGGGCGGCCTTTCGTGCATGTGAATTGCGGCAGCATTCCGGAATCGCTGTTCGAGTCCGAGGTTTTCGGTTATGAGCGCGGCGCCTTTACCGGCGCATTGCAGAATGGCAAGCGCGGCTATATCGAAAGCGCCATGGGCGGCACGCTGTTTCTCGACGAGATTGCCGAGATTCCGCTGACCAGCCAGGCCAAATTGCTCAAATTCCTGGAAGACGGCAGCATCCAGCCGGTCGGCGCGGCGGCCAGCAAGCATGTGGCCACGCATGTCATCGCCGCCACCAACCGCAATCTGCGCGAAATGGTGGCCGCCGGCACATTCCGCCGCGATCTCTATTATCGCCTGTCGCAATTCACCATCCGCATTCCCTGCCTGCGCGAACGCGGCGACCTCAACGAATTGATCCATCTGCTGCTGCAGGAAGTGAACGAAACCCGGCATGCCCCGCTGCGCCTCTCGGAGGATTGCCTGGCCGCGCTGCTGGACTATCACTATCCAGGCAATATCCGGGAGTTGCGGAATATCCTGGAGCATCTCGCCATTGTGGCCGATGAAACCGCCACGGCAGCCGACCTTCCGGAAGACATGCTTTACGAGAAGCAGAAAACCGCCGATCCGGCCGCGCGCATGAATGCCGCCGATGCGGCCGATCTCGACGATGGCCTTAAATCCCTGGTGCAGGGCTATGAGATGGATGTCATCAGCCAGGCCATCTCGAAACATGGCAGCAAGCGCGAGGCGGCGCGGCATTTGAAAATCGACGTGGCCACGCTTATCCGCAAAATGCGGCGGGAAGCCTGAACAGCGGTTCTGCAAAGCCGCTTGCTTGCCGCATCATCGGTGCATCTTCGCGCCGGCATCAATCGCCTCTCCGTTAAACCTCTCAGTTGCCGGCGCCTCCGTTGGGCCAGCGCCGCCGTTGGTAAAGCGAAAACCGGCATGGCGCTTTCTCGACATTCAAATCAATTTGATCTCGACTAAAATTATTTTACTTGAGGCAAAATCCATGTAAACTTTTGCTATGGATCGTGATTCTCACTCCCTTGCCGCAACCGATGACAACGACAATACAGCTTTAACGGCACGAGAAGCTTTGGTTTCCAACCTTGGCGCGCTGATCCGGCAGGAACGGCAAAAACGCAAACTGACCCTGGTGCAGGTCAGTGAAAAAGCGAAATTATCGCCAGCCTTCCTGTCGCTGGTAGAGCGCGGCATCGCCACGCCCTCGCTGGGCAGCCTGGCCGGCATCGCCTTCGCGCTCGACTTGCCGGTCTCCACCTTCGTGCATGTGAGTTCCGCAGCCGGCGCGATCACCCGCGCCAACCAGCGCCCGCAATTCGGCATCGAAGCATCCGGCCTGCGCTACGAACGCTTATCCACCGTCTTCCCCGGCCAGCAAATGGATGCCGTGATCATCCATGTGCCGCCCGGCTACAGCGCCGAAACCATCGCCCATGTCGGCGAGGAATGGATTTACGTGCTGGCCGGCGA
>JAYSEE010000025.1:0-233 GCA_041914045.1 Ferrovibrio sp. | reverse complement strand
AACTCGAACAGACAATCGACGGCACCGCAGTCACCCTCGGCCCCGGCGACACCTGCCATTTTCGCGGCGACACGCCGCATTCCTACGGCAATCGCGGCACATTGCCCGCCGCCGTCATCTGGGTCGGCACCGTGCCGGTCTTTCGCAGCAGCGATACGCAGGGATTCCATCCATGAGTTCAGTCAGCACGCTGGTTTTCGACATCCAATCCTGCTGGGCCGCGCCCGAGCAGC
>JAYSEE010000024.1:0-20723 GCA_041914045.1 Ferrovibrio sp. | reverse complement strand
CCTGATAGCCGAACGGCTTGAGCAAAGCCGTGATGGTGCGGCGATTGACCAGATCGTCGTCGACCACCAGCAGGCGCGGCACCGTGGATGCCGCCGGAGCCTCTGCCTGCACCGGCTGTTGCGCCGGCACGACTGAGGGCGTTTCGACAGCATCGACTGCCGCAGCGTCAACGGCGGCGGGACGCAGCGGCATCTCGACCCAGAACAACGCGCCCTGGCCTTTTTCGCTGACGCAGCCGATGCGGCCGCCCTGCAATCCCACCAGCCGCTTGGTGATCGCCAGACCAAGCCCGGCGCCGCCGAAGCGCCGCGCCGTGGAAGCATCCTCCTGACTGAAGCGCTCGAACAGCCGCGATTGCGCTTCTTGCGCGATGCCCGGGCCGCTATCCTGCACGGCAAGGCGCAGCATCGGCCCGGTGGCGGCCTGCACGCGGCTGGCGCCGAGCGAGACATAGCCGCGCTCGGTGAATTTCACCGCATTGCCCACCAGGTTGACCAGGATCTGCCGCAGCCGCGCCGCATCGCCCAGGATGCCATCGGGCAAATCCGCCGCCACATCCACGCGCAGCTCCAGCCCCTTGGCGGTGCAGGCCGAGGTGAACAGCATGCGCATCCCCTCGATCTGCGCGCGCAGCTTCATCGGCTCGCTGACGATCTGCAGCCGCCCCGCCTCCAGGCGCGAATAATCCAGCACATCGTTGATGACGCTGAGCAGGCTGGCGGCGGATTCCTCGATCACGCCCACGGCTTCGGCGGCTTCCGCCGGCAGATGCTGATTCTTCAATGCCTGCGCCATGCCCAGCACGCCATTCATCGGCGTGCGGATTTCATGGCTCATGGTGGCGAGGAATTCGCTCTTGGCCGCAGCCAAGCGCTCGGCGCGCGCGGTCTGCTCCTGCAACTGGATATTCAACGAACCGAGCGCCAGCACGCGCTTCTTCTCGGCCAATAGCAGCCGCCGCGCGGTCCATACCGTGGCCAGCGCCAACAGCAGGATGGCAGCCGAACAGGCCGCCACCAGCCAGGCCAGATCGTTCCATTGCTGCATCGCCTGACTCAGCGGCCGCGCCGACACGATGAGCAGCCGCTCGTCGAACAGCCGCCGCGCGGCGATGATGCGTTTTTCGTTTTCCTCGCCGACCGCGAAAATGCCGCTGGCCACCTGGCGGCCCGGCTCCTTGCGCAGATAGGACAGTATCGGCAGATCCGGATATGCCTGGCCCATCTCGCTATCCCGCATCGGATAGCTGATGATGACCTGGCGGTCGCCATAGATCAGCGTCAGGCAATCGTCATCCTCGCTATCGGCCGCGAAACCATCGGCGAAGCGTTTGGGATCAACCACCGAGGTGACCACCGCCTGCAAAGCGCCGGTTTCGTCGCGCACCGGCATCGACATCGAAATCTGCCACATGCCGTCGACTTTATTGCTGACCGGACCGCCGAGGAAAAACGACTGCACGCCGCCATCCAGGAAAAGCCGGATATAATCGCGATCGCCGAGATAAACCTGCGGCGCCGGAAAAGACCGCGAGGAATGGATCACATTGCCGGCTTTATTCACCACGCCGAGGCTGCGGACATGCGGGATTTCCAGTTCCAGCCCGCGCAGTTCGTTATGCATCGCACGGCCATCATTGCCTTCCATGCGATACAGTAGAACCAGTTTTTCCAGGGCGGCGCGCAGACCCAGCATCACGCTTTCGATCTGCTGGCCGTGAATCTGCGCGCGCCGCTCCATGCGCGCCACTTCGTCGGCCTCCAGTTGCGGCCTCAGCACGCCATGGACATAGGCGTTCACCGCGCCTACCGAGAGCGCGATGGCCAGCCCGAATAAAACCAGTAGAAGGCGCGACAGAGCCCGGCTTCCTTTGAATTGTTTCAATCCGCAGACGGAAAATCGCATGCGCCGGCAAGCCTTGCAACCGGATACCGCCAGGATGCGCTTGCCCGCCGTGCATGGTTATCGGATACTTCCCTCATGGTTGAAGACCTGGATCGCCTGATCGCAGAATCACGGCATGCGCGCATGATCGGTACGGATTTCCTGCAAATCTGCTCCGATCGGGTGAAGCGCAGCTATGCCTATTGGGATGGGCTGCGCCGCGGCCGCGTGATGCCGGCGCGCAGCGATATTGATCCGCTGCAAATTCCCGATCTGCTGCCCTACGTGGTGCTGACGGAAGTGCTGAAAGAACCGCCCTGGCTGCGCTATCGCCTTGTCGGCACGCTGCAAGTGCAAATGCGCGGCCATGATCCCACCGGAAAGGCGGTGGCCGGCAACCATATCGGGCATCACCTGCCCACCGATACCCTGAGCGAAGTGCTGCTCAACTATCGGATCGTGATCGGCAAGCGCTGCCCGGTCTACGATTACAACAGCGTGCTGGGGCCCGATCTGGAAGGCGGCTCGCTGGATATCGGCCAGAAGCGCGAACGCGGTACTCTATTACTGCCGCTGGGCCAGGATGGCGAAACCGTGGACATGGTTTTCTGCATCGCCGATGTGGACCCGGCCTGACGCCGTCAGTTCAACCAGATCGGCTCTTTCAATTTCTTGATGAAGGCTTCATGCGCCGCCAGTTCTTCCGGCGGCACGGCATGGGGCCGCACCGGCCGCGCCGGCCCGCGCGGGGCCAGCAAAGCCGCCGCCGCCGCCGCATCGTCGCCATCGCCGGCCAGGCCCAGGCCCTGCTGCCGGCCGCCGACCAATTCGAGATAGACTTCCGCCAGCAATTCGGCATCCAGCAGCGCGCCATGCTTGATGCGGGCGGAATTGTCGATGTTGAAGCGTTTGCACAGCGCATCCAGCGAAGCCTGCGCGCCGGGAAATTTGCGCCGCGCCATCTGCACCGTGTCGATGGCGCGGTCGAAGGCCAGAATCTGCCGGCCCGCCCGCTTCAATTCGGCATTCAGGAAGGCCATGTCGAATGCCGCGTTATGGATCACCAGCTTGGCGTCGCCGATAAAGCCGAGGAATTCATCGACGATCTCGGCGAAAAGCGGCTTGTCGGACAGGAATTCCACCGACAGGCCATGCACCTTGAAGGCCTCTTCCGGCATGTCGCGCTGCGGATTGCAGTATTTATGCAGATGCCGGCCGGTGGGAATATGGTTCACCAGCTCGATGCAGCCCAATTCCACCAGGCGGTCGCCGCCATCGGCGTTGAAGCCGGTGGTTTCCGTATCCAGTACGATTTCACGCATGCGCCTCACCCATGCTTGCCAGCCTCCTGCCGCAACTAGTCCACCAAAGCCGCTACCTGCTTTTGCGTTTCCGCCGCCGGCAGGCCGGTATCTATCACCGTATCGGCCAGGCGGCGCTTTTCCGCATCCGGCACCTGCTTGGCCAGGATGGCGGCGAATTTCTCCTCCGTCATGCCCGGCCGGGCCAGCACGCGGGCGCGCTGCATTTCCGCCGGCGCGCTCACCACCGCTACATGATCCACGCCTTCGCGCCGCCCGGTCTTTTGCCAGCCCTCGAACAACAAGGGAATATCCAGCAGCACGATGGGTTCGCCGCGCGCCTCGGCGGCGCGCAGAAAGTCCTGCCGCATGCGGCCTACCAGCGGATGCACAATGGCTTCGATGCGTTTCAGCGCCGCCGGATCGGCCATCACATGGCGCACCAGCACCGCGCGGTCGATGCCGCCCGCTTGCGTCAACGCATCGGGAAACGCCGCATG
Organism: Ferrovibrio sp.; assembly: GCA_041914045.1. Lineage (GTDB taxonomy): Bacteria > Pseudomonadota > Alphaproteobacteria > Ferrovibrionales > Ferrovibrionaceae > Ferrovibrio. Next base: position 17,037 of record JAYSEE010000024.1, on the reverse strand, counting down.
CATCGGCGCGACGGCCGCGCCGCCCGGCGCATAGAGTTCATGCACGGCGGCATCGGCATCGAAGAGCGGCACGCCCAAAGCGGTGAACATTCCCGCCACGGTGGATTTGCCCATGCCGATGGACCCCGTCAGCGCCAACTTGATCATGCTGACAACACTTTCACATCGTAGCGGCGGATATCGGCATCCCGGGTCAGCAAAAACATATCCTCGGTTTTCGCCTGGGCGATCAACATGCGGTCGAAGGGATCGCGATGCAGGCTCGGCAGGCTTTTCACCATTTCGATATGCTCCAGGGTGATCGGCAGCAATTCGAAACCATCGTCCTGGCAGCGTTGCAGGAGATTGTCGGGCACGCTCAGCTTGCCGAGCCCCGATTTGATGGCGATCTCCCATAACGAAACATGAGAGACCAGCACCGGAATTTCGCCCGCCGAAATCATCTCATAAGTGGCCGGGCTGAACCGCGCGGTATCGGCGCGCCACCAGAGCAGCGCATGGGTATCCAGCAGCAGCCTCAAACCTCGCCATCCGGAAAAATCTTGCTGTTATAGAAATCATCGGCGATCTCGCGATCCACCGCATCCATATCGGGCGCCATCCAAACCTTGCCGGCCCAGTCGCCGCCGAAGCGCCGACGCGGCTTGTCGTCGGCCTGCACCGGCACCAGCCGCACTTCCGGCTGGCCGGCGCGCGAGATGATCACCTCCTCGCCCTGCTTGGCGGCGGCGATCAGCTTGGACAGGTTGGTCTTGGCTTCGTGGATATTGGCCTTGATGGTCATGGCAGGCTCCTAGCTAAGTTAGCTTAGCTAAGTTAGCTAACCCCGGCAAGGTCAATCCGCCAGCACGGCAGCCCGCAGGCCGGGGGTTACTTCCGGCCATTGCCCGAACCAGGCGGCGAAGCCGGGCCGGCCCTGATGCAGCAGCATGCCCAGGCCATCCACCACCGGATTGCCGCGCGCCCGGGCGGCGGCCAGCAGGCCGGTTTCCAGCGGCGCATAGACGATATCCGTCACCAAGGCGCCGAGCGGCAGCGCATCCAGGGCGATATCCAGCGGCGGCTGCCCGGTCATGCCTAAGCTGGTGCTGTTGACCAGCAGGCCGGCACCGTCCAGCAGGTCCGCCCGCCGGTCCCAATCGCCGATGCCGACGCGCGCATCGTCCAGTTCTTTAGCCAGGGCCTCGGCGCGTTCCTGGCTGCGATTGACGATGGTCAGCGCCGGCAAACCGGCATCCAGCAGCGCAACGCAGATCGCCCGCGCGCCACCGCCCGCCCCCAGCATGATGCCGGGTCCGGCCTGCGGCCGCCAATCCGGCCGGCTCTCGCGCAGATTCTGCAAAAAGCCGTAGCCATCGGTATTCTGTCCGAACAGGCTGCCGTCTTCGCGCAGGATCAGCGTGTTGGCCGCGCCGATCCGCTTGGCGGCATCGTCGATCTCATCCAGATAAGGCAGCACGGCTTCCTTATGCGGCAACGTCACATTCACGCCGCGGAAATTCTCCGCCTGGCCGCCGCGCTTCAGCGCGGTAAGGAATTCGCCCAAATCCTCCGGCGGCAAGGGCAGCAGATCATAGCGGCCCTTGAGGCCGTATTGCTTCAGCCAATAGCCATGCAGCTTCGGCGAGCGCGAATGCTTCACCGGCCAGCCGATCACGCCGGCGCGCGGAACCAAGCCGTCATCGTCCGCATTCATATCCGCACCACGCTGTTGTTGCGCAGGAAATCCAGCAACGGCAGCAAGGGCAGGCCGAGGATGGTGAAATAATCGCCCTGGATGCGCGAGAAGAGCTGCACGCCGATATCCTCCAGCCGATAGGCGCCCACCGATGCCAGGATGCTGTCGCCGGCTTGCGCCAGATAGGCTTCCAGGAAGTCGTCGGAGAAATCGCGCATGGTCAGCCGCGCGGTTTCCATATGATGCCAGATCACGCCGCCATCGCGGCCGACGCAGATCGCCGCATGCAGCTGATGCGTCTTGCCGCGCAGCCGGCGCAATTGCGCGCGGGCGGCGGCAATATCTTCCGGCTTGTCGAACCACTCGCCTTCGCAAGCCAGCATCTGATCGCAGCCGATCACGAAACTGCGGTCGCCTGGCACGCTGCCCCGGCGCATTTTCAATTCGGCCAGGGTTTCCGCCACCCGCTCGGGCGGCGCGCCTTCGGCCTGCAACGACAATTTGATTTCCTCTTCATCCACGCGGGCCGGGCGGATGTCGAATTCCAATCCGGCATTGCGCAAAACAGCGGCGCGGGCCGGGCTGGCGGAAGCGAGAATGAGACTCATCGCTGGTGTTTCACTCTTCCGGCGGCGCGGCGAGTTTTTCCTCGCGGCGGTTATACAGATTGAGAATCGCCGCGGCGGTCTCCTCGATGGAGCGCCGCGATACGTCTATGATCGGCCAGCCATAGCGTGCGCAAAGCTTGCGCGCTTCGGCCACTTCCGCCCGCACCTGCTCGATATCGACGTAATCGGTTTCCGTGGTCTGATTCAAGCTGAGCAGGCGATTGCGCCGCACCATCACCAGACGATCCGGCGAAGTGGTGAGGCCCACCACCAACGGCTCTTTCGATTTCAGCAATTCATCGGGCAGGGTCAGGCCCGGCACGATGGGAATATTGGCGGTTTTATAGCCGCGATTGGCGAGGTAGATCGAGGTCGGCGTCTTGGATGTGCGCGACACGCCCACCAGCACGATATCGGCCTTGTCGATATCGTCGGTATGCTGGCCGTCGTCATGGGCGATGGTGAAATGCATGGCGTCGATGCGGGCGAAATATTCCGCGTCCAGCTCATGCTGACGGCCGGGCTGATTTTTCGCCTTCTCGCCGAAGAATTTGCCCATCGCCAGGATCACCGGGTCCAGCACCGCCAGATAGGCGATGCGATGCTTGGCGCAATGGCGCACCAATATGTCGCGCAGATTGGGATCCACGATGGTGAACAGCACCAGCCCGCCGATCTTGGCAATCGAATCCGCCACTCGTTCCATTTGCGCGGCGGTGCGCACCAGCGCCCAGCTATGGGTTTCCACTTCCTGATTGGAGGTATGGAATTGCACCATCGCGGCGGTGGCGACCGATTTCAGCGTCTCGCCGGTGGCATCCGACACCAAATGGATATGCGGTCGGCGGGGCTGACTCGGCGGGGGGTTCATGGGTTTTCGGTTTCCTGGCGCAGCTGTGGAAAACGCGGACAACCGGGATAAGGCGGCACTTATCCCAAGCCCCGGCTTTTTCATGCCCGCTTGCCGAATTTCTTGCAAGCCGCCATGCCGGTCTGAATGGAATCCCGCCGCCCCCTGTGAATCCCGGGGAAACCGTGCCGAAGCGTCATCGCCGCGTCATGATCCCCCTTATCCACATTTTCAACCCATTGATTTTCTTAGGAGTCGTACCGGTTTATCCCGGCATGAAGCAGATGCGCCGGCAATCCGCTGTGGAAAGCAATGGAATCCGGAATGCTTGCGGCAAGACCGCGCATCCCCGCTATCCACCGGCCCAAACAACAACTCCAACTCTTTCTTTTTAAATATAAATAGGAAAGGAATAGGATATGAGCAGCGCCCTTCCGTCCCAATCGAAGCCTTTTCTCCGTGCCCTCAATGGCGAGAGCTTGCCGCGTCCGCCGGTTTGGCTGATGCGCCAGGCCGGGCGCTACCTGCCGGAATACCGTGCCACCCGCGCTCAGGCCGGCAGCTTCCTGGACCTCTGCTATGCCCCGGAGCTGGCCGCCGAAGTGACCTTGCAGCCGATCCGGCGCTTCGGCTTCGATGCCGCCATCCTGTTCGCCGATATCCTGCTGCTGCCCCAGGCGCTGGGGCAAGAGCTGCGCTTTGCCGAAGGCGAGGGTCCGCTGCTGGCCGCCATCCGCAGCGAGGCCGAACTCAGCCTGCTGCGGCCCGAGGGCATCCATGCCAAGCTGGCGCCGGTTTACGAAGCCGTGGCGCGCATCAAGGCCGCCCTGCCGCCGGAAACCGCGCTGATCGGCTTTGCCGGCGCGCCCTGGACGGTCGCGACCTATATGCTGGAAGGCCGGGGCGGCAACGACCAGGCAGCCGCCAAGATGTGGGCCTATGGCAACCCGCAAGGGCTGGACCGGCTGATGGCGCTGCTGACGGATGCCACGGTTTCTTATCTCGACCGGCAAATCCAGGCCGGCGCCGAAGCCGTACAAGTGTTCGACACCTGGGCAGGCGTGCTGCCCGACGAACAATTCCAACGCTATTGCGTGCTGCCGGTGAAGATGATCATTCAGCGCCTGCGTCAGAAATATCCCGCCCTGCCGGTAATCGCGTTTCCGCGCGGCGCCGGCCCGCAATACGAAGGCTTCGCGGCGGCCACCGGGGCCACCGCGCTGAGCCTGGATTACACCGTGCCGCTGGCCTGGGCGCGCGACAAGCTGTGGAGCAAGCATCCCGTGCAGGGCAATCTCGATCCGCGCCTGCTGGTGGCCGGCGGCGCGCAGATGGCCCATGCGGTGCAGCGCATCCTCCAGCATTTTCAGGGCCGCAATCATATTTTCAATCTCGGCCATGGCATCCTGCCGGAAACCCCGCCGCAGCATGTCGAGCAGCTGATGCGCCTGCTGCGCGGCGCCAGCATGGCGGCCTGACGGCATGACGAAAACCGCTGTCGTACTGTTCAATCTGGGCGGCCCGGATAGTCCGCAGGCCGTGCAGCCCTTTCTGTTCAACCTGTTCAACGATCCGGCGATCATCCGGCTGCCATGGCTATTGCGCCGGCCGCTGGCGACATTGATCTCGCGCCGCCGCGCGAAAACCGCGCAAGAAATCTATGCCAAAATGGGCGGCCGCTCGCCGATTTTGCCGGAAACCGAAAGGCAGGCCGCCGCGCTGGAAAAAGCGTTGAACAGCCCGGATATCCGGGTATTCATCGCCATGCGCTATTGGCATCCCTTCGCCGATGAAACCGCCCGCGCCGTGAAGGCTTGGAATGCCGATAAAGTGGTGATGCTGCCGCTCTATCCGCAATATTCCACCACCACCACGCAATCCTCGTTCGACGATTGGAACCGCGCCGCCAAGCAGGCCGGGTTGGATGTGCCGCATGTGCAGATTGGGCAATATCCGCAGGAGCCGGGTTTCGTGGCCGCCAAGGCAGCGCTGATCCGCGAAGGTCTAGCCAAGGTCGAAAAGCCGTTCCGGCTGCTGTTTTCCGCCCATGGCCTGCCGAAAAAGATCGTCGATGCCGGCGATCCCTATCAGCGCCAGGTCGAGGAAAGCGCCGCCGCCGTGGTGAAGGCTTTGGCCCTGCCCGGTCTGGATTGGCAAATCTGTTATCAGAGCCGCGTCGGTCCGCTGGAATGGATCGGCCCGGCCACCGACACGGAAATCAAGCGCGCCGGAAGCGATGGCAAGGCCATTCTGCTTTGCCCGATCGCCTTCGTATCCGAGCATTCCGAAACCCTGGTGGAACTGGATATCGAATATGCCGAACTGGCGCATGAGCATGGCGTGCCCAGCTATGTGCGCGTGCCCACCGTGGGCGTGCAGCCGGATTTCATCGCCGGGCTGGCCCGGCTGGTGCGCGATGCGCTGTGATTAGCTAGACTGCAACCATGCTTTACGATTGGATCAAGGCCCTGCATGTGATCAGCGTGATCGCCTGGATGGCCGGCATGTTCTATCTGCCTCGGCTATATGTGTATCACGTAGATGCCGCCAAAGGCTCTGTGCAATCCGAAACCTTCAAGGTGATGGAGCGAAGGCTGCTGCGCGCTATCATCAACCCGGCCATGGCGGCAAGCTGGATTTTCGGCCTCACCCTGGCCTGGCTCGGCGATCACTGGCTGCAACCCTGGTTCATGGCGAAATTTGTCCTGGTGCTGGCGATGTCGGGCCTGCATGGCTTTTATTCGCGCTGGCGCAAGCAATTTGCCGATGATGCGAATATCCACTCGTCGAAATTCTACCGCGTGATGAATGAAGTACCGACCTTGCTGATGGTGGCCATCGTGATCCTGGTGATCGTCAAGCCGTTTTGAAATCGAATGCGGCTTTTGTGATATCTTTCGCAAATATTGTGAATTAACCCTATTCACGATTGTCGGGTAACAAATTCGGTCTTGCGTTCTTTTTGCAGCGCACTACAACTCAGCGCCATGACATATAACGCTAATCCACACTCGCTGCGCGGCATACTTGCCGCGCTTGCTCTTTCCCTGGCTTTTACTGCCGCTCCCGCCTGGGCGCAGATGGGCGGCCCGCCGCCGGTGACGGTGGCCAAGCCGGTGGTGAAGCAGATCGTCGAGCTGGACGAATATACTGGCCGCTTCGAGGCATCCGCCACGGTGGATATCCGGGCGCGGGTGAACGGCTATCTGGAAAAGCTGTCCTTCACCGAGGGCAGCATCGTGCGCGAGGGCGAGGTGTTGGCAGTGATCGACCGCAGGCCCTATGTGGCGGCGCTGAACCAGGCCCAGGCCTCGCTGAATTCGCTGCAGACCAAGCTGGATTTCGCCAAGCAGGATTACGACCGCTATGAGCGCCTGGCCCGCAGCGGCACGGCGGCGGAACGCACGGCGGAAGAAAAGCGCCAAGCCTTTCAACAGGCCCAGGCCGATATCCAGGGCGCCCGCGCCATGGTGGAGACCGCGCGGCTGAATCTCAGCTTCACCGAAATCCGCGCGCCGATGAGCGGCCGCATCGGCCGCAAGCTGGTGAATGAAGGCAATCTGGTCAGCGAGAACCAGACCCTGCTGGCCAGCATAGTGGCGCTGGATACGGTGTATTTCTATTTCGACGTGGACGAGCGTTCGTATCTTTCCTATCGCCGCATGGCTGCGAATGGCAGCGGTGCCGGCAACGGCTTCGAGATCGGCGTGGAGCTGGCCGATGAAAAGGGCTTCCCGCATAAGGGCAAGCTGGATTTCACCGACAGCAAGCTGGATGCCGCCACCGGCAGCATGCGCATGCGTGCGGCTCTGCCGAATCCCGACATGTTCCTCACGCCCGGCATGTTCGGCCGCATCGCGGTGCCCGGCAGCCCGAAATACGAGGGCGTGCTGATCCCCGACGAAGCGGTGCTGACCGATCTCGGCCGGCGCTTCGTGTATGTGGTGGGCGAAGGCGGCGCGGTGCGCCAGCAGCCGGTGGAAACCGGGTCGCGCACCGATAATTATCGCATCGTGCGCAAGGGCCTGAAGGGCGACGAAACCGTGGTGATCAACGGCTTGCAGCGCGTGCGCCTGGGCGGCGGCAAGGTGACGCCGATGCCGGTGCAGATGCCGCCGGTCTGGGCCGGCCTGATGGCCTTGCCGCAGCCGCAAATGCCGCAAGCCGCACCGAAGCAGGGCGGATAAAGCGCCATGAAATTCGGACATTTCTTCGTCGACCGGCCGATCTTCGCGTCGGTGGTCTCCATCGTCACCGTCATCATCGGCGCGCTGGCCTATCTCAGCTTGCCGGTGACCGAGTATCCCGAAATCGCGCCGCCGCAGATCAACGTCACCGCCGTGTATCCCGGCGCCGATGCCGAGACCGTGGCGCGTACCGTCGCCACGCCGATCGAGCAGGAAATCAACGGCGTGGAGAACATGCTTTACATGTCCTCCTACTCCACCGCCAACGGCACCATGCAGTTGACGGTGACTTTCCAGCCCGGCACCAATCTGGACGACGCCCAGGTGCAGGTGCAGAACCGCGTGTCGATCGCCGAACCGCGTCTGCCCGAGGAAGTGCGCCGCCAGGGCATCGTCACCAACAAGCAGGCCGGCGACTTTTTGATGGTGGTGCATCTGCTGTCGCCCGATAAAAGCTTCGACGAGCTTTACATCGCCAATTACATGCAGCTGCGCATCCGCGAACAATTGCTGCGCCTGCCCGGCGTGGGCACGGTGATCGTGTTCGGCGGCAGCGAATATGCCGTGCGGGTCTGGCTCGATCCTGATCGGCTATCCTCCTACAGCCTGTCGGCCGGCGATGTGGTGGCCGCCTTGCAGGCGCAGAATGTGCAGGTATCCGGCGGCATCCTGGGCCAGCAGCCGGCGCCCGACGACAATGCCTTGCAGGTGATCGTCACCACGCAAGGCCGTTTCACCGATATCCGGCAATTCCGCGATGTGATCGTGAAAAGCGGCGGCGAAGGCCGCATCGTGCGCCTGCGCGACGTGGCCCGGGTGGAACTCGGCGCGAAGGATTACACCAGCCGGTCCTATCTCGACGGCCAGACCGCCGTGGCGCTCGGCATTTTCCAGCGCCCCGGCACCAATGCGCTGCAAACCGCCGAGGCGGTGATCAAGCGCATGGATGAACTGGCGAAGGATTTCCCGCCCGGCCTGGAACATACCATCGTCTACAACCCCACCGAATTCATCGACCGTTCGGTGCATGAGGTTTACAAAACCCTGATCGAAGCCATCATCCTGGTGGCCCTGGTGGTGCTGCTGTTCCTGCAGAACTGGCGCGCCGCGTTGATTCCGATCATGGCGATTCCGGTCTCGCTGGTCGGCACTTTCGCGGTGATGAGCGCCTTCGGCTTCACGTTGAATGTGCTGACCTTGTTTGGCCTGGTGCTGGCCATCGGCATCGTGGTGGACGACGCCATCGTGGTGGTGGAAAACATCGAGCGCAATATCGCCGATGGGCTGACGCCGTCGGAAGCCGCGCATCGCACCATGGATGAAGTGGGCACAGCCGTGATCGCCATCGCCGTGGTGCTGACCGCCGTGTTCGTGCCCACTGCCTTCATCCCCGGCATTTCCGGCCAGTTCTTCAAGCAATTCGCGTTGACCATCGCGGCGGCCACGATCATCTCGGCCTTCAACTCGCTCACGCTGTCGCCGGCGCTCGGCGCGCTGCTGCTGCGGCCGCATAAGCATCACGAGCCGGCCGCCTATCCCTCCGGCCATAAGCGCCGGCGCAGCCTGCTCGGCGGCTTCGCGCATTATTTCAACACCGGCTTCGACAAGCTGGGCAACGGCTATGGCCGCGGCATTCGCGGCATCCTGCGCCATCGCGCGGCGATGCTGGGTATCTACCTGCTGCTGGTGGGCGCCACGGTCTTCATGTTCCGCACCGTGCCGCCGGGCTTCATCCCGCCGCTGGATCGCGGCTATGCCATCGTGGTGATGCAATTGCCCGACGGCGCCAGCTTGAGCCGCACCGACGAAGTGGTGCAGAAGGCCACCAAGCTGATCGAAGGCACGCCCGGCGTGGCCAATGTGGTGGGCATTCCGGGCTTCAACGGCGCGACCTTCACCACGGCCGCCAACGCAGCCGTGATGTTCACGCCGTTCGAGGATTTCGAGAAGCGTCTGCCGCTGGGCCTCACCGCCGACAAGGTGATCCAGCAGATGATCGGCAAGCTGATGGCCATCGAAGAAGCCTTCGTGATCGCCGTGCCGCCGCCGGCGGTGCCCGGCATCGGCTCGGGCGGCGGCTTCAAGATCATGCTGCAAAACCGCTCCAGCGACGATGTGCGGCCGCTGCTGGCCGCCGCCTATCAGATCATGGGCATGGCGCAGCAGAATCCGGCGATGACCGGCGTGTTCACCACATTCTCGGCCGCCTCGCCGCAGCTTTATCTGGATATCGACCGCACCAAGGCGCAGATGCTGGATGTGCCGATCGGGCGGATTTTCGAAGCCTTGCAGGTCAATCTCGGCTCGGCCTATGTGAACGACTTCAACGCCTTCGGCCGCATCTTCCAGGTGCGCGCCCAGGCCGATGCCAGCCAGCGGCTGGAGCGCGAGGATATCCTGAAATTGAAAGTGCGCTCCAATGGCGGCGCGCTGGTGCCCCTGGGCAGCTTGATGGAAATCCGCGACTCTTCCGGCCCCGATCTGATCCAGCGCTACAATCTCTATACATCTGTGCCGATCCAGGGCAATACGCCGCCGGGCATTTCCACCAGCCAGTCGCTGGACGCGATGGAAAAGCTGGCCGGTCAGGTGCTGCAGCCCGGCCAGGGTTTCGAATGGACCGAAATCGCCTTGCAGGAAAAGCTGACCGGCAACACCGCGATCTTCGTTTTCGCGCTGGGCATTCTGTTCGTCTTCCTGGCTTTGGCGGCGCAGTATGAAAGCTGGATCCTGCCGCTGGCGATCATGCTGATCGTGCCGATGAGCATGCTGTTCGCGCTGGGCGGCGTGCATATCGCCGGCATCGACAACAATGTGCTGGTGCAGATCGGCATGGTGGTGCTGATCGGCCTGGCGGCGAAGAACGCCATCCTGATCGTGGAATTCGCCCGCCAGCTCGAAGCCGGCGGCCGCAGCCCGGTGGATGCGGTGGTGGAGGCCTGCCGCCTGCGCCTGCGCCCGATCCTGATGACGGCGCTGGCCTTCATCCTCGGCGTGGTGCCGCTGGTCACCGCTTCGGGCGCCGGCGCGGAAATGCGCCGTTCGCTGGGCACCCCGGTTTTCGCCGGCATGATCGGCGTCACCCTGGTGGGCCTGCTGTTGACCCCGGTTTTCTACGTGGTGCTGCGCCGTCTGGTGCGGATGCGGCAGCGCACGGAAAACCCCTCCTCGCCGGCCGCGCCCAATACGCCGGAAGCCAAGATCGGAAATTAAGCGAAATCTGACATCGCACAGCCTGCGGTAGGTTGACTTCCCGGCTATCATCGTCTTTTTTGAGAGGATGACCGGGAAGAAGCCGCAAGCAAGCGAGCGTCAGGTCGGCAGCCAACGGATTGGCCAAGAAAGCGAAGGCCCGAAACGCATCGGATTGGGCTATGGCGAGCCGGCGCCGCAGCTATATGTCAGGACCAGCCAGGATAAGCGCGCCCCGATGGGCGGCCTTGGCGGGCGCTACAGCTTGATCTGTTTTTTCGGCGGCCTGCTGGCCCCCACCGCGCAACAGGCGGTGCAGACCATGCTGGCCCGGCTGGCGGTCAATCCGGCGCTGAACCGCTGGGAAAGCCATGCCCTGGTGGCGGTTTCCTCGCATCCCGGCGACATGCAGCATCCGCTGCTGGCCGAATTGCATAAATACATGCTGGTGATCCTGGATCACGATCAGGCCGTGCTGCGGGCCTGGAATCTGGCCCATGATCGCCCCGATGGCCGGCTGGATGTTTCGGCCTGCTGGTATCTGCTCGATCCGCAGATGCGCGTGCTGGCCAATTGGCCGCTGCATCAGGCCGATGCCGCGCTGGATGCGCTGTCCGCGCTGGGGCCGCCCGATCATCATGCCGGGGTGCCGCAGGTGGCGCCGATTCTGCTGCTGCCGCGCGTGTTCGAGCCGGATTTCTGCCGCCGGCTGATCGCCGAGTATGAGGCCCATGGCGGCGAGGCGTCCGGCGTCACCAAGGAAATGCGCGGCCGCACCGAAGTGGTGGACAGCCCGGATTTCAAGCGCCGGCGCGATCATATGCTGCGGGATGAAGACTTGCGCGCCGAGATCCGCGCCCGGCTGCAATTGCGCCTGCTGCCGGAAATCCGCAAGGCCTTCCATTTCGATTGCACTCGGCTGGAGCGTTATATCGTCGCCTGCTACGAGGCCGAGGAAGGCGGCTTCTTCAAGCCGCATCGCGACAACACCACCAAGGGCACCGCGCATCGCCGCTTCGCCGTCACCATCAATCTGAATGCCGAGGATTACGAGGGCGGCGATCTGCGCTTCCCCGAATATGGCAGCCAGACCTACCGCGCCCCCACCGGCGGAGCGGTGGTGTTCTCCTGCTCGCTGCTGCATGAGGCGATGCCGGTGCAACGGGGTCGGCGCTTCGCCTTCCTGCCCTTCCTCTACGACGAGGCGGCTTCCGACCTGCGCGATGCCAATAACCGCTATCTGGGCGAAAGCATCACCAACAGCCCGAGCCCCGGAAACAGCCCGAGCCCCGGGCCGGCGGATGGCCAGGCCGCCGAAAAGCAAGCGGCGGAATAGCCGGTAATTTAGCCTTTTTCCTTCCAATCGACGGAATGCAAGATTACCCCCTTGACGATTTGTATCGCTAAACATATCTTACGATATATCAAACGATGCAATGAAAGGACTAACCATGCATCATGGATTTGGGCACCTGCGCGGCTTCGGCCGCCATGGCAAACAGGCCAAGGCTGAATTGCTGGAAATGATCGGCCGGCATCGCCGGGGCCGCCTGGCGGCGTTTTTCGAGGCGATGGGCGGCGAAGGCGAAGGTTTCGGCCATGGCCATGGGCGGGGCTTCCGCGCCAGCCGGCTGGTCGGCGCCGCCGATCTGCAATTGATGATCCTGGCCCTGCTGGCTGAAAAGCCGCGCCATGGCTACGAGCTGATCAAGGCGCTGGAGGAAAAGAGCGCGGGCTTCTATGCGCCCAGCCCGGGCGTGATCTATCCCGCCCTCACCTATCTGGAAGAGATCGGCCATGCCCTGGCCGAAACCGAGGGCGCCAAGAAGCTGTATTCTCTCACCGATGCCGGGCGGGAGTATCTCGCCGCCAACCAAGCCGCCGCGCAGACTATGCTGGAGCAACTGGCCCGGGTCGGCGCTCGCATGGCCAAGGCGCGGGATTTCTTCCGCTTCGGCGAGGCCCGCGAGGATGAAGAGACCTTCACCGGCGAGCCGGGCAATTTCCGCGACCTGCGCCGCGCCTTCCGGCAGGTGCTGCGCGAAAAGGCGGAAGCCGCGCCGGAAGAACAGCGCCGGGTGCTGGATATCCTCGCCCGCGCCCTGAAGGACATCCGGGGCCAGTAACGCCTTAAGCCCGGCGGGCAGGGTTCCGCCAGGGTTTCCGGCACGCGGCGAAAATGCTACAGCATCCGCCGCGTGTAACGGCACCCTGGCAGCCCGCTTGGCGGAATCGGTAGACGCACGGGACTTAAAATCCCGAGGCCGCAAGGCCGTGCCGGTTCGAGTCCGGCAGCGGGCACCAGGTTTTCCCAGGCTTCGCCCAGTATAGCGTGATTTGCTGGGGTGTTCGCCTTCTATCCTCTAAACCCCTAGTATTGTGGCAATATGAATCATTAACAGGCATTAATATTATAAATTTTGGGCAATATATCTGCTTACACAACTTTATTTGGTGATTAAATTAATAAATTATATCATATATTTATGTTTAAAATTCAATATTGTAGAAATATCCATTTACATATTGATCCAATACATTATATTGCTAGACAGCAAAAAATTTTTGAGGATATGCAAAATGGGAAATAATACTGTTGTCGTCTTCACCGCGCGCGGCGCAAATCGCATCCTTAGTGAAAACGGCTCGCAAGCTTGGCGACTTAACAAAAACAAGGCCGAGGCTTGCCGCTATCTTGTATGCACGCAGAACCGGCATAACGGTCCCTGGGGGGAAGCGGAAGCGGAGCATAGCGCCGCGTTTCTTGTTGGCCGTATTCGCGACGTAGTACCCAGCAAAGAAGGCGGTAAAGCAGAAGGCAGGTGGCATATCCGCATCTCGGAATATGCCTTGATTTATATTCCGAGATGTTGGCAGGGACAGCGGAATCCGGTTCGCTACGATACCCTCGAAAATCTCGGCATTGATCTTGGCAAGCTGCATTTCCAGCCGATGCCCAATTCCCAAGGCCTGCCGCCGGAGTCCACCGATAATGCAGATACTGACGCATTCGCGGAAGATGAGACAGTTCAGCCTCTCACGATAGCGGAAGCTAAGGCGGGCCTAGCGCTAGGTTTGGGCGTTCCCGAAAGTGCAATCGAAATTCAAGTCAGGTATTGAAGCGAGCGGAGAAGTATCGGTTGCTGCGACTCACTGCCAAGCAAACAATTATTTAAGCGCCGCGATCCAGGCGGTGATGGCGTTCACCACCGCGTCGTCCATGCCCCAGAAACCATGATAATGCGCCGCCTCGCAGGGCTCGCCTTTCGGCTGCGCGCCGCCATTGAGCGTGACGATATCCACCTTCGGCGCCTTGCTCAGCAATTTGGCATAACGGTCGGCATCGCTGGGCGGCGTGACCGCGCAGGCATCAAGCTGATGGCGCAGCAGCAGCACCGGCACCTGCACCCAGCGCGGGCCCAGGCTGTCGGCGGCGGGGATTTTGTAGGTGATCAGCATGCCGGAGGTGATCACCGCGCTGTCGGGCCGTTCGGGGCTGTCGGAATTGAACAAGGCGGCCACCGAAATCGCGCCCCGGCTGGTGCCGATCAGATGCACCGGCGCGCCCAGCTTGCGCGCCTCGGCGATCACCAGGCCGATATCGCGGCCGAATTCCGGCTTGTAGCGATAATTCTGCTGCGGCTTCAGGTCGCTGGCGATATCCGGCGCGAAATAGGCATAGCCGGCGGCAAGATAGCCGCCTCGGCTGCGTATCAACTGATTGCCCGCCAGCCCGCCGATCTTGCCTTGCGGATCAATATCCAGCTTGCCGCTGCCGCCGGCCAGCAGCACCACGCTGCCTTTGAGCGGCGCATCCGCCGGGCTGTCGGTCAGCACGCGCAGCACGGCATCGGGGCGCGGCTGCAAATCCAGCACGCGTTCGGCGGCTTCCGCCGTCATCGGCAAGCTGGCGATAAGCAGCAAGACGCCGCGCAGCAGCATCGGGGAGCAATGCTGACGGATTATTCCCATGTCAGCCGCGCGATCAGCGCATCGAGATGATGGCCGAGCAGAGCGTCGATGCCTTGGCCCGCCGCTTCGGGCGCGAACAGCAAGCCGCTGCGCTCGCTTTGCAGCAGGCCGATGAGAAACGCGAACAGCGCGGCGGTTTCGATCTCCGCCATTTTCGCGCCGAGATCGCCGATGGCGATCAAGGTGTCGCGCACCGGGGCCAGCGCCTGTTGCAGGCTCTGGCGCAGATCGCGCGCCAAAGCCGGATCGGCGAAGCCTTGCAGCAGCAGATCGGCCTCGGCGCCGTTGTCGCGGAAATGCCCGAGCCAGCCGCGTAGGCCGGCCAGCAATTGCTGCGCGGCATCGGTCTTGGCTTGCAGGCCGCGCAGCAAGGCAGCGCCGGCTTTATCCAGGCTTTCGTTCAGCAAGGCGGCGAGGATGGCTTCCTTGCCGGGAAACAATGGATAAATCGCGCCGGTGGTGCAGGCGGCGGCCTGGGCGATTTCGCGCATGCTGGCGGCCTGCAAACCGCGTGCGGCGAAAATCCCGCGCGCCGCTTCCAAAATCATGCGGCGTTTGAGATCGCGCAGATTCGGCTGGGCGGCGGGATGATTCATGCGACCTGTCGCGTCGCGCGTAATTGCGCGGTGAGGCCGGCGGCGTCAATGGCCGGCAGGCCGCAGCGCATGCCGACGCAGACATAAGCCGTGGCGCGGCCATTCTGCTGCGTCTTGCCATGCGCCGGATGGCTGGGCGGCAGCGCCGCATCCGGCGATGTTGCCTGCAGGATGCGATTGGGCAGCGACACGGCATAGGCGGCGTCGATCAACGCTTCGGTTTCCGGCTCGCCGCGCCGGCCGATGATCGCCACCTGCACGGCATGGGCATAGAAATCGCAGCCATTGAGAAACGCCGCCATCGGAAAGAAATTCCGCGCCGCCTCGCCGGAAAATGCCGCGATCTGGCTTTCCGCCTTGTCGCGCCAATCGGCGTCGCCGGTGAGATACCAGAGCCGGGCGAACACGCCCACCAATGTGCCGTTGCCGGCGGGCACGGCATTGTCGGTGCAATTGCGCAGACGCGCCACCAGGGTTTCGGCATCGCGCGCGGTCTGGAAATAGCCGCCATGCACGCGGTCGGCATAATCGGCATCCAGCCGCCGCATCCAGCCGATCGCCTGTTCCAGATAGCCCGGCTCGCCGGTGGCTTCATGCAGCGCCAGGGCAGCGCGCGCCATATTGGCGTAATCCTCCAGCAGGCCGGGAAACACCAGCTTGCCGTCGCGCCAGCTATGGCCGAGTTTATCGCCGTCGCGCGCCATCGCCGCGAAGATGAAACGATAAGCCTGCTCCGCCAGCGCCAGCCAATCCGGCTGTTTGTATTGCCGCGAAAGCTTGGCCAAGGCCGCGATGATCAGGCCGTTCCAGTCGGCCAGGATTTTGTCGTCCAATCCCGGGCGGATGCGCGTGGCGCGCGCGGCCTTCAGCACGGCGCGGGCGCGGGCCAGCATGGCTTCGTGCTCCGCAGCGCCGAAATCAGGAGAAAGCGAGCGGCGCAGAATGGTCTTCTCTTCCCAATTGCCGTGATCGGTCGCGTCATAGGCGGCGCGGAAAGCGGCGATCTGCTCGGGCGCGAAACCGGCCTTATCCAGCAGAGCCGTGATCTCGGCCGCTTGCCAGACATAGAACTTGCCTTCCTCGCCTTCCGAATCCGCATCCAGCGCGGCCGCGAAGCCGCCGCCCATCTGCCGCATCTCGGCTTTCAGCCAATCCACGGTTTCGAAAATGCGCTGGCGCAGCAGCGGGCTGTCGGCTTCGGCATCCAGCAGCGCGTAATGCTCCAGCAATTGCGCATTGTCGTAGAGCATCTTCTCGAAATGCGGCGCCAGCCATTCGGCATCGGTGGAATAGCGCGCGAAGCCGCCGGCCAGGTGATCGTAGATGCCGCCCTGCGCCATTTGGGCTGCGGTGTTGCGCACGGCATCGCGGTAATCGGCATTGCCGCCGCGCAAGTAAGCGCTCCACAGCAGATCGAACAATCCGGTTTGCGGGAATTTCGGCGCGCCGCCGATGCCGCCATGCTCGGGGTCGACATGCTTGAGCAATTGCTCGGCCATCTGGTCGAGAATGCCGGCATCAATCGCGATGGCGTCCATCGCCTGCGGCCGGGCGGAGTCGCGCAAGGCCCGCAGCAGCATGGTCTTGTTCTTCTGCACGGCGTCCGGCTTGTCGCGCCAGGCCTCGAACACCTTTTGCAGCACATCGGGAAAGCCCGGCCGGCCATAGCGGCTTTCGGGCGGGAAATACGTGCCGCCCCAGAACGGCGCGCCATCGGGCGTAAGGAACATGGTGAGCGGCCAGCCGCCCTGCTCGCCCAGCAGATGCAGGGCGTTCATGTAGATCGCGTCGATATCCGGGCGTTCCTCGCGGTCCACCTTGATATTGACGAAAAGCCGGTTCATCTGTTCAGCGATGGCGGGGTTTTCGAAACTCTCATGGGCCATCACATGGCACCAATGGCAGGCGGCATAGCCCACGCTGAGCAGGATGGGTTTGTTTGCCGCCTGGGCTG
>JAYSEE010000023.1:0-20958 GCA_041914045.1 Ferrovibrio sp. | reverse complement strand
GGGCGGGGCCGCAGGCCCTCGGGACACCCGGCCGCTCGCTTGATGGGGGGGGTGGCGGGCCCCGACCCCCCCCCCCCCCGACTCTGCCCGGAAAAGCCGGATTAATCCTGGCCCAGCGGCATTGCGGAAGCGGCCCATAGGCGGTATTTATCCGCCGAAGATTTTCCCCCTTCCCAACAACCATACGGGTGTTCCATGACCCGCCGCAGACAGGTTTACGAGGGCAAGGCCAAGGTTCTGTTCGAAGGACCCGAGCCGGGCACTCTGGTGCAGTATTTCAAGGACGACGCCACCGCTTTCAACAATAAGAAGAAGGGCACGATCACCGGCAAGGGCGTGCTCAACAACCGCATCTCGGAATATCTGATGACGCGGCTGGGCGAGGTCGGCATTCCCACGCATTTCCTGCGCCGCCTGAACATGCGCGAGCAGCTGATCAAGGAAGTGGAGATCATCCCCCTTGAGGTGGTCGTGCGCAATGTCGCCGCCGGCTCGCTGTCCACCCGGTTGGGCGTGGCGGAAGGCACCATGCTGCCGCGCTCGATCGTGGAATTCTATTACAAGAACGACGAACTGAACGACCCGATGGTCAGCGAGGAGCATATCACCTGCTTCGGCTGGGCCGGGCCGCAGGAAATCGACGAAGTGATGCATCTGGCCTTGCGCATCAACGATTTCCTCACCGGGCTGTTCCTCGGCATCGGCATCCGGCTGGTGGATTTCAAGCTGGAATTCGGCCGCTGGTGGCAGAACGATGAGATGCGCATCATCCTGGCCGACGAAATCAGCCCGGACAGCGCGCGGCTGTGGGATCTGAAGACCAACGAAAAGATGGACAAGGATCGCTTCCGCCGCGATCTCGGCAATGTGGCCGAGGCCTATCAGGAAGTCGCGCGCCGGCTGGGCATTCTGCTCGAAGGCGGCCCGCGCGACATCAAGGGCCCGGAGACCATGCAGTAAGGCAGCCTCTGCGGCTGCCCCCTAAAGACCTAAGAGGATCTATGCGATGAAAGCCCGCGTGCATGTAAGCCTGAAAAACGGCGTGCTCGATCCCCAGGGGCGTGCCATCGGCCAGGCCCTGCACAGCCTCGGCTTCAATGATGTGGCCGAAGTGCGCCAGGGCAAGCTGATCGAGCTGGAACTCTCCGGCGCGCTGGCGAAAAAGCCGAAGCCCGAGATCGAGGCGGCGGTGAAGGACATGGCGCAGAAGCTGCTCGCCAACACCGTGATCGAGAATTTCAGCGTCGAACTGGTGGGCTGACCCGCCATGAAAGCCGCGATCATCGTCTTCCCCGGATCGAACCGCGACCGCGACATGAAAATGGCGCTGACCAAGGCCTCGGGCGGCAAGCCGCCGCTGGAAGTCTGGCATGGCGATGCGGATTTTCCCAAGGTCGATCTGATCGTGCTGCCGGGCGGTTTTTCCTACGGCGATTATCTGCGCTGCGGCGCCATGGCCGCGCATTCGCCGGTGATGCGCGAAGTGAAGGCCCGCGCCGAAAAAGGCACCCGCGTGCTGGCGGTGTGCAACGGCTTCCAGATCGCCTGCGAGGCCGGGTTGCTGCCCGGCGTGCTGATGAGCAATGCCGGCCTGCAATTCATCTGCCGCGAAATCACCATGCGGGTGGAAACCAGCGACAGCATCTTCACCGGCAAATACCGCAAGGGCCAATGCATCCGCGTGCCGGTGGCGCATCATGACGGCAATTACAATGCCGATGCCGATACCGTGAAGCGGCTGGAAGACGAAGACCGCGTGGCCTTCCGCTATGCCAATCTGTATGGCGACGTGACGCCTGAAACCAACCTGAACGGTTCGGTGGGCAACATCGCCGGCGTATTCAACAAGGGCAAGACCGTGCTGGGCCTGATGCCGCATCCGGAAAACGCCACCGACCCGGTTTGCGGCGGCACCGATGGCGTCGGCCTGTTCGCCGGTCTGGCCGAGGCTTTGCAATGAGCGCTCAGAAAAACAAGTATCCCGCCGATCTGATGGGCCTGAAGCCCGACGAATACGATCGCGTGCTGGAAATCATGGGCCGCGAGCCCAACCGCGTGGAGCTCGGCATCTTCTCGGTGATGTGGTCGGAGCATTGCTCCTACAAATCCTCGAAGAAGTGGCTCAAGACCCTGCCCACCAAAGCGCCCTGGGTGATCCAGGGCCCCGGCGAGAATGCCGGCGTGATTGATATCGGCGACGGCCTGGCCGCCATCTTCAAGATGGAAAGCCATAACCATCCCAGCTTCATCGAGCCCTATCAGGGCGCGGCTACCGGCGTGGGCGGCATTCTGCGCGACGTATTCACCATGGGCGCGCGTCCCATCGCCAATCTCAACGCCTTGCGCTTCGGTGCGCCGGAGCATGCGAAAACCCGCCATCTGATGTCGGGCGTGGTGCATGGCATCGGCGGCTATGGCAATTGCGTGGGCGTGCCCACCGTGGCCGGCGAAGTGAATTTCCACGCCAGCTATAACGGCAATATCCTGGTCAATGCGATGACCGTGGGTCTGGCGAAGCAGGACAAGATTTTCTATTCGGCGGCAGCGGGCCTGGGCAATCCGGTGGTCTATGTCGGCTCGAAAACCGGGCGCGACGGCATCCATGGCGCCACCATGGCGTCGGCTGAATTCACCGACGACAGTGAAGAGAAACGCCCCACCGTGCAGGTCGGCGATCCCTTCACCGAGAAGCTGCTGATCGAAGCCTGCCTCGAATTGATGGAAACCGATGTGATCGTGGCGATCCAGGATATGGGCGCCGCCGGTCTTACCTCGTCTTCCTTCGAAATGGCCTCCAAGGGCGGCATGGGCATCGAGATCGACCTGGATAAAGTGCCGGCGCGCGAAACCGGCATGACGCCGTTCGAATTCATGCTCTCCGAAAGCCAGGAGCGCATGCTGATCATCCTCAAGCCGGGCAGCGAGCCCAAGGCCGAGGCGATCTTCAAGAAATGGGAACTGGATTTCGCGGTGATCGGCCATCTCACCGATACTGGCCGCATGGTGCTGCGCTTCAAGGGCGAGCAGGTGGGCGATCTGCCGATTGATCCGCTGGCCCAGGCTTCGCCGGAATACGACCGGCCGTGGGTTCCCACGCCGCCGGCCGCGCCGCTCAATCCGGTGAACCATCCTTTGCCGTTGACCAAGGCGCTGCTGAAAATCATCGGCTCGCCCGACATGGCCTCGCGGCGCTGGATCTGGGAGCAATACGATCATCTGGTGCGCGGCGACACCGCGCAGATTCCGGGCGGCGACGCAGCCGTGGTGCGCGTGCAGGATCATCCCAGCAAGGCGCTGGCGATGAGCGTGGATTGCACGCCGCGCTATTGCTTCGCCGATCCGGTGCAGGGCGGCCGCCAGGCGGTGGCTGAAACCTGGCGCAACATCACCGCCGTGGGCGCGCGTCCGCTGGCGATCACCGACAACATGAATTTCGGCAACCCGGAGCGGCCCGATATCA
The DNA here is from genome assembly GCA_041914045.1 of Ferrovibrio sp. Taxonomy (GTDB): domain Bacteria; phylum Pseudomonadota; class Alphaproteobacteria; order Ferrovibrionales; family Ferrovibrionaceae; genus Ferrovibrio. The sequence continues at coordinate 17,498 of JAYSEE010000023.1, read as the reverse complement.
TGGGGCAATTCGTCGGCGCCGTGCAGGGCATCGGCGAAGCCTGCATCGCGCTGGATTATCCGGTCGTGTCGGGCAATGTGTCGCTCTACAACGAAACCAACGGCAAGGGCATTCTGCCCACGCCCGCCATCGGCGGCGTCGGCGTGCTGGACGACGTGAGCAAGATGATGACCCTGGCCTTCAAGCGGCCGGGCGAAGCCATCCTGGTGCTGGGCGAGACCAAAGGCCATCTCGGCCAGTCGATCTATCTGCGCGAAGTGCTGGGCCGCGAGGAAGGCGCGCCGCCGCCGGTGGACCTGGCTGTGGAGCGCCGCAACGGCGATTTCCTGCGCGGCTTGATCCTGGATGGCGCGGTGACGGCGGCGCATGACCTGTCCGATGGCGGGCTGCTGGTCGGCTTGGCGGAAATGGCCCTGGCCGGCGATATCGGCGCGGACATCGCCCTGCCCGGCAGCGATGCTTTCGGGGATGCCTTTGGCGCGGCTTTCGGCGAGGATCAGGCGCGTTATCTGGTCGCCTGCCCGGCCGACAAGGCGGCGGCTTTGCTGGCGCGGGCGGAAAAGGCCGGCGTGCCGGCGGCCCGGCTGGGCATGACCGGCGGCCAGGATTTGACTGTGGCCGACCAAGGCACCATATCGCTCACGGACTTGCGCCAGGCCCATGAAGGCTGGCTGCCGAACTACATGGCGAAGGGATAGCCCGATGGCGATGGACGCCGTTGAAATCGAACGCATGATCAAGGAAGCCCTGCCCGATGCGCAGGTGCAGATCGACGATCTGCGCGGCGATGGCGACCATTACGCCGCCACCGTCACCTCGGCGGCTTTCGCGGGCCTCAGCCGCGTGAAGCAGCATCAATTGGTTTACGCCGCGCTGAAGGGCCGCATGGGCGGCCAGCTGCATGCGCTGGCGCTCACTACGCAAACCCCCAGCTAACGCCCCACTCAACCGAACGGACCCGACGCCATGACCGACGCCACCGTTGCCGATCGCATCAAGCAGGACATCGCCGACAACGACATCGTGCTCTACATGAAGGGCACGCCGGTGTTTCCGCAATGCGGCTTCTCCGCCGTGGTGGTGCAGGTGCTGTCGCATCTGGGCGTGAAGTTCAAGGGCGTGGATGTGCTGGCCGATCCCTCGATCCGCCAGGGCATCAAGGAATTCTCCGACTGGCCGACCATTCCGCAGCTCTATGTGAAGGGCGAATTCGTCGGCGGCTGCGATATCGTGCGCGAGATGTATCAGTCCGGCGAATTGCAAGACCTGCTCAAGCAGCAGGGCATCGAATACAAGGATGCCTGAGCGGAATGGCTGATACGGCGCCGCCCATCGCGCCACCTTTTGCCTTGGGCGGTTTCGATCACATCGTTCTGCGCAGCGCCGATCCGGCTCGGCTGATTCGCTTTTATTGCGATGTGCTGGGCTGCACGGTAGCCCATGAGCAGCCGAAGCTCGGCCTCACCCATCTGCGCGCCGGCGATCAGCTGATTGATATCATGGATGCCCATGGCAGCCTGGCGCGCGCGGATGACGAGCCGCTGCGCCAAGCGGCGCGCAATCTCGATCATTTCTGCCTCACATTGCAGCCTTTCGATGAAGCGGCGATCCGCGCGCATCTGGCGCGGTTCGGCATCGCGCCGGATATCGCCAAGGATCGCTACGGCGCTTTCGGCACTGGCCCGTCGATCTATCTCAGCGACCCCGACGGCAACGGCATCGAGCTGAAGGGCCGCCAATAAAAGCCGTTCGCAACAAGGAGAAGCCATGTCCGCCGCCCAGACCAAGGCCCTGCTGGAAAACTACTATGCCGCTTTCAACAAGCTGGATATCGACGGCTTCCTCGCCCTGCTGACCGACGATGTGGCGCATGACATCAACCAAGGCGGCCGCGAGACCGGCCGCGAGGCTTTCCGCGCCTTTCTGGCCCGCATGGATCGCTGCTATTCCGAACAGATCGTCGATATCAGCATCGCCACCAATGCAGACGGCTCGCGCGCTTCGGCGGAATTCACCGTGCTGGGCACTTACAAGAATACCGATGAAGGTTTGCCGCCGGCCACCGGGCAAAAATACGTGCTGCCGGCCGGCGCGTTTTTCGAGGTGAGGAACGGCAAGGTCGCGCGCATCAGCAATTATTATAACCTGCAGGATTGGCTGCGGCAGGTGGGGGCCTGAAATGCTGCGGATCGAGGATCTCTCCGGCCCGGCGCTGATCGCGCGGCTGGACGATCTGGCGCAGCTGCGCATCCAGGTATTCCGCGCCTGGCCGTATCTCTATGAAGGCGATGTGAACTACGAGCGCGGCTATCTGAAGCGCTATGCCGAGGCGAAAACCGGCTATATCGCCGTGGCGTATGACGGCGACAAAGCGGTGGGCGCGGCCACGGCCCTGGCGTTGGCGGAAGAGGCCGATTACGTGCGCGCGCCATTCATCAAGGCCGGCATGGATATCGCGCCGATCTATTATTTCGGCGAAAGCGTGTTGCTGCCCGGCTATCGCGGCCAAGGCGTGGGGGTGGAATTCTTCCGCCGCCGCGAGGCCGCCGCGCGCCGGAACGGCAAGACGGTCTGCTGCTTCTGCGGCGTGCAGCGCCCGGCCGATCATCCCTTGAAGCCGGCCGATTACGTGCCGCTGGATGATTTCTGGCGCAAACGCGGCTATCATCAGCGGCCCGATCTGCGCGCCGGGTTTTCCTGGAAGGATATCGGCGACGATGCGGCGACGGAGAAGCCGATGATCTATTGGATGCGTGAGCTTTCATCGTGAAGATTGCTTTAGCGCAATATCCCATCGGGCAATTCGCTACGCTGGCGGATTGGCGGGCGCATCTCGATGCCTGGGTGAAGCAGGCAGCCGATGCCGGCGCCAAGCTGCTGCTGTTTCCCGAATACGGTTCGATGGAACTGGCCTCGCTGCTTGCGCCGGCTTTGCAGGCCGATCTGCGGGGCGGCATCGCCGCCATGCAGGATTTGCTGCCGGCCTATCGCAAGGCGCATGCCGAGGCCGCCAAGCGTCATGGCGCAACGATCATCGCCGGCAGCTTTCCGCTGCGCTTGAATGACGGCGGCTTCATCAACCGCGCCTTCGTTTATGCCCCCGATGGCCGCGAAGCCTTTCAGGATAAGCGGCAGATGACGCGCTTCGAGCGCGAGGAATGGATCATCAAGGGCGGCGAAACGCTGCATGTATTCGATCTTGCCGATGGCATCCGCTTCGGCATCGCCGTCTGCTACGATATCGAATTCCCGCTGATCGCCCGTGCGCTGGCCGAGGCCGGGGCCGATTTGGTGCTGGCGCCGTCTTGCACCGACACGCTGGCCGGGCTGCATCGCGTGCATGTCGGCGCGCGGGCCCGCGCGTTGGAAAGCCAGATTTACGTGGCGGTGGCGCAGACCGTGGGCGAAGCGCCCTGGTCGCCGGCGGTGGATGTCAATCGCGGCCGGGCCGCCGCCTATGCCACGCCGGATCGCGGCTTTCCCGACGATGGCGTGCTGGCTCTGGGCGAGGTCGACAAGCCGGGCTGGGTTTATGCCGAGCTGGATTTCGCCGCCCTGAAAGCCGCGCGCGCCGATGCCCAGGTGTTTACCCGGGCCGACTGGGCCAACCAGCATCTGCCGGGGCTGGCGGCGAATAGAGCGGAATTTCGCTGAAAACTCCCGAATGCCGGGCAGCATCCATTGCGCGCATAGCCGCTTTGCATAATCTCAGCTTGAAAAAATATACTACGTTCTATTTGGTAACTGGTAAGGAGCAGCATCTTCCATGCTGAAAACCGCCATGTCGAAAGCCGAAGCCACCTGCCCGATGGAAAGCCTGCTCAGGCTGCTGATGGGCCCCTGGACGCCGTATATCCTCTGGATCCTGCGCAACAATGGCCCGATGCGCTTCGGGGCGCTCAAGCGCCAGGTGGCGGGAATTTCCGCCAAGGTGCTGACCGAGCGGCTGCGCCTGTTGGAAGCCCATGGCCTGGTGCATCGCGAGCATACGCCCAGCATTCCGCCGCAAGTCACCTACAGCCTGGCCGAACGCGGCGTGGAGCTGAACCCGGCGCTGGAATTGCTGGATAGCATCGCCCGGCGCTGGCGCGCTGAGGATGAAACGGCGGCGGCCGAAAAGCCCGAGGGCAAGCAGGCGGCTTAGATACCGCACCCAAAAAAGAGCCGCCTAACAAAAAAGCCGCCCAGTGGGCGGCTTTTCCGTTTGTATGGATATCCGGCCGAAGGATCAGCGCGAATAGAATTCCACCACCAGATTGGGTTCCATCTTCACCGGATACGGCACGTCCGCCAACAGCGGCACGCGGGTGAAGGTGGCTTTCAGCTTGCCCTGATCCAGATCGATGTAATCCGGCACGTCGCGCTCGCTGCTCTTGAGCGCTTCCTGCACGATCACCAGATCGCGGGCCTTGCCGCGCAGCTCGATCACGTCGCCCACGCGCACCTGATAGGAGGCGATGGTGACGCGCTTGCCGTTCACAGCCACATGGCCGTGATTGATGAACTGGCGGGCGGCGAACACGGTGGGCACCACCTTCATGCGGTAGATCACCGCATCCAGGCGACGCTCCAGCAGACCGATCAAATTCTCCGAGGAGTCGCCGGTGCGGCGGACGGCCTCGTCGAAGGTGCGGCGGAACTGCTTCTCGGTGATGTTGCCGTAGTAACCCTTCAGGCGCTGCTTAGCCATCAGCTGCACACCGTAATCGGTGGGCTTCTTGCGCTTCTGGCCATGCTGACCCGGCGGATAACCGCGCTTGTTGACAGGGCTCTTGGCCCGGCCCCACAAGTTTTCGTTCAGGCGGCGGTTGATCTTGTACTTGGACTCAACGCGTTTGGTCATAAGTCGTTCCTGGTCGGCGCGCGGGCGGCTCGGCAGCCGTGACGATCCGTTCCGCGCAAGGAATGCCGATCGCTCCGCCTGAGGGGGGCGGAGAGGGCGGGCGCATCATAAGGATAACCCCCCTGTCGTCAAGCCGATTCCGCCAACCGCGTGGGGACTGGCCGATGGCGGAAGCCTGGACTTGCCGAAAGATCGGGTATGGAATACCGCCAACGCCCCATTTATAGGAACAAAACTGGAATGTTGCTGCATCTTTGCACCTGGGCCGAAGTGGAAGCCCGCCTGGCCCGCTCCACCGGCATCATCCTGCCCATCGGCTCCACCGAGCAGCATGGCCCCAACGGCCTGATCGGCACCGATGCGATCTGCGCCGAGGTCTTCGCCCGCGCAGTCGGCGCGGCGGAGGATGCCCTGGTCGGCCCCACCATCAATGTGGGCATGGCGCAGCATCATCTGGGCTTCGCCGGCAGCATGACGCTCCGGCCCTCCACCCTGATCGCCGTGGTGCGCGACATGGTGCAGTCGCTGACCCGGCATGGCTTCGACAAGTTCTTTTTCATCAACGGCCATGGCGGCAATGTCGCCACCGTGACGGCGGCCTTCTCGGAAATCTATGCCGAGCATTCGCTGCGCCGGCCTAATGCGGCCAATGGCGACGAGGTGGGGAATAACGCGCTGCGGCCGCGCTGCGCGATCAAGAATTGGTGGGAGAGCGAGGCCGCCCATCGCCTCTCGCGCGAATTATACGGCGCCGAGGAAGGCAGCCATGCCACGCCCAGCGAAGTGAGCGTGACCTATTACGCCTATCCGGAAGCGATCAAGAGCGCCGAGATGAGCCCGCGCGTGGCGCCTTCGGGCCGCTTCACGGATGCCACCGATTACCGCAGCCGGTTTCCCGATGGCCGCATCGGCTCCAACCCGGCGCTCGCCAGCGCCGAGCATGGCAAGCGCATCGTGGAAGCCGTGACGCCGGATCTCGCCGCCGCTTATCGCCGCTTCCTGGCCGAATAGCCGCGCATCATCTCACAACATTCCGGCTCGGAGTCTTTGGCGCGGATTCGGATCGCGCGGGGATAGAGCCGGCATTTGGCCCGGTGCGCGGCCCGGTGCGCGGCCCAGTGTGCGGCCTAGCGCGCGGCTGACCCGGGATTGCCCCCGGAAGGGTTCGGTGCCGAAATCGAACAGGGATGCCATGCTGTCGGCCGGCAGGCGCTTGGCCAGGGCGGCGAAGCCGCCGGCGGTGCGCGGCCCGAGATCGCCATCCTCCTTGATCGGCTGCCAGCTCTCGTTCAGGCCCATGCTTACCTTCCCTAAGCGGTTCAGCCCCTGCTGCAATTGCCGCACGCTGCCCGCATGCGGGCGGTACAGGTCGCGGAAGACATTCACCGCGTCGTTCAACTGCCCGGCCAAATCCTCCGGCGGCAAGGCGGGGTCGATGCGCTGCACCAGATCCTGGGCGGCCTGGCGCTTCAGGCTGCGGGTCAGCTCCGGCAATCCGCCGGGCATGGCCTCCACCTTATCCAAAGCCTGAGCGGTGACCGGGCCGAGCTCGCCATCCACCAGGATGGGGCCGTTTTTATAGGGCTTGCCCTGGATGCTGGCGGCATTGGGCCCCGTGGTATTGGGGGCGGCCTTGCCGGGCCAGAGCATGGCGTTGAGGGCCTGCTGCAAGTAGCGCGCGGGCGCGGTGCGGGCCTGCTCGGATTCATCGAAGGGCGGGATATCCTCCATCAGCGCGCCGAGATCGGCCAGGCCGGCCTGGCGCTGGGTTTCCCGGGGCTGGGCTTGCTGGGAAGCATCGGCGAAAAGCGTGTATGGCCGCACGGTCTTGTCGCGGTACTCGTCGCGCATTTCCATGGTCCTCCCTTGGAATTCATCCTCACGCTCCCACTGGCCGGGCTTGCGCGGCATGTAGTGCGTTTGCGGGCCGCTCGCCGGCGTATTGCCCTGGAGTGTGTTAATGGGCTCGGCGCGCGGCAGGCTGCCATCGGGGCGGAAGCTCTGGCTGCCCTCGCCATAGAGATAACGATAGACATCGCTGACGGCGCCCTGCATCTCGTCATGGCGGGGATTGCGGCTGTTCCAATAGGCATTGGAGGCCTGGGCGTCTTCCAGCTCCTGTTCGCTCCAAAGCGAGGGGTCTTTTTGCAGCAGCCAGGCCTGGCTCAGCTCGCGGCCCAATGGCAGGGCTGCGAGTTCGGCGGCATAATTGCGGCCATTATTGCCGCCCCCGGTATCGAGGCCGGCATCCGCATTGGCCTCGGCGAATTGCTGCTGCTGTGAAGCATCGCCGGCATCGCTGCGTTGATCCGGCCCGGCTTCGCGCCCGGTATCTGGCGCAGCGCCCGGCGCAGCATCTGGCGCGGGCTGCTTTTGTTCGGTATCGAAGGCGCCATGAAAACCCTCGTATTCCATGCTGCTGGCCGTATCGAGATCGCGTTCGATAGGATCAACCATCGTAAGTTTGGCAAGATTGAATTGCTCGCGTTGCTCGACCGTCATGAAGTCCCGCGTCTTTGCTTTTATGTCAGAAGCCTTAAGTGCTTCCTGCACGAACTCTTCGCAATTGCGACCGAGCAACGAGTAATCGCCAGGGTTTTCCATCGCGTTGACTAAAAAGGTTCTCATTTTTTCGCCTTGCTCAGGCGTTAAAGTTATCCTTTTCGAACTTTCCAAATTAGAAAATTCAGCCTTCACTTTTCCATCATCACGAATGATGCCTGAATGTGTGGATTGCGGATCATCTTTGGTTCTTGGATAAAGACCCAAATTCAGCGACTGCCCATCGGGAGTAACCAGTTCTATGCCGAAATGACCTACTGAAGGAGATTTATCATTTGGCGTTCTTCCACCCGTGGCATAGGAATGCACACGAAAGAAATAATCACCGCTTACATTATCCGTCACGTTCTATCTCCTTCTATTTCGTGGTTTGAGGGATTGATTGTGAACTATGCTTGAATTTGCCCGGGATATTCCGATCCGTTGTCGGCACCAACAGCATCATTCTCATATTGGCGTTGCTAAAGCCGTGATTGTCGGCTGAACTCGGCACCATGAAGTCGAGTTGAAACCAGTATTCCGCAATCTGGTTCTTGCCGTCGCAGCCCGCTATCCGCCAAGCTTTATGGAGCGATGCGGCATTGGTTGCGCTGGTCTGTGTCGCCTGCATGATGCGCTCCGGCGAAGGCAGGTAACGACAAGGCTCGATAATGCCTGAGATCAGCCGCTCAAGGCTTTCTGGATGATGAAACAGGTGAATGTTGTAGTAGTAGCGACGGCAGGGAGCGGTCCAAGGAATCTCGCCGAGGCAGCCACCTTGAAAATGACCGAAACCCTCCGGGCCGAGGCAGTAATCGATAAGTTGACTGCCTAGCATGAAGTTTTTTCGAGATGCTTCTTCCAGACAACCTGGTGGCAGAGGATAGACCGGGCTTTGCGCAAGCGCGGCAACATTCCGCTCGGTTTGAATGCGAAGACCAGTGGCATAAGCCGTCGACCATAGGACAGCATTCTGGATTGCGCCGTTATTCGCCGTTATTCTCCATTGTACAAACAGGCTCACACTCTCCACCGCCGCCCAGCCGATGACGGCGATGATCGCCAGGCGCAACAGACGGCCGGCGCGGTTGCTGCCCAAGGCCTGCCATAGCAGCCGCATGCGGCCGGGCGGCTCGGCTTGCGATGCGGCAGTTGTTTGCGGATCACGCGACATGATGAATCCTGATTTGCGGCTATAGCTGAATACGGGATGATTCTTGCGGGCATGGCGGCTTCGGTGCGCCATCGGCTGGGCCGAGATAGAAGCCGCAAATAAGCTCGGTGGTTCTGGCGATGATGCTTTCCGCCTCGTTCAGGCGCTGGCGATCAAAGGAGATTTTTGCCCGCAACTCGCCCGTCAATTGGATGGATGGGTAACAATGCGGCAATGGCGCGCCATCTTCCGGCTCTTGGATTGACGCATCACAAACTATGCCGTTGCCCAGCAGATCGCTTCGGCTTGGATTGTATAAATACAGCTCCGTGCTGACGGAGAGCCAATCGCTGCGCTTGTTGAGTGGGCAGATGCGCCAGCCGGGCAATTCGCCGTCGCGGCATACGCCCAGGCTTTCCAACTCGCGGATATAGGCGGCGATACGTTCGGGCCGTTCGTAACTGCTGGTACGTTCAAGCACGATGTTGATACGCTGCTTCGGTGTATCGAGCGGTTTGCACTTGCCATCGGTGCCGACGCTTTCATTCATAAAGCGCTGCCAGGTGTCGAGCGACCAGCCCTGCAAATCCGGCCAGACCACATCGAACAGCAGCATCTCCGCATGCCCGGGTGGCCGGCGGAGCCAGACCGGATAGACCATATTGCGCGGAATGGCGAAGCGCTGGCCTTCCACCAGATAGGGCCGGGGCGTCGGCTGTGAACGCCAGTGATCGACAAAGAAAAGCGGCGGCCTGGATTCGGGATCATGCAGGTCGCGGAAATAGCTATAGGCATAAAGCCCCGCGCCGCCGGCACTAAGCAGGAGCAAGGCCAATAACCCGCCGCCCAGCCATTTGAGCAGGTTGCGTCTGCGGGATGGAACCGGGGCTTGAGGAGAGGAAACAGGATCGGTCGGCATGAAAAAGCGCCCCGCTGCGTGACATTGCAGATTACGTGCATAGAATAAATGCATTGCGCGCAAAAGAATGCGATCAATTAGAGAACATGTCAAGATAAAAATGCAATTTGAAGGATAATCGGCCTTCGATTGACCGTCACGGGATTGCATCCCGAATAGCTGCGCAAGAAGCGGATAGCGTTGGCGGCTGCGCGCCGGCGGGTCCGGCCCTAATCTGGCGGCATGATGAATCAAGGCGAAGATATCGATCTTGCCGGCCTGGATTGGCCCGCCCTGCATGCAGAGCTGCGCGAACAGGGCCATGCGCGGACGCCGCCGCTGCTGGCGCCGGAGGCTTGCGCCGAACTGGCCGGGCTGTTCGAGACTGGCGCGCTGTTTCGCAGCGAGATCGACATGGCGCGCCATGGCTTCGGGCGCGGGCGCTACAAGTATTTCAGCTATCCTTTACCGCCGCTGGTGCAGGCCCTGCGCATGGGATTCTATCGCGGCCTCGCCCCGCTGGCCCGGCTATGGACAGGCGAAGCCTATCCGTCCGAACTAGAGGATTATCTCGCGCAATGCCATGCCGCGGGGCAGACGCGGCCGACGCCTTTGCTGCTGCGCTACGAGGCCGGCGATTACAATCGGCTGCATCGCGATCTCTACGGCGCCATGGCGTTTCCGCTGCAAGCGGTGCTGCTGCTCGATCGCCCTGGCAAGGATAGCGAGGGCGGCGATTTCGAAGGCGGCGAATTCGTGCTGGTGGAAAATCGCGCGCGGATGCAGAGCAAAGCCAGCGTTATTGCATTGCAGCAAGGCCAGGCGCTGATTTTCGCGGTGGATCGCCGGCCGCTTTCGCTCAGCGAAGCTAGAACAGGTTTTGCTGCATTGCGTCATGGCGTGAGCACACTGCATCGCGGCAGACGCCACACATTGGGTCTGATCTTCCACGACGCGGCTTGAAGCGACATGAGTCTGGCCCCTGCGTGACATCTGTCACGCTTCACCACAATATCGCCTTGATCTTGTCATGCCGCCGCCCTCTATCATCGGCATAAGCTTTCGCAATCGATGAGGCGGAACCGGAGCAGAGACAGGAGGCCGATATGGCAGAGGAAAGCGATTACGATTGGCTGGCGGAACCGAGCATGGAAACCATGCTGCATGATCCGATCACCCGCGCCCTGATGCGCCGCGACGGCGTGGACGAGGCCGATCTGTTGGCCTTGCTGGCCGCCCAGCGCCAGATGCTGGCCGACCAGGGCCGCCTGGCGGATTGAACAGCACGGATCGAATGGCCGGATCGAACGGAAAGCTCTTGCAGCCATCCATGCGCCCCAAACCCATGCAGTCCGAATGCTGCTCCAGGTCGATCGGTAAAATGCATGCCGGGCAGACTGTACGCGGCGCCGGTCAGCATCGACGGCGGCTTGCCGCAGGCGGCTTTGCTAATTTTATATAAGAACATTTAGTGAATATCAATCATAGGGCTAAAATGCATTCATTTCACCATTGTCATTGCATGCATTTTTGATTAGCTTCCCCCGCAGATTCCCGGGGCGAAGCGCCGGGCGATCAAGCAAAAAAGCCAACTGCCGGGAAAATCCATCATGAAATCTGCCCGTTACGCCACCCGTTTTGCCGCCTGCCTCGCTGCCGCGAGCGCGCGGCTCGCTCCCCTGGCTGTCTCGCTGGCCGTCTCACTGGCTGGCGGTTCCGCCCGCGCGGCGGATGCCACCAGCATCGCCGTGCCGGCCAACGCCATGCTGTTCGCGCCGCTTTACGTGGCTGCCGATCTCGGCCTGTGGAGCGCCAAGGGCCTGGATGTGAAGCTGCCGCTGATCGCCGGCCCCGGCGCCACCAATGCGGTGATCGCCGGCAGCGCCGATTTCGCCAGCACCGGCGGCGGCTCGGTGCTGCGCGCCGCCTCGCAGGGGCAGAACCTGCTGGCGGTGGCCAACACCATCGACAAGCTGATGCTGGAAATGGTGGTCAGCCCGGCGGCGATGGAGAAGTTCAAGCTGCAGCCCAATGCCGATTTCGCCACCCGGGTGAAATCGCTGAAGGGCATGACCATCGGCGTGGATACGGTGAACGGCCTGCCGCATGGCTATCTGCGCTACATCACCCGCAAGGTGGGGATGAACCCGGAAACCGACGTGGTGATCACGCCGATGCAGCCGCCCAGCATGATGGCGGCGCTGAAGGCCGGCAGCGTGGACGGCTATATCTTCGGCGACCCCTTCACCAGCATGTCGATCAAGGACGGCGCTTCGCTGCTGATCAAGATGCCGCAATACGACGCGCCGGAGCTGAATCCCTTCGGCTATAACCTGATCGTCGCCCGTCCGGCCTTTTGCAAGGAGAAGCCCACCATCTGCACCCGCGTGGTGGCCGGCCTGAAGGAAGCCGTGGCGAAGATGAAGCAGGAGCCGGCGGCGGCGCAGGAGGCGCTCAAGAAGCGTTTCGCGCAGATTCCGCCGGATATCTTCGAAGCCTCCTACAAGCAGGTGACGGAGAATTCCTCCGACAGCTTGGCGGTCACCGCGCAGGCGATGCAGAACACGCTGAACTATGCGCAAAGCGCCGGCATGCTCGGCCCGAACGACAAGATCGCCGATCTGAACGCGCTGTTCACCCAGGATTACAACAAGTAATCGTCGCGGCGGCGCGGATGCCGTTCCGCGCCGCCGGATTTTTCCGGATAAGGCCATGACCCTGACCCCTGATCTTACCAGCGATCTCGCCGCGCCGCGCATCAGCGAAATCGTGCTGCGCAGCTCCGATTACGATGCCATGAAGCTATGGTATCAGGCCGTGCTGGGCGTGCAGCCCTTCTACGAATACGTGCCCGAGGATTGGGCCGCGCGCAGCCAGCTTCCCCAGGGCCGTTTCGATACCGATATCCGGCTCTGCTTCATGCGAGTGCATAACCAGTTTCCCTATAGCCAGGTGGTGGCGTTGTTCGACGTGCCGGGGCTCAAGCGCGAGGACAAGGCCAGCGGCCTGCATCACATGCAGTTTCGCCATGATGCGCTGACCACTCTGCTCAAGCGCTACGACCGCCTGCGTTCGGCCGGCATCCGGCCCTATAAGAGCTTCAATCACGGCCCGGCCACCGCGTTCTATTACGAAGATCCCGACGGCAATCTGGTGGAGCTGTCGGCGGCGAATTTCGCCACCGAGGCGGAATTCCTCGGATTTTTCCAAACGGCGGCCTTCAAGAAGAATCCCGCCGGCATCGCCATCGAGGGCGACGATGTCTGGCGCCGGTTCCAGGCCGGCGAAGCTTTGAGCGACATCACCCGCATTCCGGATTGAATTGCATGTCTCAGCAAGTCGAAGATTTCAGCACGCCGGTCGCCATCGTCGGCGCCGGGCCGGTGGGTCTGGCCTTGGCCATCGACCTCGCCCATCGCGGCATTTCCTTCATCCAGATCGACCGCGCCGACAGCGCGCTGGATTTCCCCACCAGCGAAGCCATCTTCGTGCGCACCATGGAGCATTTCCGCCGCTGGGGCATGGCGGACGCCATCCGCTTCGCCGGCTTTCCGCCCGATCTGAAGCGCAACGTCTATTTCATGACGCGCATCCTGGGCCATGAATTGCTGCGCATGGATCGCCCCAGCAATCGCGAACAGCAGCAACTGATGCGCGCGCTCAGCCCGGAAGGCGCGCTCTGGTGCCCGAAGAAGCTGTTCGAGCCGTTGATGCGCCAGCGCGTGCAATCGGCCCCGCAAGGCCAGCTTTGGACCGGCTGGGAATTGACCGGCTTCACTCAGGACGAAGCCGGCGTGAGCTTGGACTTGCAGCAGGTGAAGACCGGCGCGAAACGCCGTCTGCGCTGCCGGTATCTCGCCGCTTGCGACGGCGCATCCAGCGGCATCCGCAAAGCCTTGGGCATCGAGATGCAGGGCACTTTCGCGGAAGGGCATAATTTCGGCATCTATTTCCGCTCCGCGCAATTGCGCGAGATCATGCGCGAGCGCCCCGGCGTGATGGTGGACATCATGAACCCGGATGCCTTCGCCAATCTCTCCGCCGTGGATGGCAACGATCTGTGGCGTCTGATCCGCATGATGGGGCCGCAGGATGCCAGCCGGCTCACGCCGCAGGATTGCCTGCGTTCGGCGCTGGGCCAGACGCCCGATGGCAAGGATGTGGCGGTCGAGATCATTGATGCGCGGCCCTGGGCCGGGCATACCGTGGTGGCCGACGATTTCCGCGCCGGCCGCGTCTTCCTGGTCGGCGATGCGGCGCATCTGCTTTGGCCGCGCGGCGGCTTCGGCATGAATACCGGCATCGGCGACGCCGTCGATCTGGCCTGGAAGCTGCAAGCCATGCTGGAAGGCTGGGGCGGCCCGAAGCTGCTGGACAGCTACACGCCCGAACGCAAGCCGATCGCCGCGCGCAACGTGGCCGAGGCGGCATCCAACTACAAGGCGCAGATGGCGCTGAAGGTCGATCCCGCGCTCGACAAGGATGGCCCGGCGGGCGAGGCGGCGCGCGCCGCGCTGGCGGAAATCATCCGCGAGAAGCGCGCCAAGGAATGGAATACCGTGGGCGTGCAGCTCGGCTATGTGTATGAGGGTTCGCCGGTGATCGCCAGCGAACCGCCGGTGCACGATCCGCGCCCCTTCGATCCCGGTCGCTACGATCCGACCACGCGGCCCGGCGCGCGTGCGCCGCATGGCTGGCTGGCGGATGGCGCGTCGCTGCTGGATCAATACGGCGCCGGCTTCGTGCTGGTGCATGCACCCGATGCCGATACCGCGGGCTTGCTGGCGGCGGCCAGGGCGGTAGCTATGCCGCTGCGCGCCCTGGCTTTGCAGGATGCGAGCTTGCGCAAGCTTTATGAAGCGCCCCTGGTGCTGGTGCGGCCCGATGGCCATGTGGCTTGGCGCGGCAATGCCCTGCCGAAAGATGCGCGCGAAGTGCTGGATCATGCGCGCGGGGCGTAAACGGCCTCTTGTCTTCGCCCCCATGGCTCGGCGAAAATAGCCGCCATGCCGCAGCATCAAGCCACGCCGCCTAACAGCCTGTCTTCCGGGGGGTCGACATCCGGGGCCAGCACGCAATTCGAACGCGTGCTGCTGCGGCTGCGCGGCATGATCATGGAAGGCAGCTTCGCGCCCCATGCCAAGCTGCTGGAAGTGGAGCTTGCCAAGCAACTGGATGTGTCGCGCACGCCGGTGCGGCTGGCCTTGCAGGCGCTGGCGCAGGAAGGCCTGCTCACCTATGCGCCGCAGCGCGGCTTCACCGTGCGCGGCTTTTCGGTCAACGAGATCATCACGGCGGTGGATATTCGCGGCCGGTTGGAAGCCATGGCCTGCGAAATGGCGGCGCAGAGCGGGCTGAACGACGAAACCGTGGCGCTGCTGGAACGCAATCTCACGGATACCGCCGCGCTGCTGCGAAAGCCCAGCTACAGCGATGCCGATGTGGAAGCCTGGTCGGCGCTGAACGGCGATTTCCACGATGCATTCCTGACGGCGGCCAATAGCCCATTGCTCACCGCCCTGGTGCAGCAGACCGGTACGGTGCCGCTTTCCTCGCCGCGCATCATCGTCGCCACGCCCAGCAATATCGACGACATCATGGCCTATGTGCGCGATGCGTTGAAAATGCATGAGATCGTGTTCGACGCGGTGCGCCAACGCGATGCCGCCCGCGCCCGCCGCATGATGGAAGAGCATATCTATCAAGGCCGCGTGCGCTTGCAGGATGTGCTGCAAAATCTCGGCAAGCAGCGCGAGATGGTCTATAGCCGCGGCTTCCGGCTGATCGACACGGTTTAGCCGCTCCCGCCCGCTACTGCTTCACATCCATGGCTTCGATCTGCTTGGCCGCCGCTTCCGCCGCCGCGCCATCGGGCTGGATCATGCGAACCTGAATCAGATCGGCGCGCGCACCGGCTCGGTCGCCGGCCTGGCTGCGCAGAATGCCGCGTTCCAGCAGGGCTTCCACATTGCGGCGGTTCAGCGCCAGCGCCAGTTCGGCATCTTCCATGGCGCCGGCCGCGTTGCCGGTCAGGCGGCGGGCAGCGGCGCGCAGGGCCAAGGCATCGTCGCGCGTGGGGTCCAGGCTCAGCGCCGTATCCAGATCGGTCAGGGCAGCCGGATAATCATTGAGGTCGGCCAGCGCCTGGGCGCGGTCGAGCCGCAATTCCAGCCGGTTGGGCTGGGCCTGAACGGCAAGGTCGAGCAGCTTGCGGGCGCGGTCGGGAATATTCGCCAGCAGCCAGGCATTGGCGGCCTGCGACAGGATATCGGGCACCAGATGCGGCACCTGGCGCTCGGCCTCGGGGATCAGGGATTCCAGCTTATCGGCGGCATCGCCGTAATGGCCGAGCTGAAACAGCGCCAGCGCCGCGCAATGGCTGGCCGGCAGGCCGCCGCCGGTGGCGCGCCAGGTCTGCGCCTGAGCGAAGCCTTCCTCGGGATTGCTGCGGGCCATGCCCAGGCAATCCTCGTAATTCATTTCCTGGATCGCCGGTGCCGGGCGGCCCTGGGCTAGGACTTGGCCGCCGCATGACAGCAGCAGACAGGCAAGCAGTAAAATACGATACGGCATGGCCGGCAGATTGACGGCGGCGCCCGGCCTTGGCAAGACGGGGCATGGCAGAGAATGCGCATCGGTTGTTTTGCTTCGGTCTGGGCTATAGCGCGCGGGCGTTGATCGCCGAATTGCGCCATGCGCAACCAGGGCAATGGCGGTTTTCCGGCACGGCGCGCAATCCTGCTGCAGCCGAAGACGGCATCGAAATGCAGGCATTCGACGGCAGCGCGCCCTTGCCGCGGCCGGATGCGCTGCTGGCGGCCGATCATGTGCTGGTTTCAATTCCGCCGGAGGCCGGGCCTCCCGATATCGGCGGCGACCCGGTGCTGCGGCATTGCGCGGATGTGCTGGCGCGGCATCGCGGGCTGAAATGGCTCGGCTATCTGTCGACGACGGGCGTCTATGGCGACCGCCAGGGCGAATGGGTGGATGAAGCCGCCGCTATCGCACCCAGTCATGCTCGGGGCCAGCGCCGCGCCGATGCGGAGGCCGGTTGGCTCGATCTCTGGCGGCGGCATGGCCTAAGCGTGCATCTGTTCCGGCTGGCGGGGATTTACGGGCCGGGCCGCAACGCGCTGGTCAGCCTGCGCCAGGGCAAGGCGCATCGCGCGGTGAAGCCGGGGCAGGTTTTCTCGCGCATCCATGTGCAGGATCTGGCCGCCGTGCTGGCCGCCTCGATGGCGCGGCCCGATCCCGGCGCGGCCTATAATGTCGCCGATGACGAACCGGCCCCGCCGCAGGATGTGGTGGCCCATGCCGCCGAATTGCTTGGGCTGGAGCCGCCGCCGGAAGTGCCGCTGGAGCAGGCCGGCCTCAGCCCGATGGCGCAGAGCTTCTATCTCGAAAGCAAGCGCGTGGCGAACGGACGCATCAAGCAGGAGCTTGGCGTGACCTTGCGCTACCCGAATTACCGCGACGGCCTGGCGGCCTTGCTGCGGGATTTATAGCCCCAGCACCGTCTCCACCAGCAGCGCGATATCCTGCGGGCGCGACAGGCGGTGGTCGCCGTCCTTGAGAAGCGTGAGTTGCATATCGGGCTGCGCGATGGCTTCCGCGATGCGGACGGCATGGTGCCAGGGCACATCCGGGTCCTGCATGCCTTGCAGGATGCGCACCGGGCAGGCCAGATCGAGCGGCCCAGGCGCGTTCGGCGGCAGCAGCAGGTGCTGGCGGCCTTCCGCGATCAGATGCCAGTGGAATTCGTAGGGCTCGTCGGAATATTGCGAAGGTTCGCGATAGACGCCGTCGCGCTCCAAAGCCGCGCGTTGCTCCGGGGCGAGGGCGGCCAGCAGCAGGTCTTCGGTGAAATCCAGCGCCGGCGCGATCAGCACCAGGCCGGCCACGCGCGCGGGCCGCTTCAGCGCCGCCAGCGTGGCGAGCCAGCCGCCCATGCTGGAGCCGACCAGGATTTGCGGCCCCCGGGCCACGCGGTCGAGGATCGCCAGCGTATCCTCCAGCCAGCGGCCGATGCTGCCCTGGACGAAATCGCCGCCCGTCGCGCCATG
>JAYSEE010000022.1:927-21410 GCA_041914045.1 Ferrovibrio sp. | reverse complement strand
CGCCTGGAGGGCAAATACCTGCATGGCTCCGAAGTAAACGCGCCCATCGCCTTGATCCTGCATCCGCACCCGCAATACGGCGGGACGATGAACAACAAGGTGGTTTACAACCTGTTCCATGTTTTCGCCAAGCGCGGCTTTTCGGTGCTGCGCTTCAATTTCCGCGGCGTCGGCCGCAGCCAGGGCGTTTACGACCATGGCACGGGCGAATTGTCGGACGCGGCCTCGGCGCTGGACTGGCTGCAAGGCATGAATGCCAATGCTTCGGCGGTATGGATCGCCGGCTTCTCGTTCGGCGCCTGGATTTCCATGCAGTTGCTGATGCGGCGGCCGGAGATCGACGGCTTCATCTCGGTGGCGCCGCCGGCCAACATGTATGATTTCGGGTTTCTCGCCCCCTGCCCGTCTTCCGGCCTGATCGTGCAAGGCAGCGACGACAAGATCGTGCCCGAGAACGATTCCGCCAAGCTGGCCCAGCGCCTGTCGCTGCAGAAGGGCATCAAGATCGACTACAAGAAGATTCCCGGCGCCGACCATTTCTTCGAAGGCAAGCTGGATGAACTCACCAGCACGGTCGATAAATACGTGAAGGCTTCGATGGCCGCCGCCAAGGGCGCGCCGGCTTCCTGATCGCCCCGCCTATCGCCGCTCTGCTTATTGCTGCCGGCTTATTGCTGCCTGGGTTTATTGCTGCCCGGATTTATTGCTGCTTGGGCGGCGCCTGCTGCGCCGTGCCGTTCTGCGTACCTGTCGACGGGGCTTGCGACGGGGCCTGGAAGATGCGGCGCAGGAAGCCCGGCGCGATGGCGGATAGCGGATTCACCGTGATGTCGACATTTTCGCGCGGGCCGCTGGCGGCGAAATTCACGCCGATGATGCCCTCGCCGACGAACAGATCGCCCAACAGCGGAATGCGGCCCAGGATCGTGTTCAGCACGAAGGCCGGCACGGCCGTGCCGCTGACATTCACATGATTCTTCCGGCGATCCACCGTGCCATCCAGGGTGATGCCGAGCTGCGGGCCCTGGATGCGGCTGGGCTGGATGGTCAGCACGCCATCGGCCTGGCGGAACGGCACGCTCGCCGTCTCGAACTGGATGCCTTCGCCCGACAGCAGATTGGCTAAGCCGGTGAAGGAGCCGATGCCGAGCAGCCGCGCCAGGAACGGCGTGCGCACCGCCTTGAAATTGCGCGCCGTGAGCGTGCCGGCCAGCGGCCGGCCGGGCTGGTCGTCGGCATAGGCGGCATCCACCTCCATGCTGCCGCCATGCATGTTCTCGATGCCGAAGAACTGGAAGGCCGCGCCGGCATTGTCGGTGCGCAGCTTCAAGCTCCGGCCCTTGCCGGCTGCGGCCGGAGCGATCTGCAACGCCATGCTGCCGCCGCCGGGCTGGCCATCGGCGGGCAGGAAAGCGCCGGACAGATCCAGGCGCTCCACAAATAACGGCCCCTGATTAAGGTCGAGGGCGAAATTGCCGAGCTGCGTCTTGTCGTCCAGCCGCGCGCGGTCGAACCGCAAGCGCAAATCCAGCCGCGGCTTGGCCTGCTCCGCCGCGCCCTTCTCCGGCTCGGCCTGGGCTTCCTCCAGGAAACGCGTAAGATCGAAATTCTTGCCTTCGGCATTCACATCCATGTCGCCATTGGCCGCGCGCTTAACCCGGCCGCTCAACGCGCCCTGCTTCATGCTGAGCGCAGCCAGAACGATTTCCCAGCTGCTGTCGTTGCCCAGGCTGGCGCGGCCCTTGGCATCGAAATCCGGCGCGCGCAGATGGATCTGCTCGAAATCCACCGGCTGGCCCGCGCGCAGCCGCACGGCAAGATCGGCCGCCGCCGGTTTATCGGCAGGCTTGGCGTAATGCAGATCGGTCAACGACAGCACGGCGGGCGCCAGGTCCAACTTGGCGCGGATGACCGTTTCGCCGCCGCGCAGGCTGTCGATTTCCGCATCCGCCACGATCGGCCCGCTGATATAGGGCGCGAGATCGAAGCCCAAGGCGCGCCGCCCGGCATCGTCGGGCCGGCCGCTCACGCGATAGCGCGCCGTCACCGGCTGCTTGGCGTCGAATTCCTGCCGCCACGACAACGCGGTGGGCACATCGTTCAGCGCCGCCTCGCCCTCCAAGTCCAGCCCCTTGGCATCGACGCGCAGCTTCAAGCGGCCATCGGTGAGGTTGAAGCGATCATACAGCCCCGGCAGCGCCACATTGGCGAGTTCGCCGATGGACGTGAATTTCACATCGTCGAGCTTGAGGTTGTTTTCCAGCGGGAAGCGGAAATTGGAAACCACGCGGCCCTCGCCGCCCACGCTGGCCGGCTTGATGCCGAGCTGCGTGGGATAACCCAGCGGCTTGCGGTCGATCAATTCCAGCATATCGGCATTGCGGCCCTGGGCGGCGATGGCGATGTCGGCGAATTGATCGCGATCCTGCAAGCCGGTGATCAGCAGCTTGCCGCCGCTGGCCGCCAGCGGGCCGACGCGGCCGCTTTCCACCGTCAGCGCGAAAGTATCGGCATCCAGCCGAGCCTTGCCGCGCGCATTGGTCAGCTTGGTAAGCGGCGGAAAATAATCCGTGGAAAGTCCGTCGAAATCGAAATTCAGCACGATGGCCTCGCGCGGCAGGCGGCGTTTGCCATCCAGCATGTCGGGGCTGATATCGGCGGAGAAATCGGCTTCCGTCACATGGCCGTCGCGGATGCGGGCCGTTACCCAATCGCGGGCATTCTTCGCCATGCCGCGCGGCCAGTAGCGGCGCAGCGCATCGCTGGGCAGATCGACGAAGCGGCCCTTCACCTCGATGCCGTAGCGGCCCGGCGCCGGCTGGCGCAGCCAGCCCTTCACCGACAAAGCCAGCTTGTCGGCGAAATGCGCCTCCAGCGCTTCGATGCGCAGCGCCTCGATGGTGCCGTCGGCGGCGGTTTCCAATCGGCCGCTGGCCGTGGCCTCACGCAAACTCAACGCCTCGACGAACAGATCGCGCTGATCAATCAGCCCGGCTCCGGCGGCCAGATCGAAGCGCACATCGCCCAGCGAACCGCGCTCATCCAGGCTGAAATCCAACCGGCCCGAAAGCGGCATATGCAGCGCGTTCAGCGGCGCCAGGATCGGCGCCAGATCGGCGAAATCCGCCGGCTCCACGCCCTCGAAGCGCGCCTGCCCGATGGTGGTGCGGCGCAAGGCGCTGTATTCCGCGTTCACATCCAGCGCCAAACGCTTGCCGCGCCAATCCAGGCTGCCGGAGAAAGCGGCGCTCACCGCCTCGTTGCCGCGCTGAAGATGCAATACCGCGCCCGGCGCTTGCCAGCGCTGACCGAGCTTGCGGTCGATGATGGTCAGCCGGGCGATTTCCAAACTCACCGCATCGAGCTGGCCCAGCGGGTCGGACAGATCGGTGGGATGCGACAATTGCTCGAACAGCGCGGCGAACAGCAAGGCCGTGGCATCGCCGCCATTTGCCGTGCCGGCATTCGCGGCATCGACGGCGGCGGGCGTCTGGCTTTCGCCATGATTGCCGCTTTCCGCGTCGCCCACCAGAAAACGGCCATCGGCCTCGCGCACCAGGCGCGCTTCCACTCCGGCCACGCGGACATAACGCGGCGCCAATACGCCGCGCAGCAGCGAAGCGCCGCTCAGCGCGATATCCAGTTCCGGCACGCGGATATTGAGATCGGCCTGATCGCGCCGCACCCGCGCATTCAGCACCCGCAGGCGCAGCGCGCGGTCGGTATCGCTCCAGGCCAGCACCACATCCTCGGCCTCCATGCTCATGCCGAGATCGGACAGCACCAGGCTTTCCGCCAGATAGGGGGCCAGGAAATTCAGCGAGATCGGCTCATTGGCCAGCCGCCACAGCAGCAAAGCCGACAGCACCGCCGCCATGATCAGCAGGCTGCCGACCAGCCTGATAAAGCGCCTGCTCCAAAGCAACACGTGGGGATATTCCTTGCCGCATCGGCCTCCCGAAAAACCTTCGGAAGCACCGGCTTGACCCATCTGCCATTCTAGCCGACTTTGGCTCCCCAGACGAGGGCCGAGGAATGCCGCATAGCCTCGCCGGGAGGAGTTAAGTGTCTGTAAAACGCGTAAAAAAATCTTACAAAACCGAGGCCAAAAAGCCCTCGGCTGCCGGCTTCTGGACCCATCTGCCCCCCGCTCACAATCCCGAGATGCTGGCGCGTGGGCAGGAAGAATGGCAGACCGCCCTGGCGGAATGCCGGCAAACCGATGCCAAACTGGCAAAAGCACTCACGGCCGAAGCGGCGAAATCCGGCGGCGAAAAACTGCTGGCGGCGCTATTCGGCAACAGCCCCTATCTGACCGAACTGGCCTGCGCCGAGCCCGCCACCTTGCTGCGGCTGTTGCAGGATGGCCCGGATGCGGCCCTGGCCGCGGCGCAGGCGGCGCTGACCGCCGATGCCGCCGCCGCCCGGCAGCCGGAAGACCTGATGCAGCCGCTGCGCCTGGCCAAGCGCCGCTTCGCGTTGATCATCGCCTGCGCCGATATCGGCGGGATCTGGCCGCTGGAGCGCATCACGGCGCATCTGAGCGACTTCGCCAGCCGCGCCACCGATCTCGCCATGGCCGCCTTGCTGCGCGATGCCGCCGAACGCGGCGAACTGGACTTGCCGCATCCAGAACAGCCCTGCAAAGGCTCGGGCTTCGTGGCGCTGGGCATGGGCAAGCTCGGCGCGCATGAGCTGAATTATTCCAGCGATATCGACTTGATCATGCTGTTCGATCAGGAGGTGGCGCGCTACACCGGCCGCAAATCCGCGCTGGAATGCTTCGTGCGGCTCACGCAAGGCTTGGTGAAGCTGCTGAGCGAACGCACCGCGGACGGCTATGTGTTCCGCACCGATCTGCGGCTTCGCCCCGATCCCGGTTCCACGCCGGTGGCGCTTTCGATGGCGGCGGCGGAAACCTATTACGAAAGCTTCGGGCAGAATTGGGAACGCGCCGCGATGATCAAGGCGCGCCCCATCGCCGGCGACATCGCCGCCGGCCTCGGTTTCCTGGCCCGCCTCACGCCCTATGTATGGCGCAAGAATCTCGACTTCGCCGCCATCGAGGATATCCATTCCATCAAGCGGCAGATCCATGCCCATCGCGGCCATGCCGAAATCGCGGTGGAAGGCCATAACCTGAAGCTGGGCCGCGGCGGCATCCGCGAGGTGGAATTCTTCGCTCAGACCCAGCAACTCATCGCCGGCGGACGCGACAGCCGGCTCAGGGCATCGGGCACCATCGCCGCGCTGAACGCGCTGGTCGCCACCGAGCGGCTGGATCAGGCGGTCTGCGATGCGCTGACCGACGATTACATCTATCTGCGCAAAGTCGAACATCGGCTGCAAATGGTGGCCGACGAACAGACCCATACGCTGCCGGATGACGCCGAGGGCATCGCCGCCATCGCCGCCTTCCTGGGCGAGCCGAGCGCGGACGCCTTCCGCGCCAAATTGCTGGCGACGCTCGGCCGCGTGAAGACCCATTACGATCAGCTCTTCGCCGAAGCGCCCAATCTGGGCAGCAGCCAGGGCAGCCTGGTCTTCACCGGGGCCGACGACGATCCGGATACGCTGGCCACGCTGGCCCGGCTCGGCTTCAGCGCGCCGCCGGACATCGCCGCGACCATTCGCGGCTGGCATTTCGGCCGCTATCGCGCCATGCGGTCGGAGCGCGCGCGCGAAAAACTCACCGCGATCATGCCGCAATTGCTGGAAGCCTTCTCGCGCACCGGCAGTCCGGATACCGCGATCCTGTTCTTCGACCGCTTTCTCGCCCGGCTGCCGGCCGGCGTGCAGCTGTTTTCGCTGCTGCAAAGCAATCCGCCGGTACTGGATATCCTGGCCGAATTGCTGGCCGCCGCGCCGCATCTGGCCGACACCCTGGCCGATAATCCGGCGCTGTTCGACAGCTTGTTGGAATATGCCAGCAGCCCGCCCGATTACGCGCCCGACCGCCTGCAAGCCAGTTTGGCACGGCAATTGGGCTCGGCGCGGGATTTTCAGGATGTGCTGGACTGGACGCGGCGCTGGACCAACGAATTGCGTTTGCAGATCGGCATCGGCCTGCTGAGCGGTTCGCTGAACGGCGACACCGCCGGCAACCATCTCAGCCATGTGGCCGATACGGTGCTTAGCGAATTGTTCCGCCATGTGCATGGCGAATTCTCCCAGGCGCATGGCCATGTGCCGGGCGAGAAGATCGCCCTGCTCGGCATGGGCCGCCTGGGCAGCCGGCAATTGACCCTGGATTCCGATCTCGACCTGATCCTGCTCTACGAACATGCCGCCAAGGCCGAGCAATCCGACGGCGCGCGGCCGCTTTCGCCCAATCTGTATTTCACCCGGCTATGCCAGCGTTTCATCAATGCCATCACGGCGATGACCGGCGAAGGCCGCTTGTTCGAGGTGGATATGCGGTTGCGGCCCTCGGGCAATGCCGGGCCGATCGCCAGCACGCTCAGCGGCTTCGCCGATTATCAGCGCCAGGAAGCCTGGACCTGGGAGCATATGGCGCTCACCCGCGCCCGCGTGGTGTTCGGCCCCGCCGCCTTCGCCAAGAAGGTCGATGCGCTGCGCCATGCCATCCTTGCCGCGCCGCGCGATCCGGCCAAGCTGCTGCGCGATGTGGCCGACATGCGCCAGCGTCTGATCTCTGCCAAACCCGGCAGCGGCCCCTGGGCGCTGAAGCAATGGCGCGGCGGTTTGGTGGATATCGAATTCATCGCGCAATACCTGCAACTGCGCCATGGCAACAAGCATCCCGCCGTGCTGGACGCCAATCCGCTGATCGCGCTTGCATTGCTTGCCAAGGCGAAATGCCTGCCGGCGGCGCAGGCGGAAAAACTGATCCATGCCGGCCGGCTGATGGGCAGCCTGCTCGCCGCCGCGCGGCTGGCCGGCGAAACGGCAGAAAAGCCTGAGCAATGGCCCCCTGCCTTGGCGCGCCGCCTGCCGCAATTATTCGGCGCCGCCGATCTCGCCGCGCTCACCGCGCAATTGGAAGCCGCGCAGCAGGATGTGCTTGCAGCCTTCCGCGGCTTGATCGAAACTCCCGCAGCATCGCTCGGCTAAACAGGAAAACCGTCATGACCAAGCCGCCCGCCCCGAAGAAAGCCGCCGCTCCGAAAAAGACCGCCACCAAGGACAGCGCAAGCGGCCTGCAGCCCGGCGACAAAGCGCCGGCCTTCTCGTTGCCCGGCGATGGCGGCGAAAAGATTTCGCTCGGCGCGCTGAAGGGCAAGCAGGTCGTGCTGTATTTCTATCCGAAGGACGACACTTCCGGCTGCACCATGGAAGCCATCGACTTCTCCGCCGCCAAGCCGCAATTCGATAAACTCAATGCCGTGGTGATCGGCTGCTCGCGCGACAGCGCGGCTTCGCACGACAAATTCAAGACCAAACACAAGCTGCGAGTCGCCCTCGCCGCCGACGAAGAAGGCGCGGTTTGCGCCGCTTACGGCGTCTGGGTGGAAAAAAGTTTGTATGGCCGGAAGTATATGGGCATCGAACGCACGACTTTTTTGATCGACGAGAAGGGCGCAATCAAACAAGTATGGCGCAAGGTAAAAGTGCCAGGACACGCGGAAGCCGTGTTGACGGCAATTCGCAGCGCCTGAAATCAAACGCTTGCCGATGTTATCCACATATTGTGGATAACTCCGCCGCCTACGCTAAAGCTGTGTCAGAAAGCGTTTAATTTCAATTTGCAACAGAAACCGCCTTGCATTAACCAAGACATTTAAGCCCTAATCTCCCCAGCTTAAAACACGCGGTCAAAATTGGGGGATCGGTGGGTCGACGCGCTGCAAGGCAATGGCGTGAATTGCGCGAAAAACTTTTCCCGGAGCGGCAGATCATCTTCCGCAGCCGCGGCGATGTGCGCTATGTCGCGCTCGGCACCGGCACGCAGATCGCCTTGGCCTGCTCGGTGCTGTTCGCCGCCGGCTGGATCGGCTATGCCTCGATCAACACGCTTTATCGCGACCGCCTGCTCGATGCGCGCGACCGCCGCATCGCCGAGCTTGCCTCGGCCTATGATGAATTGAAGCGGCACAACATTTCCATCGAGCAGCGTCTGCTGGTGGAAACCCGCGAACTCGAACAACGCTACGAACAATTGCTGGCGCAAAATCAGGCATCGCAACGCGCCGCCGATGCGAGTGCCGCAGGCGCCGCGAAGGGCGGCAAGGCGCAGGCGAATTCGCCGGCGAATAATGCCCAGGCAGCCCAGCAGCAAGCGGCGGCAGCGCCGCCGCAGATGTCGTCGCAAGCGATCGCCAGCGCCGCGCTTGCCAATGCGCCTCCGCCGCCGCCTCTGCCGGCCAGCAAGCCGGCTATCGACAAGGCTCCGGCGAAACCGGATTCCGAAGCGCCCAGCAGCATCGAAGACCTGGAAGCCATGTTGCGCGCCAGCCGTGAGCGGCCGAATGCGAGCAACGCCGCGCCCAAGGCCGGCGAAATCGAAAGCCGCATCCTGGCTCTGCGCCCTAAGCCACGCGAATTATCCGACGACATCCAGCCACGCGGCGGCAATGGCGTGGCGCAGTTGGAAAAACTCCTGCGCGGCACCGGAGCGGATATCGAAACCCTGCTCAGCCGCCATGCCGAGGCGCGCGCCGAAGTGGGCGTCGGCGGCCCGCTGCGCGCCCTGAGCCGAGACGGCGCCCAACTCGCCGCGCTAAGCAATGCCCCGAGCAATAATGCCGGCGCCGCTCCAGGAAGCGAAAACGGCGCCCGCTCCGGCCGCTGGGCCGATCTGCTGGCGCTGGCCCATCGCCTGCCGCTGACCATGCCCATGCAGCAGGGCGAGGCCGAGCTTTCCAGCGGCTTCGGCCGCCGGCTCGATCCCTTCACCAAGCAATGGGCTTTCCATGCCGGGCTGGATTTGATCGGCCCGCGCCAAGCCGCGGTCTACAGCGCCGCGCCCGGCGTGGTGGTATTCGCCGGCCGCAAGGGCCCCTATGGCCGCGCGGTTGAAATCGATCATGGCCTCGGCGTGAAAACGCGCTATGCTCACCTCAGCGCCATCAATGTGCAATTGGGTGAAACTGTGCCGCTGAGCAAGCGGATCGGCGCCATGGGTTCCACCGGCCGCTCCACCGGCCAGCATTTGCATTATGAGATTCTGCTCGACGACGAACCCGTCGATCCGGCAAAATTCATCGAGGCAGGTTACCATGTTTTCAAGCAGCAAGAAGACAACGCCCCCGTCCGGCAATAAGGCCCCGCCCTCGCTGCTCAGCGTCGGGCTGACGGTGAATGGCGACCTGCATTCCGATGGCGAGGTGCAGATTGATTGCCAGGTGAATGGCGACGTGAGCGCCGCGCGGCTTGCCATCGGCGAGAATGCCCGCGTGGTGGGCGAAGTGGTGGCCGATCATGTGCTGATCCGCGGCGAAGTGACCGGCCGCATCCGCGCCAAGTCCGTCGAACTGGACAAGACCGCCCGCGTGCGCGGCGATATCTGGCATGAATTGCTCTCCATCGCCGCCGGCGCGAAGATCGAGGGCTTGTGCAAATTCGCCGAAAACCCGCGTGAGGCCGCCGCGAAATTCAGCGTGGTTACCGCCATCCCCACCAATGGCATCCCCACCAATGGCATCGCCGCCAATGGCGAGGCCAAGACCGAAAAACCCGAACCTGCCAAGGCCGCCAAGACCGAAGCAATGGCCGAGGCGCTGCGCGCCACATCATAAACCTGCGCTGCGCGCTGCATCCCAACCCACGCAGCGGATTATTCCATAAAACACCCGATCCGAACGAAATCCAGCGCCGCCGCGATGCAGCGCGGATGATCGGCCATGAAAGTATGGCCGGCATTCAGCGTGCAGTAATTTTCCAGGCCCGGCGGCTGGGCCGAGGCCAGTTCCACCGTGCCGTCATGCTGGGCCGGATTGCCCAGCAGCGCGTTGAACCAGCTTGCCGGCGTAAGCGGATGAAAGCGGCTGGTGCCGCCGATGGCGCCGATGGGCATGGCCGGCCAGCCCAGGCTTTGCAGCCAAGGCGCATCGGGCGCCAAATCGTAAACCGGCTTGCCCATCACCAAAGGCAGCAGCGGCTTAAGCGGCGTGGCCCGCAGCCGCGCCACGATGCCCGCGCCGCGATGCGGGCTGGCGATGGTCACCAGTCGGCCGAGCGGAAAGCCCACCGGGTCGATCAATCCCGCCCGCGCCAGCAAGCCGCCCAGCGAATGGCCGATGAAATGGGTTTCCAGCGGCCGCTCGGCCAGCGCCGCGCAGAGCGCGCGGAACCGCGCCAGCAAGCCGGCGATATCCTCGGCGCGGCTGGGATAATCCCAGTTCAGGGTTTCGAAACCGGCTGCCTTGCAGGCGGTTTCCAGCCGTGCCAGCGATGCGCTGCTCCGCGCCAAGCCATGCAGCAGAATGATCCGCTGCGCCGCCATGGCCGCGCTATTTCACGCCGACGCGGGCGGCAAGCTGCGCCGCCATGAAGGGATCGAGATCGCCATCCAGCACGCCCTGGCTGTCGCTGGTTTCCAGCTCGGTGCGCAGATCCTTCACCATCTGGTAGGGATGCAGCACATAAGAGCGGATCTGATGGCCCCAGCCGATATCGGTCTTGGCATCCATCACCGCCTGCTTCTCGGCCTCGCGCTTCTGCAATTCGCGCTCGTAAAGCCGCGCCTTCAGCATCTTCATCGCTTCGTCGCGGTTGCGATGCTGACTCTTGTTGGTCTGGCAGGCCACCACGATGTTGGTGGGGATATGGGTGATGCGCACGGCGGAATCGGTCTTGTTGACGTGCTGGCCGCCGGCGCCCGAGGCGCGGTAGGTATCAATGCGCAGATCCTTTTCCAGCACCTCGATCTCGATGCTGTCGTCCACCACCGGATAGGCGCCCACGGAAGCGAAGCTGGTATGGCGGCGCGCATTGGAATCGAACGGCGAAATGCGCACCAGGCGATGCACGCCGCTTTCGTTCTTCAGCCAGCCATAGGCATTCGGGCCGGATACCTTGATGGTGGCCGACTTGATGCCGGCCTCCTCGCCTTCGCTCTCTTCCTGGAATTCCACCTTGTAGCCATGGCGTTCGGCCCAGCGCACATACATGCGCAGCAGCATCGAGGCCCAATCCTGGCTTTCGGTGCCACCGGCGCCGGCATGCACTTCGAGGAAGGTGTCGTTGCCATCGGCCTCGCCCGACAGCAGGCTTTCCAGCCGCGCGGTCTCCACCTCGCCGCGCAATGCGGCGATGGCGGCTTCCGCCTCGGCAACGATGGCGGCATCGCCCTCGGCATCGCCGAGTTCGATCAGGTCCGCGTTGTCCTGCAAGCTCTGCTCCAGCCGGCGCTGCACGCCGACCGCGCGATCCAGGCGGTTGCGCTCGCGCATCACCTCCTGGGCTTTCTGGGGATCGTTCCAGAGCGCGGAATCCTCCGCCCTGGCATTCAGTTCTTCTAGCCGTTTGACCGCGTTATCCCAGTCAAAGAGACCTCCTCAGCAGTTCCAACGACTGCTTGATCTCATCGGCCATGGCCTTGATTTCGGCGCGCATGGATACTCATCCCGTAACAGTATAAAAATCCGGCCGGACCATATGGTCGCCCCCCGGAATTGTCAAATCGCCGTTTTCAACCCCCGCGCGCCTTGCGCACCAGCATGCGCAAGCTGTCGGCGGAAACCGCGCCCGGCACCAGGGCATCGCCGATCACGAAGCCCGGCGTGCCCTCGATGCCAAGGGCCTCCGCCAGCTTCAAATTGCCGTCGATAATCCCGCTGGTGCGCGCCGAGGCCATGTCGGTCTTCAACTTGTCGGTATCCAGGCCGGCTTCCTTGGCCATGCGCAGCACCTGCGCTTCGTCCAGCTTGCCGCGAAACGCCATCATCGCGTTGTGATAGGCCAGATACTTGTTGCCGGGCTGCTGCAAGGCGGCGATGGCGGCGCGTGCGGCCACCACGCTTTCCGGCCCCAGCACCGGCAATTCCTTCAGCACCACGCGCAATTTGGGGTCTTCCTTCAGCAGCGCCAGAACCGAGGGCTGCACCTGCTTGCAATAGCCGCAGCGGTAATCGAAGAACTCCACCAGCGTCACGTCGCCCTTGGGATTGCCGGCCACATAGGAAACCCCATCCTCGAAAATCGCCTTGGCCTGCTGCTTGATCATCTGCTTGGCGGCCTGGTCGCGCTGGGCCTGCTGCTGCTCTTCCAGCGCCTGCATGGCTTCGACCAGGATTTTCGGATTCTTCACCAGAATGTCGCGCACCAGGCTTTCCAGCTGCTGCTTCTGCGCCGGGGTAAAGGCATCTTTATCTTGGGCCAGAACCGGCGCGGCAAGCAGCGCGAAAGCGGCCGACAGGGCCAGCAGGCTACGGGGCAAACGCATGGGCTATCCTTTGCTGTAAGGGTGCCGACTATGCCCAGCCGCCCGGCATGGCGCAATGCACATTGATGTCATGCGCCATAGCCTCAGCGATTGCGCAATTCGCGCCGCCGGTCGGTGGCCGCGTCGATCACATCCTGGGCGCGCAGCCAGCCCGGACTGCCCTCTTTCAGCAGGCGTTTGGCGCGCTCGGCCTGGCCTTGGGCATCGCGCAATTCGCCGCTGGCCAGGAAGCGTTCGGCGCTGGCCAGCGAGGCCATGCCGATATCGCCGGCCTTGCCATAGGCCACCGCCAGTTGCTGCCATGCGCCGACATTCTCCGGCTCGCGGCGGGTGACTTCCTGCAAGCTGCGGGTGGCTTCCGGCAGCAAGGCCGGATCGTCCAACGCGATCTGAGAGCGGGCGAAGCCATAGGCCAGCAAGGGCTCGTTCGGCGCCAATTCGTAGGCGCGGCGATGATCCTCCACGGCATCCTTGATCCGCCCCATATCGAGCAGGATGTCGCCCTTCAATTCATGGAAATACTGGTCGTTGGGAAATTCCGCCAGCAGGCTGTCCACCTGCTCCAGCGCCTTGGCGAAATCCAGCGCGCGGAAATACGCGAAGGCGCGGGCATAGCGGGCATAGCGGCTGTTGTCGGCGGCCGGATATTTGCGCAGCGTCGCCGGCAGGCCATCGAGATAGCCCATCAACTTGGCCTGCATGCGGTTGAAGCGTTCGATATTCTCCGGCGTATCGGGCTTGTCGCCATAGCGCGATTGCGCCACCCGGGCATTCAGCGCCGATACGCGCTCGGCGGAAAGCGGATGGGTGCGCACATAGGGGTCCTGACGCTCCACGACCAGGGCTTCCTGATTGGCCAGGATATTCATGAATTCGGCCAGGCCGCGCGCGCTCTGCTGCGTCTGCTCCAGGAAATTCGCGCCGGCCTGATCGGCGGCGGATTCCTGCGCGCGGGTGAAGGACAGCAGGTTGCGGGTCGCCACCTGCTGGCCGGCCAGCACGCCGGCCATCGCCGCCTCGCCGCTGCCCGAGGCCACGGCCGCCGCCGCGCCCAGCAGCATGCTGGCGATCATGATGGCCGAAGCCTGCCCCAGCGAATCTTCCAGCCGGGCCAAATGGCCGCCGGCGATATGGCCGATTTCATGGGCCAGCACGCCGATCACCTGGGCCGGCCGCTCGGCCCGCTGCAACAGACCGGTATGCACGAAGATGCGCTGCCCGCCGGCCACGAAGGCATTCAGGCTGCGTTCGTTGACCAGATAGACCAGCACGGATTCCGAACCGATTCCGGCCGCCCCCAGCAGTGGCGAGGCATAGGCGCGAATGGTAGCTTCGATCTCGGCATCGCGGACCAGGGATACCCCGCCGCGCCGCTGTTGCGCCCAGGCCTGGCCGGAAAGCCGGTCCGGGTCGGCAAACGGCAGCAGCGCCGGCTGCGGCAGCAGGCTTATCCCGAAGGCCAGCGCCGCCGCAGCGGAGATACTGCGGCGCGATGCCAAGCAATGGGCCAAGCAATGGGCCAGGCAACGGGCCAAGCGGCCGGACCGCAATGCAATGCGGGTCAGGCTGCGACGCAAGGAGGACCAGTAAGAGGCCATGGTGAAACGAGTTCCAAATCCGTCCAGCGCCCCGCGCCGAACTGCAGCATTTCCGTCCGTTATAGGTAGGTTTTACCCGCCGCTGCGTCAATGTTTGGCGGTTTTCCCAAAAGGCGCAACCCTGGCGGTGATCCTCGCCGCCGGGCTGCTTGCCGGCTGCTCCAGCGGCAAGGAAGACAAGACCATCCAGAATCTGCCCAGCAAATTTGTCGGCACTGTGGCGGCCGACGAGCCCCGGGCCGCCCTGGTGGCGCGCGATATCCTGGAAGCCGGCGGTTTCGCCGCCGATGCCGCCGTGGCCGGCATATTCGCCATGTCCGTCACCTACCCCGCCGCCGTATCGCTGGGGGCCGGCGGCGTCTGTCTGGCCGCCGATGCCGAGAATTTGAAGATCGACGCGATTTCCTTCCCGCTGCGCATGCCGGCCGGCGGCGGCGCGATCCCGATCCCCGCCCTGGTGCGCGGCATGGCCCTGCTGCATGGCGCTTATGGCCGGCTGCGCTGGGAGCAGGTGGTGATCCCCGCCGAACAACTGGCCCGCTTCGGCGACGCCACCAGCCGCGCCCTGGCGCAGGCCGTGCAGGAAACCCAGCCGCCGGTCACGCAATCGCCCGAACTCGGCATGCTGCTCGGCCGCCAGAGCGGCGGCGTGCGCGGCGAAGGCGAGAAGATTCCCAATCCCACCTTGGCCAATCTGCTCAGCCGGCTGCGCAGCGCCGGCGCGCATGATTTCTATCAGGGCCTGATCGCCCAGGTGCTGCTCAGCGATATCGGCCAAGTCGGCGGCGCCATCACCGCCGAGGATCTGCGCAATTACGCCGCGCAGAGCAGCAAGCCCATCGAGCTGGAATTCCGCAACCGCATCAAGCTGTATTTCACGCCCGAGGCGCGCGGCGGCGCGATTGCCGCCTGGCTGATGGAGCAAGGCTATAGCGGCGGCGGCGGCGGCAGTTTCGGCTTCGGCAGCAGCGGCGCCAAGCCCGCCGCCCAGGCCGCCGCCATCGGCCAGGCTTATATGGGCCTGGAAGCCGGGGCGCCGATGTTCGAGCATGGCTCGGCCTCGATTGCGGTGATGGACCGCTATGGCCGCACCGCCGCCTGCGCCATCGGCCTGTCGAAACCCTTCGGCGCGCGCCGCGTCGGCTTGCAAACCAACATCCTGTTCGCCGCGCCGCCGAACCAGAATGGCGATGAGAATCCCTATCTCACCGCCATGGCCGCCGTGCATCCCACCGGCCGCCAAGCCTATGCCGCCGCTGCCGCCTCGGGCGGCGCGCCGGCCCCGGCCGCGCTGGCGCAGGCCTTGCTGCATGGCTTGACGCCGGAAAAGATGCAGGCCGCCGAGGCGCTGGCGCGCCCGCGTCTGTTCCAACCGGCCCCCACCGCGCCGCTGCTGTATGAAGCCGGCGCCGATCAGGCCGCCATGACCGAGATCGTGAAGCGCGGCGTGGCCAGCGCCGAGGTGCGCCGGCTCGGGCGGCTGACGCTCAGCCTGTGCAGCCAGGGCTCGCCCGGCGCGCCGAATAGCTGCCGCGCCGCCGCCGACAAGCGCGGCTTCGGCCTCGCCGTGGGCGATGAGCATTGATGGAGTAATACAGCCATGCGCAATCTGAAGCCGCTGCCGTCGAAACGCGGCAATATAGATCCGTTTTTCGTTATGGAAGTGATGAAGGCCGCCGCCGCGCGCGAAGCCGAGGGCGGCGATGTGATCCATATGGAAGTGGGCCAGCCCTCCACGCCCGCGCCGCGCGCCGCTATCGAAGCCGCCGTGCGCGAGGCGCAGCGCGACCCGCTGGGCTATACCCTGGCGCTCGGCCTCGCGCCGCTGCGCGAAGCGATCGCGCGGCATTACCGCGACTATTACGGCCTCAGCGTGCCGCCCGAACGCATCGTGGTGACGACGGGCTCGTCGGCGGGCTTCCAGCTAGCCTTCCTGGCCGCTTTCGATGCCGGCGACAGCGTGGCTTTGGGCGAGCCGGCCTATCCCGCCTATCGCAATATCCTGAAGGCGCTGGACCTGGTGCCGAAAATGATCGCCACCGAGGCGGCGGCGCGCTTCCAGCCGACGCCGGCCGAGATCAATGCCGTGGCCCCAGAGGCCAAGGGCGTGCTGGTGGCCAGCCCCGCCAATCCCACCGGCTGCATGCTGGACGATGCCGCGCTGAAGGCGCTGGCCGATGACTGCGCGATGCAGGGCCGCTGGCTGATCGTGGACGAAATCTACCACGGCATCACCTATAACGGCCGCGCCAAATCGGTGCTGGGCATCACCGACCAGGCCATCGTGATCAACAGCTTCTCGAAGTATTTCTCGATGACCGGCTGGCGGCTGGGCTGGATGGTGCTGCCGGAAGCCTTGATCCGCCCGATCGAATGCCTGGCGCAGAATTTCTACATCTCCGCTCCCGGCATCAGCCAGGTGGCGGGCGTGGCGGCGCTCTCGGCCTATGACGAGCTGGAGCAGAATGTGGCGCGCTATGCCCGCAACCGCGAAATCCTGCTGAACGAATTGCCCAAGGCCGGCTTCGACAAGCTCGCACCCGCCGACGGCGCTTTCTACATCTATGCCGATATTTCGCGCTTCACCGACGATGCGCAGGATTTCTGCCGGCGCATGCTGCACGATACCGGCATTGCCGCCACGCCGGGCTTCGATTTCGACCGCCCGCGCGGCCACCATTTCCTGCGCTTCTCCTTCGCCGGCGCCACCGAGCGCATGGTCGAGGCGGCCAAGCGGCTGCAAAGCTGGGGCAAATAACGCCCCGCGCCAGCGCGGCGTTATTTGCCGCGTTCAGAACGTACCCGGATAGCCGCCGCCATCCATCAGCACATTCTGACCGGTCATGTAGGCCGCCGGCCGCGAACACAGGAAGGCGCAGACCGCGCCGAATTCCTCCGGCGCGCCGAGCCGGCCGGCCGGAACGGTCTTGGCCGCCTGCGCCTGCAATTCCGCATCCACATCCACGCCCGGCCCCTTGTTGGGAAACATGTTGCGCAGCCGGTCGGTCAGCACGCGGCCGGGCAGCAAGTTGTTGATCGTTACGTTGTTGCCGGCAATCGACGGATCGCGCGCGATGCCGGCCACGAAGCCGGTAAGGCCCGAACGCGCGCCGTTGGACAGGCCCAGCACGGCAATCGGGGCCTTCACCGCAGATGAAGTGATATTCACCACGCGGCCGAATTTGCGTTCGACCATGCCGTCCACCACGGCCTTGATCAGCGCGATCGGCGTCAGCATGTTGCCGTCCACCGCCTTGATCCAGGCATCGCGGTCCCAATCGCGGAAATTGCCCGGCGGCGGGCCGCCGGCATTGTTGATCAGAATGTCGATGCTGCCCTTGCCCAATTCGCGCGCCGCGCCCAGCGCATCGGCGCGGCCCTGCTCGGTGGTGATGTCGCCCGCCACGGTCTTCACCTGCGCGCCCGGCGCTTCGCGGCGGATGCGCTCGGCCGCAGCCGCCAGCGCATCGGCGCCGCGCGCGGTGATCGTCACCGATACGCCTTCCTTGGCCAACGCCAGCGCGCAGCCCAGACCCAATCCCTTGCTTGCCGCGCAAACCAGGGCGTTGCGCCCCGCGATGCCGAGATCCATCGTAACGTCCTTTCCTTGACAGGCTTATGTGCCGGCGTTTTCAGCGATGCCCCATTCCAGCAGCGCATCGGCGCCGGTATCGTCCGGATCGGTGCCCGGCGCGCCGCGCCGCACCGCCCCCGGCGTGCGGGAAAAACGCGGCGCCGGCGCCGGCTGCGGGATGCCGTCGCGCTCGATATAGGTGCCGCGCGCCATCATATGCGGGTGTTTGGTGGATTCCTCCAGCCCCAGCACCGGCGCGAAGCACACATCGCTGCCTTCCATGACCGCGCACCATTCGGCTTGCGTGCGGCTGCGGAAAGCGGCGGCGAATGCCGCCTGCAACTCGCCCCAGCGTTTCGCATCATGCTGCTTGGGCAGCCAGGTCGGATCGAGGCCCAGCTTGCGGATCAGCTCGGCATAGAACTTGCCCTCGATGGAGCCGATGCAGATGTATTTGCCGTCGGCGCATTCATAGGCGCCATACCAGGGCGCGCCGCCATCCAGCATGTTCACGCCGCGCTTGTCCTGCCACATGCCGCCGGCCTTGAGCGCATGGAACAAAGTCATCAGCGAAGCCGCGCCATCCACCATGGCGGCATCCACCATCTGGCCCTTGCCGCTGCTCTGCCGCTCGAACAAGGCCGCCAGCACGCCCATCGCCAGATACAGCGAACCGCCGCCGAAATCGCCCACCAGATTGAGCGGCGGCACCGGCTTGCCATCGGCGGGGCCGATGCCGGCCAGCGCGCCGGTCAGCGCGACATAGTTGATGTCATGCCCCGCCGCCTGGGCCAGCGGACCATTCTGCCCCCAACCGGTCATGCGGCCGTAAATCAATTGCGGCGCACGCGCCTGCACGATATCGGGCCCCAGGCCGAGCCGCTCCATCACGCCGGGACGGAAGCCTTCCAGGATCACATCCGCTTTCTCCCAGAGCTTGAGCACCAGTTCGATGCTGGCCGGGCTTTTCAAGTCCAGCGCCAGGGCGCGTTTGCCGCGGCCGAGCAATTCGTATTGCGGCGGCACCGGCAGGCCGAGATCGGCATGGCCGACGCGATCAATCCGCAGCACATCCGCGCCCAGATCGGCCAGCAGCATGCCGCAGAACGGCACCGGGCCGATGGACGGCATCTCGATCACGCGCAATCCGCTGAGAGGTCCGCTCATTTCTTCTCTCCCGCATGCGGCTTGGCCGCCCAAGCCTCCACCGGATGGCCAGCCTTCTTCCAGGCGCCGAAGCCGCCATCCATATGCGCCACGCGGGCCAGGCCCATGCGTTTCGCGGTCTGCCCGGCCAAGGCCGAACGCAGGCCGCCGGCGCAGAAGAAAATGAATTGCTTGGGCTCGGCAAAAGCCTTGCGGTGATAGGGGCTTTCCGGATCAATCCAGAATTCCAGCATGCCGCGCGTGGCATGCAGAGCGCCGGGAATGGCGCCGTCGCGCTCCAGCTCGCGCGGATCGCGGATATCCACCAGCAACGCGCCGGGATCGCTCAGATGCCGGGCCACCTGGTCCGGCGTCCATGTTTCGATTTCGGTCAACGCCTCGGCGACCATCTGCTTATAACCGATCGGCATATGCTTCCTCCCTAACCGGAGCAGCATCATGCCGCTTCAATCCCAAAAGGGCCAGAGCCGGGGCCGCCATTGCCAGCCGGCGGCCAGCACCGCATCGCGCAAAGCCGCCAGCAGCACGGCATCCTCCGGCCCGCTGCCGGCCAAGTTGAAGCCGCGTTCCAGCGCATTGCGCGCGGTCAGCGGCAAGACCTCCGCTATCTGCCGGCCGGGCCGCAGGCGCAGCCGCACCCGCATGCCGTGGCTGCCCAAGGCTTCATCCAGCAAGGCCATGTCGCGCCACCGCGGGGCATCCTGCTGGCGTTCGATGCTGAAAGCCAAATCGCCGCCTTCGGGCACCAGACGCGCCGCCTCGATGCCGCGCAAGGCTTCGCGCAACTCGCTCACGCTGGCCGGCTCGCGCTCGGTCTGCGGCAGCCGCGCCATGCCGGCTTCCAGCAACAGGCTGGCCGGCAAGGCCTGCACCAACAGCCACAGCAACGCCAGCAGCAGGAAACCGCTCCGGCCGGCCAGCCAGAGCAGCGGGCGCGGCAGCGGGCGCTGGATCAGGCTGGGCGTCGCGCGGCGGCGGCGCTGCAAGGCTGCCGCATCCTCGCCGTAGAAGCCGAACAGGGCGTCGTCCACCGCCAGCCATTCGCCGAAGCGGTATTCGCCATCGGTCTGGAAATGCAGCCCGGCGGGGCCGAGTTCGATGCCGCGCGCGGCAAAGCTGCCCAGCCTGCCATCGCCCGCCTCGCTGGCCGCCTGCCTGGCCTGCCGCGCATCGGCGAAGCGCACCGCCATGCAGGCGCTGCCATCGGGAAACCGCGCCAGTTCGGCGGCTTCGGCTTTTTCGAAAAGCGGCTTGAGGTCGCGGTAATCCGCCGCGCCGCGCCCGAACACCGCCCAGGAATTCATGAAGCCGCCATGCCGGGTGGCGAGCGCCACGCGGTCGATGCCGAAGGATTTCGCCAGCCATTGGTCCAGAACCGCCATCAGCCCCAGCGGCAGGCCCAGCCCGATCAGCAGCAGCCATAGCGCGGCCAGCCAGGGGCCTTGCGGCGCCCAGCCGGCATTCAGCAGAAAATCGACAAATCCTTCGGCCATGATCGCCATCAATTATAGTCAGGGGGCATTTTGCGCGTTTCGGATTAACGCTTTCTTTGCCTTGGCCGCCGATATTCGAGGCTGACGGATTCGGATTCAACAGACGGACGACCGCCATGGCCGTACCCATGCCGCCCAGCACGCTCAACAGCAGCAGCGCCGCCGCCGACACGGTGCGCGTGGGCAAGCATCGCGTCAGCACCGAACTGCTCGATACCCTGCGCCAGGCCAGCCGGTCCGCCGGCGTGGATTTCGGCTTCCTGGTTTCGCAGGCGGCGCAGGAAAGCGGCTTCCGCACCGATGCC
>JAYSEE010000022.1:0-917 GCA_041914045.1 Ferrovibrio sp. | reverse complement strand
ATGCCCAGGCCAAGACCAGCTCGGCACGCGGCCTGTTCCAGTTCGTGGAAGGCACCTGGCTGGAAATGGTGCGCGATCATGGCGCGAAATACGGCCTGTCGGAACAGGCGGCGGAGATCACGCGCGGCAGCGATGGCCGCCCCAAGGTGAACGATCCGGCCCAACGCCAGGCGATCCTGGCCTTGCGCGACGATCCCCGCCTCTCCTCGGCCATGGCCGCCGAATATGCCCGCGCCAACCGCGATATCCTGGCCCGCGAATTCGGCGTGGAAGCCAGCAAGACCGATCTCTATCTCGGGCATTTCCTCGGGCCGAACGGCGCCAGCAAATTCCTCGGCGCGCTGCGCGGGAATTCGCAGGCCCTCGCCGCCGACCTGCTGCCCGATGCTGCCGCCAGCAATCCCACGGTGTTTTTCGACAGCGCCGGCAACAAGCGCAGCCTGGCCGATATCCACGCCTATTTCACCCGCAAGCTGGATGCCCATGCCGAGGGGCTGGACACCGCCGCCGAGACGACCGCCGCGGCCGCGCCGCAGGACGGCCCGGGTTCGGTGGCGCGCTATCTGGAAGACCAGCGCCGCCAGGTCGACCACATGGCCAAGATGATGGCCTTCGAGGCGCTGAGCAGCCTGATGCGCCGCGCCAACCGCATCAGCGACACCGGCAGCAACAGCGACTCAAGCTGGTAATCGCAGCCGTTACTCCTGCCGTCCGCGCTTTTTCCCACATCCCTCATCCCCTCTCCCCGCCATCCCCGCGCAAGCGGGGATCCATGGCGGCCAGCTAAGTCGTTGATTTTCTGCGGGACGGGGGAACAATAGAGAACATATTGCGAATATTATGTTGACATTCCGTTCTCATATGCTCTCATAGAGGGAGATTGTTCATAAAAGGTGTCTTCAATGAATTCCTATGCC
>JAYSEE010000021.1:6387-21734 GCA_041914045.1 Ferrovibrio sp. | reverse complement strand
CAAGGCCTGGTGGTTATCGGTACGGGCGGCGGCAGCGGAATCGGCCGCGGCACGGCGCATGAACTGGCCAGCCTTGGCGCCAGCCTGGCTCTGCTGGGCCGCAAGCGCGACAAGCTGGACGCCGTGGCCGCCGAGATCGCGCAGGATGCCGGCACGCCGGTCGACTGCTTCACCTGCGATATCCGCGAGGAAGCGCAAGTCGCCGAGACCATCAAGGCCATTCTCGCCCGCTTCGGCCGCATCGACGCGCTGGTGAACAATGCCGGCGGGCAATTTCCCGCGCCGCTCGCCGCGATCAGCCAGAAGGGCTGGGATGCCGTGGTGCGCAACAATCTCACCGGCGGCTTCCTGATGGCGCGCGAAGCCTATACGCAATGGATGAACGACCATGGCGGCGCCATCGTGAATATCGTCGCCGATATGTGGAACGGCATGCCGGGCATGGGCCATAGCGGCGCGGCCCGCGCCGGCATGGTGAATTTCACCGAAACGGCGGCCAGCGAATGGGCGGTATCCGGCGTGCGCGTCAACGCCGTGGCGCCGGGCTGGGTGGCCTCGTCGGGCATGGATACCTATCCCGACTGGATGAAGCCGCAGATCCGCTCGATGCGCGAGCATGTGCCGCTGCAACGCCTGGCCAGCGAAGCGGAAATTTCCGCCGCCATCGTATTCCTGCTCAGCCCGGCGGCCAGTTTCATCACCGGCGAATGCCTGCGCGTGGATGGCGGCGTGCCCAATGCGCGGCGGCATGTGAAGCTGCCCAAGCACGATAAATCCGAAGCCTTCGACGGTTTCCACCGCGCGGTGATGCCGAAAGTTCTGCAGGAAAAAGACTGATGGCGATCATCGACTCCCGCATCGACCCGAATGGCGAAGCCTTCAAGCGCAACCGCGCCGACATGCTGGCGCTGATCGACGGCTTCCGGCGGCTTGAACAGCGCGTGCGCGACACCTCGAACGCCAAGCTGCCGGTTTTCCAGAAGCGCGGCCAGCTCACGCCGCGCCAGCGCCTGGCGCATCTGCTGGATCGCGGCGCGCCCTGGCTGGAAATCTCCACGCTCTGCGGCCTCAACATGCATGACGACGATGGTGCCGAGAATATCATGGGCGGCGGCTTCATCGCCGGCATCGGCTTCGTCTCCGGCATACGCTGCCTGGTCACCGCCAGCGATTCCGGCATCAAGGGCGGCACCATCGCGCCGATGGGTCTGCGCAAAAGCCTGCGCGCGCAGGAGATCGCGCTGCAAAACAAGCTGCCGGTGGTGAACCTGGTCGAATCCGGCGGGGCCAATCTGAATTATCAGGCCGATATCTTCGTGGATGGCGGGCGCGGCTTCGCCAATCAGGCGCGGCTCTCGGCGGCCGGCATTCCGCAAGTCACCATCGTGCATGGCTCGTCCACCGCCGGCGGCGCGTATATTCCCGGCATGTCGGATTACGTGGTCGTCGTGAAGAACCGCGCCAAGATTTTCCTGGCCGGGCCGCCGCTGTTGAAATCCGCCACCGGCGAGATCGCATCCGACGAAGAGCTGGGCGGCGCCGACCTTCATGCCACTATCTCCGGCGTGGCGGAATATCTGGCCGAGGATGATGCCGACGCCATCCGCATCGGCCGCGAGATCATGGCCCGCCTGCCCTGGAACCAGCGCCTGCCGCCGCGGCTGGTGAAATCCTGGCGCGAACCGCGCTATGCCATCGACGAACTCTGCGGCATCGTGCCGACGGATTACCGTAAGCCCTATGATGTGCGCGAGGTGATCGCCCGTTTGGTGGACGACAGCGACTTCACCGATTTCAAGCCGCTTTACGGCACCCATACGGTCTGCGGTCAGGCCAGCATCGAGGGCGAGGCGGTGGGCCTGATCGGCAATAACGGCCCGATCGACCCGCAAGGCGCGGTGAAGGCGGCGCAATTCATCCAGCTTTGCGACCAGGCCGATATGCCCATCGTGTTTTTGCAGAACACCACCGGCTATATGGTGGGCAAGGAAGCCGAACGCGGCGGCATCGTGAAGCATGGCTCGAAGATGATCCAAGCCGTCACCAATGCCCGCGTGCCGAAACTCACTCTGCATATCGGCGCCAGTTTCGGCGCGGGCAATTACGGCATGTGCGGCCGATCCTACGATCCGCGCTTCATCTTCGCCTGGCCGAGTAACCGCATCGCCGTGATGGGGCCGGAGCAGGCCGCCGGCGTGCTGGCCATCGTGGCGGAAGAAAAATTCCGCCGCGCCGGGGCCGAACCCGATGCCGCCATGCTGGACGGCATGAAAGCGAAAGTCGCCGCCAAGATGGAAAAGGAAAGCACGGCGCTGTTCGCCACCGCGCGGCTGTGGGATGACGGCCTGATTGATCCGCGCGACAGCCGCCGCCTGCTGGCCGATTGCCTGGCGATGACCCGCGAAGCCGATCTGCGCTCGCCCAAGGCCAATGCCTTCGGCATCGCGCGCCCATGAATAAGATCGCATAGATAAAAAAGACACCAGGAGGAAACCGAAATGCAATTCACCCAGGAACATGAGGAAATCCGCCGCAACCTCATCAAGTTCATCGACAGCGAAATCAATCCGCATGTGGAGGAATGGGAACGCGATGGCGCTTTCCCCGCCCATGCCTTGTTCAAGAAGATGGGCGATCTCGGTTTTCTCGGCATCAACAAGCCCGTCGAATATGGCGGCCTTGGCCTGGATTACTCCTATCAGATGGTGATGATCGAAGCGCTGGGCCATATCAATTGCGGCGGCGTGCCGATGGGCATCGGCGTGCAGACCGATATGGGCACGCCGGCCTTGGCGCGCTTCGGTTCGGATGAATTGCGGAAAGAGTTTCTCGCACCCGCCATCGCCGGCGACCAAGTGGTCTGCCTCGGCGTGTCGGAAGTCGGCGCCGGTTCGGATGTGGCCGGCATCAAAACCAATGCCCGCAAGGATGGCGACGATTACGTGATCAATGGCGGCAAGATGTGGACCACCAACGGCACGCAAGCCGATTGGATGTGCCTGCTGGCCAATACCGGAGAAGGCCCGATCCATCAGAATAAATCGCTGATCTGCGTGCCGATGAAAACCAAGGGTGTGGAAATCGCCCGCAAGCTGGACAAGATGGGCATGCGCTCGTCCGACACCGCGCAGGTTTATCTGGACGATGTGCGCGTGCCGCAGCGCTATCGCATCGGCCAGGAAGGCCATGGCTTCGTGTATCAGATGCGGCAATTCCAGGAGGAGCGGCTATGGTGCGCCTTTTCCTCGCTGCTGGCCTTCGACCGCCATATCGACGAAACGATTGAATACACCCGCCAGCGCAAGGCTTTCGGGCAATCCATCCTGGATAATCAGGTGGTGCATTTCCGCCTGGCCGAATTGCGCACCGAGGTGGAATTGCTGCGGTCGATCAGCTATCGCGCCGCCGATTTGATGCTGCAAGGCGAGGATGTGACCATGCTCGCCTCGATGGCCAAGCTGAAGGCCGGCCGCCTGGCGCGCGAAATCACCGACGCCTGCCTGCAATATTTCGGTGGTATGGGCTTCATGAACGAAACGCCGATCAGCCGCGCCTATCGCGACAGCCGGCTGGCCTCCATCGGCGGCGGCGCCGACGAGGTTATGCTGGGCATCATCTCGAAATACATGGGCATCCTGCCGGGCAAGCGGAAAGACTAGTATGGCTTTCGACAGTATTCTGGTCGCCAATCGCGGCGAGATCGCCTGCCGGGTGATCCGCTCGGCCCGCGCGCTGGGCTATCGCACCTTGGCGGTCTATTCCGAGGCCGATGCCGATGCGCCGCATGCCCGCATGGCCGATGCCGCCTTGTGCATCGGCCCGGCGGAGGCAGCATCGAGCTATTTGAATATTGCGGCCATCATCGCGGCGGCCAAGCAACTCGGCGCCGGCGCGGTGCATCCGGGCTATGGCTTTCTTTCGGAGAATGCCGATTTCGCCAGCGCCTGCGCCGAGGCCGGCTTGGTTTTCATCGGCCCGCCGGCGCAAGCCATCGCCGCCATGGGCAACAAGGCGGCGGCCAAGCGGCGCATGATCGCAGCCAATGTGCCTTGCGTGCCGGGCTATCAGGGCGAGGATCAAAGCGATGCGCGGCTGATTGCCGAGGCCGCGAAGATCGGCCTGCCGGTGATGGTGAAGGCCGCGGCCGGCGGCGGCGGGCGCGGCATGCGCCTGGTGCTTGCAGCCGAGGATTTGCCGGCCGCCATCGCCACGGCGCGCTCGGAAGCGCAAAACGCCTTCGGCAGCGGCGAATTGATCCTGGAAAAAGCCGTGCTGGATGCGCGCCATGTGGAAATCCAGGTTTTCGGCGACAGCCATGGCGCTGTGCTGCATTTCGGCGAGCGCGATTGCAGCGTCCAGCGCCGGCATCAGAAGGTGCTGGAGGAATCGCCCTCGCCCGCCGTGGATGCCGCTTTGCGCGCCCGCATGGGAGAAGCGGCGGTAGCGGCGGCCAGGGCCATCGGCTATGTCGGCGCCGGCACGGTGGAGTTTTTGCTCGGCGGCGACGGCGCATTCTATTTCCTGGAAATGAATACGCGGTTGCAGGTAGAGCATCCGGTCACCGAAGCGGTTTACGGCGTCGATCTGGTGGCTTTGCAAATCCGCGTGGCGGCCGGCGAAGCCTTGCCGATGCGCCAAGACAATATCGCCCCCAAGGGCCATGCCATCGAGGCGCGGCTTTACGCCGAAGCGCCGCATAAGGGCTTTCTGCCGCAATCGGGCCGGCTGGATGTGTGGCAAATACCGGCTGGCGCGGGCATCCGCGTGGATCATGGCCTGTATGATGGCCAGACGGTCTCGCCTTATTACGATCCGATGATCGCAAAGATCATCGCCCATGGCGCCACGCGCGAGGAAGCCCGCCGCCGGCTGATCCAGGCTTTGGAGGCCACCCGCGCGCTGGGCATCGAGACCAATCGCGGCTTCCTGATCGAGTTGCTGCGCCATCCGGTCTTTGCAAACGGCCAGGCCACCACGCGCTTCATCCCGGAGCATTGCGCCGAACCGCAAGCGCCCAAGACGACGCCGCAAGCCTTGGCCGCTGCCGCTGTCTTGTTCTATGAGGCCGGCGCGCGCGCCCAGGGCCACGATCCGGCGCGCGCATGGTCCAGCAACGGCCTGTCGTTTTCGCCGGTAACGCTGCGGCTGGATGACAGCATCATCAAGACCGAGGTGCGGAGTCTGGCCCCGCATCGCTATCGCGTAACGCTGCCCGATGCCGCCATCGAAGCAACATTGCTGAGCGACACGCGCCTGCTGCTGGATGGCGTGGCCTGCGATGCCTATCACCGTTTTGCCGATGGCGATCTGCTGCTGCAAATCGGCGCGCGGGATCTGCGCCTGACCGACATCACCTATCTGCCGCGTCTTGCGGAAGACAGCGGCGGCGAGGCGGAATTGCGTGCGCCGATGAACGGCAAGATCGTGGCGCTGCTGGCCAAGCCCGGCGATGCCGTGCGCCGGGGTCAGAGCCTGGTGGTGCTGGAAGCCATGAAGATGCAGCATGAATGCGTGGCGCGGATGGATGGCGTGCTGGACAGCCTGAGCGTGGCGGTGGGCGATCAGGTCGCCAC
The DNA here is from genome assembly GCA_041914045.1 of Ferrovibrio sp. Taxonomy (GTDB): domain Bacteria; phylum Pseudomonadota; class Alphaproteobacteria; order Ferrovibrionales; family Ferrovibrionaceae; genus Ferrovibrio. The sequence continues at coordinate 16,161 of JAYSEE010000021.1, read as the reverse complement.
GCGGCAGATATTGGCGGCCTTGAAGGCATGACGGAAATCCGCCCGATCCGCATCGAGGATGTCGAAAGCTATCGCGCCTGCCTGGATCGCGTGGCGCGTGAACGCGTCTATATCGCCTTCACCGAAGCCCCCAGCGCCGAGCAGGCGCGTTTCTTCATCGCCAACATGCTCAAACGCGGGCTGCCTTTCATGGTGGCGGTGGAAGACGACAGCGTGGTCGGCTGGTGCGATATCTTCGCCGATCCGCCCAGCGATACGCGGCCCGGCTTTTCCCATGTGGGACGACTGGGCATGGGCCTGGATCCCGAACATCGCGGCCAGGGCTTGGGCGAAGCGCTGCTGCGCGCGGCCATCGAGCAGGCCGGGCTGTGCGGCCTGGAGCGGGTGGAATTGCAGGTCTTCGCCAGCAATGCGCCGGCGATTGCGCTGTATCGCAAATTCGGCTTCGAGACCGAAGGCCTGCGCCGCCGCGCCCGCAAGCTGGACGAGCATTACGACGACATCATCATGATGGCGCGGCTGCGCCCGCCGCAATCGCAATAAGGGGGAAACCGCCATGGCATCGCCCTATTACACCGCCGAGCATGATGCCTTCCGCGAACAAGTGCGCCGTTTCGTGGCGCGCGAAATCGAACCTTATGCCGATGCCTGGGATGAAGCCGGCGAATTTCCGCGCGCGCTGTATCGCAAGGCCGCCGAGATCGGCCTGCTGCAACTGAATTTTCCGGAAAGCCATGGCGGCATCAAGGCCGACCGCTTCTACGCCATCATCGCATCGGAAGAACTGGCGCGCTGCGGAGCCGGCGGCATCTGCGCCTCGCTGATGAGCCACAGCATCGGCGCGCCGCCGATCGCCAAACTGGGTTCGCCCGAAATGCAGGCGCGCGTGTTGCCGCAGATTCTGGCTGGTGAAAAGATTTCCGCGCTGGCCATCACCGAGCCGGGCGGCGGATCGGACGTAGCAAATCTGCGCATGACCGCGCGGCGCGATGGCGAGGATTACATTCTGCGCGGCGAAAAGACCTTCATCACCTCAGGCATGCGCGCGGATTACTACACCGTGGCGGTGCGTACCGGCGGGCCCGGCATGGGCGGCATTTCGCTGCTGCTGGTGGAGCGCGATACGCCCGGCTTCACGCGCACGCCGCTGAAAAAGATGGGCTGGTGGGCATCGGATACCGCCACTTTGCATTTCGACGATTGCCGCGTGCCGGCCAGCAATCTGATCGGGGCGGAGAATGCCGGCTTTCTCGGCATCATGATGAATTTCAACGACGAACGGCTGGGCCTGGCCGCCTCCTCCAATGCCTTCGCCCGCGTGGCCTATGAGGAAGCTTTGGCCTATGCCAAGCTGCGCGAGACCTTCGGCAAGCCGCTGATCAAGCATCAGGTGCTGCGCCACAAGCTGATCGACATGGCGCAGCACATCCATGCCACCCAGGCCATGCTGGAAAGCATCGCCTGGCGGCTGGACCAGGGCGAAAGCCCGGTGGCCGAACTTTGCATGCTGAAAAACCAGGCGACGCAGACGCTGGCCTTCTGCGCCTCGGAAGCCGTGCAGATATTCGGCGGCGCCGGCTTCATGCGCGGGGCGAAAGTGGAGCGCATCTACCGCGAAGTGAAGGTGAACGCCATCGGCGGCGGCGCGGAAGAAATCATGAAGGACCTCGCCAGCCGGCAATTAGGGTGGTAAACCACGCCCATGCAGATCAACGACCTTCCCTTCGGCACTACAGACTGGGCCGACGTGCCCGCCACCGAGCATAAAGGCGAAACCGGCATGGCCTATTGGCGCACCCGGCAATTCGGCCCGATCCGCGTGCGGCAGGTGGAATACACGCCCGGCTATCTGGCCGATCATTGGTGCGTGAAGGGGCATATCCTGCTGGTGCTGGAAGGCGAATTGGCCACCGAGCTGGAAGACGGCCGCGTCTTCACGCTGAAGCCGGGCCAGAGCTATCAGGTGGCCGACAATGCCGAGCCGCATCGCTCGCGCACCGAAATCGGCGCCAAGCTGTTCATCGTCGATTAAGCCGGGCCCTAAGCAGGACGCGGCTGGCCATTGCCGGCAGAGGCCGACTCGCCGCTTTTCAGCCGCGACGACGACAATTCGCCGGTCTGTTCCAGAATCGGATAGGCCACGGCGGTGAGATGGCTGTTGATCCGCTTGAGATCGCGGATCATATCCAGATGGATCGCGCTGGTTTCGATGCTTTCGGCGCGTCCGGCCGCCAAGCGGCGATAATGATTCTCCGCCGCCTGACGCTCGGCCTCGCGCAAAGCGGTCTTCTCGCGCAGCAACTGGCGCGCCAGCTTGGCGTCGTTGGCCATGAATACATTGCAGGCCATTTGCAGATTGGCCGCCACCCGGGCATGGAATTCCGTCAATTCCTGCATGCCTTCCGCCGAGAAGGCCAGCTTGTGCTTGATCTTCTTGGCGGCGAGTTCCATCAGATTCTTGTCGATGATGTCGCCGATATGCTCGAGATTGGTGGTGAAGGTGAGCACATCCACATGGCGGCGGCTTTCCGCGCTGTCCATCTCATGCTTGGACAGTTCGGTGAGATAAAGCTTGATCGCTTCATGCAGGCGATCCACCTGATTGTCGGCCTGCTCCACGGCTTTGGCGAGTTTGGCGTCGTCGGTGCGGAATACCGTCATCGCATCGGTGAGCATGCCGCTGACGATATCGCTGAGGCGCAAGGTTTCGCGCGCCGCCGCCGCCAGCGCCACGCTGGGCGTATCCAAGGCGGCATCATCAAGATAGCGCGGCGCGGCCAGGGTTTCCGTGCTGGGCGCATCGGGCAGCAGCCGGCGGCAAAGCCGATCCACCAGCGGCAGCAGCGGCAGGAAGAGCACCGCCAGAGCCAAATTGAAAACCGTGTGGGCATTCACCGCCAGCCGGCTTTCCGGGCCGAATTGCAGCAGCCAGCCGACCAGCGGATCAATCAGCGGCAGCGCGATCGCCACGCCGATGGCGCGCATCAGCAGATTGCCCAACGGCGCACGGCGGGCATTGGCGGGCTGGCCTGCGGTGCCGGTCAGCGGCGTGACGCCGCCGCCGAGATTGGCTCCCAACACAAGGCTGAGCGCCAGCACCGGCGGCAAAGCCCCCGTGCTGGCCAAGCCGGCGATGGTGAGCACGATGGCCAGGCTGGAATGCGCCGCCCAGGTGAGCAAGGCTGCCAGCAGAATGGCCAGCAGCGGCTCCTGCGCCAGCGGCGCCAGCACGGCGGCGAAGGCCGGCGCATCGCGCAGCGGCGCGGAAGCCGAAACGATCAGCTTGAGCGCCAGGAACAGCAGACCGAAGCCGATCAGCAGCCGGCCGACATGACGGCGGCTGCCGCTCTCGCCGCTGAGGAACAAGCCCACGCCGGCGGCCAGCGACAGCGGACCGATCCAATGCAGATCGAGCGAAAAAAGCTGCGCCGCCAAGGTGGTGCCGAGATCGGCGCCCAACATCACCGCCAGCGCCGCCGTTGCGCCGATCAGGCCGCGCCCGGCGAAGGATGCCACCAGCAAGGCGGTGGCGGTGGCCGATTGCAGCAGCGCGGTGACGCCGATGCCGGCGGCGAAAGCCGTGAGGCGGTTGCGGGTGGCATGGCCCAGCACGCGGCGCAGACGCGCCCCGAAAGCGCGCGTCATGCCGGTGCGCACCATGCGCACGCCCCAGAGCAGCAGCGCGATGCCGCCCAGCAGATCCAGCACCAAGGAAGTCGCGTTCATACCCATCGTCCTATTAGGCACTCTAACGAATCGAATGTTACAGTTTTATTACACCCGATTCGCGCATCGCCCTAGCTGAAATTTATTTCAGCCGTGAAAACAAGAGGATGCGAAATGAACGGTCGGCGCTTCAGCGCCTTTTCTTGACCGCTTTTTTTGCTGGGGATTTTTTTGCCGGGGATTTTTTTACCGCCGGCTTTTTCGCGGCCGGCCGCGCGCTCTTGCCGGCAGGCAAAGACGGCGATAGCTCGGAAAAATTGGTGCGCGTGGCGCCCAGCAGCAGCAGCGCCATATCGTCCAGCTCCGCCGACATGCGGGCAAGCGCCGGCGCCGCCACGCTGAGCCGGCAATGCAGGCCGCGTTCGCTGCGCATCACCACCTTGCCGCTGACCGGGCTGTCGCGATCGGACAGCCAGATCTTCACTTTCTCGCCCACCGCCAAGCCGGGCGCGGACAGATTCGGCGCGGGGTTGAACAGGCAGCCATCCAGCGAAAGATTGGTGACATGGCCGTCGAAGCGTTTGCCGGCATGGCTCAGCCAGGCGGGAATAGCAGTATCGCGCCGATCGAAGCGGCGGCGATTCGCGCCCTCAGTCTTTTCCGACGCGTTGTCCGTCTTGCCCGCCATAGCCTGGCCTCCGGCCCTGTTTCCTGCCGGAAAAAGTTTATCCGTGCGCGGGGCATCAGTAAAAGCCTTTCAACATCAATTTCTGGGAAACCCTGGTGGCGACAACTTAGTTTACTTATTCTGGTCACAAGAAATTCAACCGGGACGCCATGACCGCTCGCCTGCCGCAGCAATCCGTTGCCTGGGCCATTTCGCGCCACGCCGCCTATCTGGCCGGGCGCAATGGCGGCGAACGGCTGCAGCGCAAGAGCGAGGATTTTTCCAATCTTCTGTTGAATGAAGCGAAGCTGGACGACGCCATCCTGCCCGGCTGCAATTTCGGGCAATCCAGCTTCGTCGGAGCGCATTTCGTGCGCGCCGACCTGTTCGGCAGCGACTTCACCCGCGCCGACCTGACCCGCGTGCTGTTCGACCGCGCCGACCTGCGCGGCGCCAATTTCGTGCTGGCGACGCTGAGCCGCACATCCTTCCGCCAAACCGATCTGCGGCCCGGGCAGATCATGCGCATGGGCAGCGCCGGCGGAAAGGACGAGGCGCAGGAAGTGCCGGTGAATATGAGCGGCGCCAATCTCGAGGAAGCCAATCTGAAAAACGCCCAGATGGATCAGGCCAATCTGAGCAATGCCCATGCGGTGGGCGCCACCTTCGCCGCCGCCACGATGTTCGCCGTGAATCTGACCGGGGCCGATCTTACCAATGCGGATTTTTCCGGCGCCAAGCTGAAGGACACCACCTTCGTGGGCGCCAAGCTGGATGGCGCCAAATTGGCCGGAGCCGATCTGCGCGGCGCCAATCTGCGCAGCGTGGATTTGAGCAAATGCGACACCACCGGCGCCAATCTGATGGGCGCGATCTACCGCGCGGAAACCCATCTGCCGCCCGATGTGGAAGCCAAGCTGGCCGCCCATGGCCGCTGGATCGCCTCCAATGGCTCCGAGGGCGAACGCGCGGTATTCACCGGCATGCGGCTGCAAGGGCTGGATTTCTCCAGCTGCGATCTGCGCGCGGCGGTGTTCCACGATGCGCATCTGGCCGGCGCGATGTTCAACCGCAGCCAGTTGATGTTCGCCAGCTTCATCGGCGCGGATCTGCGCAAGGCGGTGTTCGATCAGGCCGATTGCGGCGGCTGCAATTTTTCCGGCGCCAATATGGCCGGCGCGATGCTGCGCGGGGCGCGGCTGGAAGGCGTGCCGATATACAGCGCGGCCAACAAGGCCACCGGCCGCGTGGTGTTTCCGCGCTTCGAAAATGCCGACATGACCGGCAGCGATCTGCGCGGCTGCCTGGTGGAAGGCGCCGATTTCACTTCATGCAAAATGGCGAAAGCCAATTTGGCGGGCGCTGATCTGCGCAATTGCGCCGGGCTGAACAGCCGTCGCTGAAGCAACCGGCGCTGAAGCGGTTCACGCTTCGAAATGCTGCCAGTTGATGCGGGCCAGCGGCACATCCTTCAGCTTGTCGACGAAAGCGCGGTTGCCGATATAGACCGGCGTGAGGCTGAGCCACCAGAACCAGATCCTTGCGACCCAGCTTTTTCTGAAAGGCGACCATGGAGCGCTGCGCAAGTTCCGGCGTGGCGATGCCGGATTCCGCCACCATGATCACGGTGACGACCTTGCCTTCGATCTGAAAGTTCGCGAATGGAAATTTCTGGGCCATCCCCTGGCCTCCCGCAGCCTGATGCGATGAAGTCTAACGCATTTTTACCAGAACTGTAGAAAAATATGACACAATATGACTAATAAAATATTAATCGCATGAATTACATACGAGTATTACTGGGGCAGGAATATAAAGTTGAAGATGTAGTCTTCCCGATACTTTGGATTTCTATGCTCGACTTCCAAATCTAGCAGAGCGCGTGCAGTCAACACGCCCCGCCGCAAGGCCAGGCAGGCATAGCCCAGGGCCTGCACCTCATCGAGCATGGTTTCGATGGGGCGGCGGGTATGCTTTTCCTCCATCTCGATCACCAGCACCGGACGGTCGCGGGCGATCAGCTGGCGGGCCCCGGCCAGAACTTCCGCTTCATGCCCCTCAACGTCGATCTTGATGAAGCCGACCGGCGGAAGTTCCAATGAATCCAAACGCTTGGTTTCGATGGCGAGGCTGCCATAGGCATCCCCCACCTTTTCCGCGTTGAGCGAGCCGCCCTGGTTGGAATAGCCCTTGCGGCCGATCGGAATGCGGAATTCCGCCTGGCCATCGGCGTCGGAAGCGGCGATCCGGAAAGCCTGGGCATTGGCCGGCTTGCATCGTTGCAGCACCCGGAAGGGCTTGGGATTCGGCTCGAAGGCGAAGACCTGCGGACAATGCCGGCCCAGCATATGGGTCCACACGCCTTTATTGGCGCCCACATCCAGCGCCGCCCGGCGCGGATCGGCCAGCCAGGGCACCAGCGCCAATTCGGCCTCGCCGCGACGCAGCTCCTTCCACACCCGGTAACGGATATACAAAGCCGGCGGCACCAGCGCGTATTTCAGGGTTTCTTCCAGGGTGGAGGGTGGTTCCCAAGCCATCGGCGACGAATCTCGCTCTTAATACGCTTCGAGGGAAATGTCGGCTTAGAGGAACTGGTGCTGCCGGACAGGATTGAACTGTCGACCTCGTCATTACCAATGACGTGCTCTACCACTGAGCTACGGCAGCAAGCCGGATCGGCCCGCTTGTCGCCCCGATGCGAAACGGATCCCGCGGGGGGCGTTGGGCGGCGCGGAAAGTGCCACAGCCCCCCGGCCGATGCAAGCCTTGCAAAGCCGGTGTAAAACAATGGGATGGAACCCAAGTCGCCCGGCAACCTGACCGCCGATACCCAATTGCGCAAGCAAGCCGAACGCGAACGGCTGGCTGCCCGGCTGCGCGCCAATCTGGGCCGCCGCAAACAGCAGCAGCGCGCCCGCGAAGAAGCCCCGGAAGGCCCCGAGAAGACCAGTCAGGACCAAACATGACCGCCGAAGCCGCCGCCCCGTTTCCGAGAGCCGTTGCCGCCGGGCTGCTGCAAGCCGTGCTGGACAAGCACCGTGCGCTGGACGACGCCCTGGCCGACAAAGCCATGGGCTTTACCGCCCTGGCCGAGCGCGACCGCGCCGCGATCCGCCGGCTGGTCGCCACCTGCCTGCGCCGCCTGGGCCAGATCGACGCCTTGATCGACGCCTTCGTGCCGCGCCGGCCCGCCGGCCTGCCCTTGCAGGCCTTGCGGCTGGGCCTGTGCGACCTGCTGCTGCTCGGCACGCCTGCCCATGCGGCGGTCAGCGCCAGCGTGGATATTCTGCCACCGCCGGAAAAAGGCGGCGCCAAGGCGCGCGGCCTGGTGAATGCCGTGCTGCGCCGGGCCAGCCATGCGGGCGGGCAGGAAGGCACCTCCCTGCTGATGGAGCAGAATGCCGGGCGGCTGAACACGCCGGGCTGGCTGGCCAAACGCTGGATCGCCGCTTATGGCGAGGCCGCCGCGCAAGCCATCATGGATGCCCATCTGGCCGAAGCGCCGCTGGATATTTCGGTGAAGCCGGGCCAGGAAGCCGAATGGGCCGAAGCCTTGCAGGCGGAAATCCTGCCCGGCCGATCGCTGCGCCGCATGGCCGGCGGCGCGGTGGAGCAACTGCCCGGCTTCGAGGCCGGGGCTTGGTGGGTGCAGGATGCGGCGGCCAGCCTGCCGGCCAAGCTGTTCGGCCCGGTTGCCGGCAAGTGCATCGCCGATCTTTGCGCCGCGCCCGGCGGCAAAACCGCGCAATTGCTCAGCCTGGGCGCGGCGGTTTATGCCGTCGACCGCTCGGAAACCCGCCTGCAACGGTTGAAGCGCAATCTGGCGCGGCTGAATCTGAAAGCCATGGTGCGCACCGCCGATGCCGAAACCTGGCAGCCGGACGACGCCTCCCCGGAAGCTGGCGCCCCGGATGGCGCCCCGGCTGGCACGCTGCTGGACGGCGTGCTGTTGGATGCGCCCTGCTCGGCCACCGGCACGATCCGCCGCCATCCCGACCTGCCTTATCTGAAGCGCCCCGCCGATATCGCCAAGCTGGCGGACTTGCAGCGCCGGCTTTTGCTGCATGGCCTGTCGCTGCTCAAGCCCGGCGGCTTGCTGGTCTATTGCGTGTGTTCGCTGGAGCCCGAGGAGGGCGAAGCGCAGCTGGCCTGGATCAAGGCGCGCAAGGATTGCGAGCTGCTGCCCGTCTCGGCGGCCGAACTGGGTATCGACGCGGCGATGATCTCCGCCGATGGGGCGTTGCGCAGCCTGCCCAGCCATTGGGCCGAACGCGGCGGCATCGACGGCTTTTTCGCCATGCGGGTGCGAAAACTCTGATTGCCGCATTCCCGCCACCTTGGCGGGATAGAAATGCCATGCTGCGCGATTATGCAGGCGCTTCATTCGGAGGATGTCATGTCTCGCTATGCCTTGATCTATTGCCTTGCCGGATCATTAGCCTTAGGCGCGGCCAGTCTGCCCGTCATGGCGCAGATGCCGCCGCCCGCCGCCGCCGCCGAGCCGCGCGACGCCACGATTCTGATGCTTTCGGAAACCGCCGAACGCGATGTAACGCCCGATGTGCTGAAAGCCCGCCTGCTGGTGCGCAGCCAGGCCAAAACGCCGGCCGCCGCGCAGAATGCGGTGAATGCGGCCATGACCAAGGCGCTGCAAAAAGCCAAGAGCGCCGGCCTGATCACCGAAACCGCCGGCTATCACAGCTGGGAAGAACAGGAGCGCGGCCCGGATGGCAAATTGCTGCCGCCGAATCCCGACAAGCCGCGCTGGCATGCGCAGCAAACCCTGGTGGTGAGCAGCGAAGACAGCGCCAAGCTGCTGGAAGCGGTGGCCGGCCTGCAGCAGGACGATCTGCTGATGCAGGATCTGAGCTATGAATTGTCGCGCAAGCTGCGCCGCAGCCTGGAAGACGAATTGACCCGCGAGGCGCTGACCCGCCTGCGCGCCCGCGCCGAATTGGCGGCCGGCGCGGTGGAGCGCCGTTTCGATGGCTGGCGCAGCATCCGCGTCGGCGAAACGCCGGACCAGATGCCGGTGATGCGTATGCAGATGGCTTCGGCCCCCGCCATGGGCAAGGCGATGGTGGCCCCGGTGGCCGAACCAGGCACCCGCGTGGTGCGGCTGAGCGTGGAGGGCGAGGCGCGCTTGCGCTAAGGCCCATGCCCCGCTCATAATGCAGCCCATAATACAGCGGGGCAACCACAGTCTTTGCGTGAGCAGCCATGGCGGATTCGCCGGACCTGACCGATTCTGAACTGATCAATGCTTCCGAATCGGCCCGGCTGGCCGCCCTGCGCAGCTATGGCATCCTCGACACGCCCGCCGATCCGCGTTTCGACCGCATCACCGCGATGGCGGCCCGGCTGCTCGGCCTGCCGCTTGCCTTGGTGACGCTGATCGACGAATCGCGGCAATGGTTCAAGTCGCGCGCTGGCGGACT